>NZ_NEXQ01000019.1:0-309622 GCF_002810405.1 Psychroflexus sp. S27 | reverse complement strand
CAAACACCCTACTCTCAATGATCGTGCAATGCGTTATTGCGGGTGCAAAACTACAACCTTTTTTCATCTAAACAATGAAATATTTTAAAGAAATTTAAAATAAATTTTAAACAATAGAAAATCAAAGGGTTAGAAATGGAAATATATTAAAAAAAAATAATATTGAATTTTGCTTCTCATAAAATACCAACATTTCTAAATCTTAATATAATTTTTTAATACTAATTACTTTCATGTTTTAATTTTTTATAGCTTAGTAGACTATGGATACAGGTTTAATTTTTATGTCTATTATATATGCATTTGCTGGCGCCATGCATTTTATCAAACCCAAAATGTATATGCCGATTATTCCTGACTTTCTTCCTCAGAAATCAATACTGAATTTGTTAGCAGGTTTGGCTGAAATCATTTTAGCTATTGGTTTGCTATTTAGTCAAACTAGAGCCATATCAGCGATAGGTATCATATTGATGCTTCTCATCTTCTTAATTGTTCATTTTAATATGTTGAGAAACAAGAAAACGTCAAGAGGTATTCCGCAATGGATATTAATATTAAGAATCCCACTTCAATTCTTCTTGATTTGGTGGGCTTACATTTATATATAATTATGACAAAAGAATATACAGAAAGAGAAATTGACAGGATAATAGAAATGGCGTGGGAAGACCGCACGCCATTTGAAGCTATTCACTTTCAATTTGGTGTTGATGAAAGTGATGTTATTAAATTAATGCGCAAACACATGAAAGCTTCAAGCTTTAGAATGTGGCGCAAACGCGTTCAAGGAAGAAGCGCTAAACATCAAAAATTAAGATCAGATGATGTGAATCGATTTAAGTCTTCTAGACAAAAGCATATCACTCACAACAAAATCTCTAAATCTAAAAAGATTATCCATAAATATCATTAAGGATCGTTGCTAATCGAAGACCTCCTTTTTTAAGTTGCATTCTGACGACATCAAACCAGTTATACATATATCTGTGACTTAAATTAGTGTTTTCTTCAGTCTCGGCATAAATCCTTTTAGTTAAGTCTCTTGTGCTTTCTACCCAATCTACAATTTCACCAGATTCAACAAATTTTGTTTGAGCTTTTGACAATACTGGAAGGTTATCTGTTAACTCCGTGTAGCTCATTTTGTAACTTTCAATCATTTGAGTATCCCAAACACGGTGAATATTTGATTTTTTATAAAACCATTTAACTTTGAAATCATTTCCTCCACGATCCTCTTTCAATCCAAAATGCAAAGGTTGGTGCATATCTCCTATTAAATGAACCAACATTTTAAGATGAAAGATTTTATCTTCTTCTGAAGTAGACTTATCTTTTAATATGGATACACATTTATTGATACCAATAACAATATCACCTTGTTCATTTTTTTCAGACTCATTATATGTTATGTCAAAATCAACATTCGCATAATGCCAAGCTTTGAATTCATCGTACTTTGAATCGCTTTTAATTTCATCGGCATAAGTAGAAATCATAGCTAATCCATCACCTTTAAGCAAGCGGTTAATTTTTCTTTTAGCTTTTTTAGATAAATTTTGCTCTGCCACTTCACCAATAACTCTATGACCATTTTGACCCCAATCTTCACTGGCTTTGACATTTGTGAATTGAACTAAAAACATCAATAATAATAAGTACTTCATCTTTAAATTATTTTTTTTCAAATATATAATGACGATGGAGACTTTAATTATATTTTTACATAATAAAATCTAAAAAAATGAAACACTTTCTACTTATAATTTTTCTTTGTCTCATAACAAAAATTTCTGCGCAAACTGAAACGCTAGAAATCAATCAATTTATTGAAGGGACTTTTGTGAAAATTGATAATAATGCTCCTCTAGCAATTTTAATACAAGGATCTGGTCCTACAGATCGTAATGGAAACGGATCTGGACTAAAAAGTGATCACAGTAAAATGCTTTATGAAGCGCTTAACAATAAAGGAATAAGCACATTTACATACGATAAGCGAAGTGTAAAAATGTTACGAGATCAAAATATAAACGAAACAACTTTATTTGATGATTTTGTTAATGATCAAATAGAAATCATTCAGTATTTCAAAAATAAAGGTTACTCTAACATACATCTTATTGGTCACAGTCAAGGTTCATTAGTTGCGATATTAGCGGCACAAAAAGAGAAAGTAGCTTCATTAATATCACTTGCTGGCACGTCGAGATCCGCGGACGATATTATTATTGAACAAATAGAAAAACAAATGCCACAATTGTTAGATCAAGTCAAAGACAATTTTAAAAGACTTCAAAATAATTCAGAATTAGTTGGCATGGATAATCCAGTAATCTCATCTATGTTTGCAAAACAGAATCGAAAATTCATTCTTAATTATATGAAATATGATCCTTCTGAAGAAATAGAAAAATTAAATGACTTACCAATTTTGGTCATCAATGGCTATAGAGATCTTCAAGTCCCTGTTTCTGATGCAGAAGATCTGCATAAATCTGCAAAAAACTCTGAGTTACTGATTATTGAAGATATGAATCATGTTTTAAAAATAGTTAGCGGGCAACAAGCCAATATGGAATCATACAATGATCCTGAGCATCCTGTTGCACAAAAGCTCATTGATGACATCGAAAAATTCATCAAACTACATGCTAGTTCCAATTAATTTTAGTAGTGTTGAATTTTAATTTTATTTTTAAATTTTAGATATTAATTATGGATAACCCTTCTGCTTATTTTAACAATGATGCGATTGTTTTAGGTATTTTGATGCTCAGTATTGGGCTTATTTTTTTTACATCATCCAAAAAAATAGGATTCTGGGCTAAATTTTACAAATTTGTCCCTGCTTTATTAATGTGTTATTTAATTCCTGCAATTTTTAATTCTCTAGGAATTATTGATGATTCTACTTCTAATCTATACCATGTCTCGAGTCGTTACTTTTTACCAGCTTCACTTGTTTTAATGACAATTAGCATTGATTTAAAAGCGATAAAAAATCTGGGCTTTAAAGCATTAATTATATTTTTTACAGGAACAGTCGGTATCGTTATCGGTGGTCCTTTAGCGATACTCATCATCTCTACATTCTCTCCTGAAACTGTTGGTGGGCAAGGTTTTGATGCTGTTTGGAGAGGCTTATCAACATTGGCAGGGAGTTGGATTGGCGGTGGTGCTAACCAAGCCGCAATGTTAGAAATTTTTAAATATAATCCTGAAAAATATGGCGGAATGGTGCTCGTTGATATCGTTGTTGCTAATCTATGGATGGCGATTATTCTTTTAGGAATAGGTCGAAAAAATGCGATTGACAAATGGTTAAAATCTGATACAACAGCTATTGAAAATTTAAAAGAACGCGTGACAAACTACACAAAAAGCGTTTCTCGCAAACCTAATCTAACAGATTATATGGTGATGTTAGGTATTGCTTTTACAGCTGTCGGGATTGCACACTGGGGTGCTGATGGAATTTCATCATATTTGACGACAAATTTTGATGTCTTCAATGATAAATCATCCTCTTTATCTTCATTTACATCTAAATTCTTTTGGATGATTACAATAGCCACAACTATTGGAGTGGCTTTATCTTTCACAAAAGCCAAAAAATATGAAGGTGCTGGCGCCAGTACTTTAGGAAGTGTTTTTATTTATTTTTTAGTAGCAACTATTGGTATGAAAATGGATTTAAGTATGGTTTTTGAAAACCCTGGCTTAATCCTTATTGGTTTAGTTTGGATGGCTATACACGCTGGTTTATTGATCTTGGTCGCTAAACTGATTAAAGCGCCTTATTTCTTTTTGGCAGTTGGAAGTCAAGCAAATGTTGGTGGTGCCGCTTCTGCTCCAGTTGTTGCAAGTGCATTTCACCCATCACTAGCAAGTGTTGGTGTTTTACTTGCTGTATTTGGCTATGTTGTCGGTACTTATGCTGCTTTATTAACGACCTTTTTAATGGAAGGCGCATCTAATTTATAACTCACATATTACTCATGAAAAAAATACTATTTAGCTTACTTACCTTGTCTCTGATCATTTCTTGCGAATCTTCAAAAAATTCTAATTTGAATGTCACAGGTTATGTTGATGGTTTAAAAAAAGGACAGTTATTTTTAGAAAAATATGCTGATTCTAGTTTTCAAAGTGTAGATTCTCTGAAGATAAATGGAGACGCGCACTTTAATTTTGAAGCTCACATTGATGAACCGCAAATTATGTTTTTGAGGTTAGACGATAACAGTGGTGACGAAAATCAAGAGATCATCAAGTTTTTTGCTGAAACTGGTGATTATGACATTCAGACTAAAATGAAAAACTTCTCAAACAAAGTAAAAATCAAAACAATCTCTAACAATCATTTGAAGTACGAAGAGTACAATGAGATGATAGATAAGTTTAATAATAAAAACCTTGATCTGATTGCTGCTGGTTTAAAGCTAGATGAAACTAACGAGAATGACATCAAGCAGATTGATAGCTTAACTAAGCAATATAATTCTCTTCTTAAAAGAAAATATCTTTATACAGTCAATTTTGCTGTCAATAATAAAGATTTAGAAGTTGCACCTTATGTCACTGTCGCAGAAATCTATGATGCCAATGTGAAATACCTAGATACGATTTACAAAACATTAAATCGTAAAGTCAAGAAATCTTTGTATGGAAAAGAGTTAAAAGACCTTATAGAACTTCGAGAAGAATAGCATTAAGCACAAGCCTCAAAATTTTTATAACCATTTAAGAATAACATCTTAAATGGTTTTTTTGAGTATAATATCGAAGTCATAAAGAAGATTATAAATGTGAAAGATATTACTCTTGAGTCTCTTATTTATATCCTACTTAGTAAAAACACATTCTTCAAAACATAACGCTTTCAGTACTTCTTTGAAATAATATTTAATGCAAATTAATCGACCATAAAAAAAGCGACCTCATCAAGAAGTCGCTTTTTGTAATTGCTATTAAGGTTTTAAAAAATCTACTTATGATTTATTAAAATTCTCAACACCCTTTCTTAACCATGCAAGATATTCATCAGAATCTGATTCATAACCTGAAGGCGAGTTTAAGAGTTCAAGCTCTGGTGACAATAATGAGTAAAATGGCTGAGAATTATTTTTAAAATTAAGCGTCTGAAAAGTCGCCCATTTATCTCCTACTGTACGAATATACTTTACAGTTCCATTTTCACGCTCAATTGTGAACTTCTCATCTTCAGATAATTCTTTTCTTTCATCGATATAAAGAGAGATCAAAATGTACTCGTCATTTATTGTTTCATAAACTTCAGGAACACTCCAAACTTGCTCTTCCATTTTACGACAGTTAACACATGCCCAGCCAGTAAAGTCAAGTAATATCGGTTTGTTTTGAGCTTTTGCAGCCGCTACACCAGTTTCAAAATCATGATAGGCTTCTAAACCCAATGGACCGTTACCCTCATTTGCATCTGATGGATAAAGACTGTAAAATAATGGCGGCGGGAAACCACTTAATAATTTTAAGTTGGCATATGATGTATTTGTTAAACCAGGTAATAAATAAACTGTAAATGCTAAACAAACTGTAGCAATCATTAATCTACCTTTAGATAAAGGTTGTTTTGGTCCATCATGTGGAAATCTAATTTTACCAAATAAATAAAGAGTTAATAAAATTCCGACGACAACCCAAATTCCGATGAAAATTTCACGTTTTAAAAAGCCCCAATTTTCAACTAAATCAGCGTTTGATAAGAATTTAAATGCTAATCCAACTTCTAAAAATCCAAGTACAACTTTAACTGTATTTAACCAACCTCCACTTTTTGGTAATGAATTTAACCAATTAGGGAATAAAGCAAACAATGCAAAAGGTAAGGCTAATGCTAAACCGAATCCTGCCATTCCAAAACTCAATAACATTGCGCCGCCGCTTGCTGAAAGTGAACCTCCTAATAAAGATCCTAAAATTGGACCTGTACATGAGAAAGAGACAATAGCCAGCGTCAATGCCATAAAGAAAATACCAATAATTCCACCAACACTTGTTGCTTTTTGATCTAACTTATCACTCCAAGAGTTTGGCAAAGTGATTTCATAATAACCAAAAAATGAAAAGGCAAACACCATAAAAATCACAAAGAAAATGATGTTTAAAGTTGTGTTTGTTGAAATATTATTAAGAATCTCAGGGTTAACAGAGTCTAACAAATGAAAAGGTAAACTCAACAAAACATAAATTGCAAAAATGAATACACCATAAAGAATAGCATTCATCATACCAACACGTTTATTTGTTGCACTTTTTGTAAAAAATGAAACCGTCAAAGGAATCATTGGAAAAACACATGGTGTCAATAAAGCGATGAAACCTCCAATAAATCCTAAGAAAAACACTGTCCATATTGAAGATTCTTCTTCACTTCTTTCTAAATCTTTAGAAAATGATTTGGTATTTTTAATATCAACTTTAAGCTCATTCTTAAGTTCAGAATCAGCTTCAGTAATTTCAACTTTTTCATTATCAACAAGAGTTAAGGCTCCATCAACAACTTCATAAGTATAATACTTTTGATCTTGTGGTAAACATTTTTCATCATCACAAACAGAGAAAAGAATTTCTAGGTTAAGCTTTTCACTTCCTTCAAGAACTTTAATTTCCTGCTCAAAAGTGACTGACTCTAAGAAGTATTTTAAATCCGTTTGAAAAATTTCATCATAAGCTTCTATTCCCTTTGGTTCTGAAGTTTCACCTATAATTTCATAAGCTTCATTTCCTTCAAAAGAAAAATTTAACTCGGTTGGTTCTGGTCCTAGTTCACCTTCTTTTAATAAACGTTGTGATGGTAAATGCCATCCGTCAACTAAGTTTGCTGTAACCTTAACGATGTAAACATCCTCAGAATCTTTTTCAACTTCCGTTGAAAAGCTAATCGGATTTACCTCGCCTCCTGGGTTACTACCAAATTGTGCATTTGCACTAAACATGACACCTAAAAAGGTGAATAAAAACATTCGCCTTAAGGCTTTACTAAAACTACTTTTATGCATTTTTGATCTGTATTTAACACTTTATAATTTTCATCTATTTGATGACCAACTACCCAAATAATATTTGATTGATCAGTCAATACCCATTGTTCTTTTCTATCTAAAACAGAAACTTTTTTATCTTTCAAATAATCCCAAACTCTCTTTCGAGATGTCATTCCAAGTGGTGAAAATTTATCATCACTTTTAGTTTTTCTTAGAAAAAGTGGAAAATTAAGTTTTTTAGGATTAATAAGCGCATGCTCTGGATTGTTTTTTAAGTTAAAATCTGCTTTTTCAAACAAAATCTGACCTGCTTCAAAGCTGACTTTATCCGTTAAATTATCAAGTTGATAAGATTTATTAATTTCAGACATTTTATTTAACTTTTTGCAGCTTAAAAACTCTCCGTCTCTCATCAGAAGATGTGTTTGACTTTTTTTGAATTTTCCAGTTTCTGCAGAAAGTAAATCGACTATATCATCCCAAGCTTTAAAACCTTTATCTTTTAATAAATGAAATAAAATTGTTTTCTTGTTTGTATAAGTTTCTAATTTTTTAATTGAAATCTTGAGCTTTTGTCCATCTTCAATACAAACCTCAGTTTTTATTTGAGAAATGTAATCGTTTAATAGGTTTTGGTCTGCTTTTAAATGATCAAAGATTTTTAAGAAAGACGCATATAATTGAGGCGTTTGTTTTTCCAAAATAGGTGTTACCTCATGCCGAATTGCATTTCTAACGTATTTTGTTGAAGCATTCGTGATATCTTCTTTCCATTTTAATTCATTCTTATTGGCATAATCTTCAATTTGCGCTCGTGAGAAAACCAATAGAGGCCTTAAGATTTTATCATTTTTATTTGGTATTCCTGTCAGCCCAGCTAATCCAGTTCCGCGAAATAAATTAATCATGAAAGTTTCTATGGAATCGTTAAGGTGATGCGCTGTGATGAGATAATCATACTTGGTATTTTTCAACAATTCTTTAAACCAAGTGTAACGCAATTCCCTTGCTGCTTCTTGAATAGAAAGTTTTTCTTTTTCAGCAAAAGCATGTGTATCAAAAGTTTTATTAAAAAAATTGATACCATTTTGAAGTGCATAATCTTTGACAAATGCTTCATCCTTATCAGCTTCAATTTCTCTAAGCTGAAAATTGCAATGTGCCAAAGCAAAATCTAAATGACTTTTTAAACATAAATCTGTCAAAACCATACTATCCACGCCTCCACTACAAGCAATCAAAAAAGAAGATTTTTTTAATTCCGAAAATTGATCAGATAGATGTTGTTGAAATTCTGAGAGCATGAATTGAAGATAAATAATCTTGCAATTATAAGTAAAATTTCCTGATAGAATTCTTAAAAAAGATACAAGAGTCGTCAAGCATTAGCTCAAAATTGATTTATTTTGCAGCATTGAATTAAGCAAGATTTAAAGTATTTTATTTTTGACAATTATAGTTAAATGAAAAAGTGTTTTCATCTCATTTATATCAATTAGAATCTTAAATTGCTTGCTTTTTGTAAAACTAAAATTAAATGCATCTTTTGTAATTATTTTTTATGAATTCAGTAAATCTCATCAAGTATTTTATAATCCTTACTGCTTTTTTCGCTTTAAGTCATTCTCAAATGCAAGCACAACAGAGATTTTCAATAGGTGTAATTCCTGAATTTAATTTAGATTATAAATTATCTGAACGTGTTTTCGTCAAACATGGCTTTGAGTTACAAGAAATTTTCTATAATAAAGAAGATGATTCTAAACTTCAATTTAATAAACTTGATATTCAAAATATTTTAGGTTTCATCACTTCTGAAAAATCTTCGGTTGGTGTAGGTTATCTATTCAGAGTTAAAGAAGGTCATCGCTATTACCATAGAACGACACAACAGTTTTCCTTTAAAAAAACAATTGCTAGCTTACCTATAAGTCATCGTTTACGAACGGATCAAACTTTTTCTGATGAAAAACCAAAGTTTAGATTCAGGTATCGTGTCAAAACTGTTTTCAAATTTAAAGAAGAAGCCCTGGCTGCTGGTGACAAATATCTCGCGGCATCTCTTGAAACACTTTATATCAGAGAGTCTCAATCTGATGATTTTGAAAATAGAGTTTATTTAGGCTTAGGTTTTTTGATTAATTCAAAAAGTGATTTTGAAATCGGATTAGATTGGCGAACTGATGATTATCTCGTTTCAGGTTTTAGAAACCGATTATGGCTGACAGCAAGCTACTCATACCATTTATGATATGTAATTCCAGATTGTTTTTCCTTTAGTCAGTTGATTGTAAGTTGAAATTAAAACTTGATGCTCCGGATGTTCAAAACCAGGATCGTTTTTAACAATATGTTGTGCATAACTCCTCGCCGTTTTTAATAATTGATTATCCTTAACTAAATCAGCGATTTTCAAATCTAAAACACCGCTTTGTTGCGTCCCCATTAAATCTCCTGGACCTCGTAGTTTTAAATCGATTTCTGATAGTTTAAACCCATCATTGGTTTGCGTCATCGCTTGCATTCTAGTTCTGGCATCTTCTCCAAGTTTTTTACCTGTCATTAATATACAATAACTTTGCTCTGCTCCTCGCCCTACGCGCCCACGCAATTGATGTAGTTGTGATAAACCAAATCGCTCTGCACTTTCGATAATCATGACACTTGCATTTGGGACGTTGACGCCAACTTCTATCACGGTTGTTGCTACCATAATATGTGTTTTCCCTTCGGCAAAACGTTGCATTTCATAGGCTTTATCTTCAGGTTTCATTTGTCCATGCAAAATAGAAGTTTGGTATTTTGGCATCGGGAAATCTCGCGCGATGCTTTCATAACCATCCATCAAATCTTTATAATCGAAATTTGAAGACTCTTCAATGAGCGGATAAACGATATAAACTTGTCTGCCTTTATCAATTTCATCACGGATAAACTGAAAAACACTCAGTCGATGACTATCAAACCTATGAACAGTTTTAATAGGTTTTCGACCTGGTGGTAATTCATCAATGACTGAAATATCAAGATCTCCGTACAAACTCATTGCTAAAGTTCGCGGAATTGGTGTTGCTGTCATCACCAAAACATGTGGTGGCAAATCATTTTTTTTCCATAATTTTGCACGTTGTTTAACACCAAATCTGTGTTGCTCATCAATAATAGCAAGACCTAAATTTTTAAACTGAACTTTATCTTCGATTAACGCATGCGTTCCGATAAGTAGATGCAATTCACCACTCATTAAATCTTCATGAATTTTTCTTCTCTCCTTCGTTTTTGAAGAACCTGTGAGAACGGCAACATTTAAATCTAAAGATTTGCACAATTCTGAAATACCTTCATAATGTTGTTGTGCAAGAATTTCAGTTGGTGCCATCAAGCAAGCTTGAAAGCCATTATCAATGGCCATGAGCATACTCATAAAACCGACAATCGTTTTACCAGATCCTACATCGCCTTGTAATAAACGATTCATTTGGGCATTGCTTCCCACATCTTTTCTAATTTCTCGCAACACTCGTTTTTGAGCGTTAGTCAATTCAAAGCTTAATCCGTTTTTATAAAACTCATTAAAGTATGTCCCGACTTTTGAAAAAGTGTAACCTTTAATTTTCTTCTGGTTGACAATCTTTTGTCTGAGTAATCTAAGTTGTACAAAAAAGAATTCTTCAAACTTAAACCTAAATTGCGCTTTCGCTAAATGATCTAGACTTTGTGGGAAATGAATATGTTTCATCGCCTCTGCTCTATTCATCAGTTTCAAATCTTCACAAATCGATTTGGGCAAATTTTCAACGAAAACTGATTTTGAGGTTGATAATAATTGATAAATCGATTTCATCAAAAGTGTGTTTGAGACACCTTTTCTAACAAGTTTATCTGATGAAGGATAAACAGGTTGCAATGGAATTCGTCCTTTATTCTTATGTGTTTCAAGAAGTTCAATTTCAGGATGGGCAATGCTGAATTGTCCATTAAAATAATTCAGTTTTCCGAAAACGACATACGGTACATTTGTTTTTAGTTTATCAAGAATCCATTTATATGAGCGAAACCAAACCAATTCAATATGTCCGGTTTCATCTTCAAAATCGGCAACTAAACGTTTTCCCTTTTTCTGCTTCACATAACGAATACCTGTAATTTTTCCAATAATCTGAACTTCAACTGAAGCCTCTCTTAACTCAGAAATTTTTCTGTAAGATGATTTGTCTATGTATCTATTCGGAAAAATATTTAGAAGATCCTGAAACACAAAAACATCAAATTCCTTTTTAAGAACTTCAGCTTTTTGAGGTCCAATCCCTTTTAGATATTCGATAGGTGTTTGCAGTTTTGGTGCATTCATGCGACGAAGATAAAACTTATTCAGAATTTTATGAAGAAAAGAAAAAAGAGCTCATAAATTTTTCAATTTATTATGCGTGCATAGTAAATTTTTATTACATTTGGAGGACTATAAAATAAAAATGAGAGACAAAACAATAGATTACATATTAAAATCAACTTGGATTGCCGTGACTAAAATGTATAATGAAGAGGCTGCCAAAAAAGGAAGCACGATGTCAACAGGCTTTGCTTTGTTAAGCATTGACCCTGAAAAAGGCACGCCATCAACTGCTTTAGGTCCAAAAATGGGTGTTGAGTCAACGAGTTTGTCAAGAACTTTAAAAAACATGCAAGACAAAGGTTTGATCACACGTACTAAAAATCCCAAAGATGGAAGAAGTGTTTTGATACATCTGACAGATTTTGGCCTTGATATGCGTGACTTCTCCAAAGAGGTTGTGTTAGGTTTTGATCAAGCAGTAAAGGAAAATATTCCTCAGGAAAAATTAGATACTTTTTTAGAAGTGGCTGAGAAAATCCAAGACATGATTACAGAAAAATCGATTTACAAAAATAAAGTTTATAAAAACGCATAATCAATGAAGAGAAGAATCAAAAAAGTAGCTGTTGTTGGTTCAGGAATTATGGGTAGCGCAATTGCTTGTCACTTCGCCAATATTGGTGTGGAAGTTATTTTGCTAGACATCGTCCCGAATGAACTCAGCGAAAAAGAAAAGAAACAAGGTAAAAGTTTAGAAGATAAGTCTGTGAGAAATAGAATTGTTGATGATGCTTTAAAAACATCTCTCAAGTCTAATCCTTCTCCTATTTATCATCAAGATTTTGCTAAAAGAATTACAACTGGTAATTTAGAAGACGACATCAAAAAAGTAAAAGATGTCGATTGGATTATTGAAGTCGTTGTTGAACGTCTTGATATCAAGCAGCAAGTTTTTGAAAAACTTGAAAAACATAGAACGCCAGGCACTTTGATTTCTTCAAACACTTCTGGTATTCCTATTAAATTTATGACAAAAGACAGAAGTGATGATTTCAAGAAACACTTCTGCGGAACGCACTTCTTTAATCCACCGAGATACCTTAAACTCCTAGAGATCATTCCTGGCCCTGAGACTTCTGAAGAAGTTTTAGAATTTTTAAACAATTACGGTGAGAAATTCTTAGGTAAAACGACTGTTGTAGCTAAAGATACGCCAGCATTTATCGGAAACAGAATCGGTATTTTCAGCATCATGAGTCTTTTCCATATGGTTAAAGAAATGGATATGACAATTGAAGAAGTTGACAAATTGACTGGTCCAGTGATCGGTAGACCAAAATCTGCAACCTTCAGAACTGTTGATGTTGTTGGTTTAGATACTTTGGTTCATGTTGCTAATGGTCTTTATGACAATGTACCAAAAGATGAACGACATGATTTATTTAAGCTTCCAAATTTCATCGAAAAAATGATGGATAATAAATGGTTAGGAAGCAAAACTGGTCAAGGCTTTTATAAAAAAGTTAAGAAAGAAGATGGCTCAAGCGAAATCAAATCTCTTGATTTAAATACACTTGAGTATCGTGAAAAGAAACGTGCAAAATTCGATGTATTAGACAAAACAAAATCAGTTGATGTTGTCGCAGATCGTTTTCCGATATTAATAGAAGGTAAAGATAAAGCTGGAGAGTTCTACCGTAAGAATTTTGCAGCTTTATTTGCTTATGTACAACACCGTATTCCTGAAATTACAGATACATTATACAAAATTGATGATGCGATGAAAGCTGGATTTGGTTGGAAACACGGTCCTTTCCAAATTTGGGATGCCGTTGGTCTTGACAAAGGAATCGAGCTGATGAAAGCTGAAGGCTACGAAATTGCAGAATGGATTGAAGAACTCAGCAAAAGTGAACACAATTCATTTTACAGCATTAAAGATGGTCAAACATTGTATTATGATATCGATCAAAAATCTTTCGCAAAAATTCCTGGCCAAGATGATTTTATCATTTTAGACAATATCCGTACAAGCAATGAAGTCTTTAGTAATAAAGATTTAGTCGCAACAGATTTAGGTGATGGCATATTAAATATTGAGTTCAGAAGCAAAATGAACTCAATTGGTGGCGATGTTCTTAATGGTATTAACACATCCATGGATATTGCTGAACGTGATTTTGATGGTGTTGTTATTTCAAATACGGGTGATAATTTTTCAGTTGGTGCTAACATCGGTATGATTTTCATGTTTGCCGTTGAGCAAGAATATGAGGAGTTACATGGTGCGATTAAATATTACCAAGACACGATGATGCGTATGCGTTACTCATCAATTCCTGTTGTTGCTGCCCCACATCAAATGGCTTTAGGTGGCGGATGTGAAATTTCTATGCATGCTGATAAAATTGTCGCTCACGCAGAAACTTACATCGGTTTAGTTGAGTTTGGCGTTGGTGTTATTCCTGGCGGAGGCGGATCTAAAGAAATGGCTCGCCGTGCAGCAATGACTTACCAAAAAGATGATGTTGAATTGAATCGTTTACGAGAAAACTTCCTAACTATCGGGATGGCTAAAGTCGCTAAATCAGCACACGAGGCTTATGATTTAAATATTTTAGAACGCGGAAAAGATATTATCGTTGTCAGTCGTGATCGTCAACTCGCTATAGCAAAGCAACATGCTTTAATGATGGCAGAAAATGGCTATACACAACCTGTTAAAACTAATAATATTAAAGTATTAGGAAGACAAGCTTTAGGTGCATTCTTAGTTGGAACAGATCAGATGAAAGCAGGAAGATACATCAGCGAACACGATCAGAAAATCGCTAACAAACTTGCTTATGTGATGTCTGGTGGAGATTTAACGAGTCCACAATATGTATCAGAGCAATACTTACTCGATTTAGAACGAGAAGCATTCTTATCATTATGTGGTGAAAGAAAAACATTAGAGCGTTTACAACACATGATAAAGAAAGGGAAACCATTAAGAAATTAGAAATTTTGAATTCTAAATTTAAAATGATTTAAAAAAAATGAGTAAAAAGGATAATTTAATTGTAATCAAAACTTTTGAGTTTGCTTTAAAAGTCATCGAGCTTTATAAACAATTGTTATCCGAAAATGAATACATTATTTCTAAGCAGTTATTAAAATCTGGGACAAGTATTGGTGCAAATATTGAAGAAGCTATTGCTGCTCAATCTAGAAAAGATTTTGTGAGTAAAATGTCAATAGCTTCAAAAGAAGCACGCGAAACTGACTATTGGTTGAGATTATTAAAAGAATCTAATTTAACTCAAATTTCAGTTGAAGCTTTGATTAAAGACATAAATGACATTATCAATATTTTGTCTAAAATAATTATAACAACTAAAATGCGATAATTCAGCATTTAAAATTCAAATTTTAAAATTATGAAACAGACGGCCTATATAGTAAAAGGATATCGAACAGCAGTTGGCAAGGCGCCAAAAGGTGTTTTCAGGTTTAAAAGACCTGATGATTTGGCTGCAGAAACCATCAATTATATGATGGAGCAATTGCCAGAATTCGATAAAAATAGAATCGACGACGTCATTGTCGGAAACGCAATGCCAGAAGCAGAACAAGGTTTGAATGTCGGGCGTTTAATCTCTCTAATGGGGTTAGAAACAGAAGCCGTTCCTGGTGTAACTGTTAATAGATATTGTGCTTCTGGTTTGGAAACCATCGCCATGGCAACTGCAAAAATACAAAGCGGAATGGCTGATTGTATTATAGCCGGTGGTACAGAAAGTATGAGTTATATTCCCATGGGAGGTTACAAACCAGTTCCAAATTACAAAACTGCAAAAGCAGGAAACGAAAGTTATTACTGGGGAATGGGTTTAACAGCAGAAGCTGTCGCTAAGGAATACAATGTCTCTAAAGAAGACCAGAATGAATTTGCTTACAACTCACACCAAAAAGCGATTAAAGCTCAAAAAGAAGATCGTTTTCAAGATCAAATCGCTCCAATTGAAGTAGATGATATTTTTGTCGATGAGAATAACAAAAAACAATCTAAAAAATACACTGTCAATAAAGATCAAGGACCGCGTGCAGACACTTCAATTGAAGTTTTAAATAAACTCAGACCTGTTTTTGCAGAAAAAGGAAGCGTGACAGCAGGAAATTCTTCACAAATGAGTGATGGTGCTGCTTTTGTCATGGTGATGAGCGAAGAGATGGTGAAAGAATTAAATCTCGAACCCATTGCAAGACTGGTCAGTTACGCAGCTGTTGGTGTTGAACCTCGTATTATGGGAATCGGACCTGTGAAAGCGATTCCAAAAGCCTTAAAACAAGCAGGTTTAAAGCTTGACGATATCAGCTTAATTGAATTAAATGAAGCCTTTGCTTCACAATCTTTAGCTGTGAAAAGAGAACTCGGCATCAATCAAGATATTCTGAATGTCAATGGAGGTGCAATAGCTATGGGACACCCGCTCGGTTGTACAGGTGCTAAATTATCTGTTCAGATTTTTGACGAGATGAGAAAACGTCAACTTAATGACAAATATGCAATGGTGACAATGTGTGTTGGGACTGGACAAGGTGCTGCAGGTGTTTATGAATTTTTAAAATAAAATGAGAGTAGTGATTAGTGATATGGTGAATGGTGAATGGTGAATGGTGAATGGTGAATGGTGAATATAAATTATTCATGATTATCAAAGTAATCAAATACAAAGAATGTTATTTATTCAATCCAAATCAATGACTTAAACAACTGAATACCTATTACTAGATACTCAATACTGACTATTAAATACTATCAACTAAATACTAGATTACTGAATACTAAAACAAAAATAAAAATGGAAGCAAAAGATGATATGATTCGCGGCGGACAATTCATTGTCACCGAAACTAAAGCTGAAGATGTCTTCACACCAGAAGATTTTTCAGATGAACAAAAAATGATGCGCGACTCTGTAAAAGAGTTCGTTGATAGAGAAATATGGCCTAAAAAAGAAGAATTCGAAAAGAAAAACTACGACTTAACCGAAGAAATTATGCGTAAAGCTGGTGAGCTCGGATTTTTAGGCGTCGCCGTTCCTGAAGAATATGACGGTTTAGGAATGGATTTCGTTTCAACGATGTTGGTTTGTGATTATATTTCTGGAGCAACTGGCTCTATTGCGACAGCTTTTGGTGCACATACAGGAATTGGAACTTTACCGATTACATTATACGGAACTGAGGAGCAAAAGAAAAAATATATTCCAAAACTGGCAACTGGCGAATGGTTTGGTGCTTATTGTTTAACTGAACCTGATGCGGGATCTGACGCAAATTCAGGAAAAACAAAAGCTGTTTTAACTGAAGATGGAAAACATTACAAGATTTCTGGTCAAAAGATGTGGATTTCTAACGCTGGTTTCTGTGATCTCTTTATTGTTTTTGCACGTATTGAAGACGACAAAAACATCACCGGATTTATCATAGAAAAAGATCTGGATAACGGAATTTCTTTAGGAGAAGAAGAAAAAAAACTCGGTATTCACTCCTCTTCAACACGTCAAGTTTTCTTTAGTGAAACAAAAGTTCCTGTTGACAATATTTTAGGTGAAAGAAATGGTGGTTTTAAAATCGCAATGAATGCTTTAAACGTTGGCCGTATCAAATTAGCTGCTGCATGCTTAGATGCCCAACGCCGTGTGATTGATTCTGCTGTTAAATATGCAAATGATCGTGTACAATTCAATACACCTATTGCAAAATTTGGAGCCATTCGTTCGAAATTAGCTGAAATGGCTACTGGCGTTTACACGGATGAAGCTGCTTCTTACAGAGCTGCAAAAAATATTGAAGATAGAATTCATCTAAGAAAAGAAGCTGGAAATTCTCCTCAAGAAGCTGAATTAAAAGGTGTTGAGGAATTTGCGATTGAATGCTCCATCTTAAAAGTTGCAGTTTCAGAAGATGCTCAAGATTGTACTGATGAAGGAATCCAAATTTACGGAGGAATGGGCTTCTCTGCTGATACACCAATGGAATCAGCTTGGAGAGATGCGCGTATTTCTCGTATTTATGAAGGAACAAATGAAATTAATAGAATGCTTTCAGTTGGTATGCTTATGAAAAAAGCAATGAAAGGCCACATTGATTTTATGGGACCAGCACAAGCTGTTGCGGATGAGTTAACAGGAATACCTTCATTTGACACACCTGATTATTCTGAATTACTTTCAGAAGAAAAAGCGATGCTTCAGAAGTTGAAAAAAATCTTTTTGATGGTGGCTGGTAGTGCCGCTCAAAAGTTTGGTGCTGAACTAGAAGATCATCAACAATTATTACTGGCTTCATCAGATATTTTAATCGAAATTTACATGGCTGAGTCTGCGCTTTTAAGAGCTGAAAAAAATGCCAAGAAAGAAGGTGAAGATGCTCAGAAAGTTCAAATCGCAATGGCTAAATTAAGACTTTACCAAGCTGTTGAGAAAATTAATCTCAAAGCAAAAGAAGGTATTATTTCATTTGCTGAAGGTGATGAACAAAAAATGATGCTCATGGGCTTGAAAAGATTTACAAAATATGACAACTACCCAAACATTGTTGAATTAAGAAATATAATCGCTGATAAAGTGACTGAAGATAACACTTATAACTTCTAAAATATTTTATCAAATTATTGAAAAAGCTGCAAATTAAGATTTGCGGCTTTTTTGTTTCAGTTAAATCAAGCTTCAAATAAGAAATCTTACTAAAATAAGTGTTAATAAATCAAAAAATGAGTTGAGTTGGTTTTTGTGATTTGTAATTTTAATCAAACAATAAAACTAAAATCATGAAAATTAAAGTTATTGCAAGTTTTCTTATACTTTCAGTGATGACATTATCTTGTCAAAAGAACACTGAAAAAAAAGAGAAAAAATCGGAAAAAAAGGAAATGAAAAAAACTGATGAAGTCAAAGAAATCAGCATCACTCCTTTTAATGCTTCTGATGAATTTTCAGATGCGAGCTTAAAACTGAAAGGCGAACAGGAAATAGATTTAAAAGAAGGTGAATCAACTTTCAAGTTTGATGTTGAGAATTATGAATTAGGCACACAAACCGAAATTGATAATATGCCTCAAATTGCCAATTCAGATAAAGGACAACATATCCATGTTATTATTGATAACGAACCATATTCTGCACATTACGCAAATGATGTGACTAAAAAATTCGATCAAGGTGAACATGTGATGTTAGCTTTTTTATCTAGATCTTATCACGAATCTGTCAAAAATGAAAATTCATTTTTAGTCAGAAAATTAAAAGTTGGCGAACCAAATGACAATCAGAAAATGGATGTTGACTTTGAAGCTGAGCATTTGTTTTATAGCAGACCTAAAGGAACTTATGAAGGCGAAGACACTAATAAAGTTTTATTAGATTTCTTTTTGGTTAACACAGATTTATCTGATGATGGAAATAAAGTTTTGGCTAGAATTAATGGCCAAGAATTTGAAATTGACAAATGGCAACCTTATTTAATTGAAGGTATGCCAATGGGTAAAAATACTATTGAACTTCAATTAGTTGATGAAAATGATAATCCTGTTGAAGGGCCTTTCAATACAGTGAAAAGAGAAATTACACTGAAAAAATAAATACTTTTTGAAATTTTTATAACTGAGGCTGTTTTTAAAACCATAAGATGAATTCAAAATCTTGTGACTTTCTAAACAGCCTCTTTTTTATTACTTTTACACGCAAATGAAAAGAAAACATGAGTGTAAATCCTTCCGCAAATGCTTGGGTCATTAAGCTTCTAAATATTTTAGAAAATCAAAATATAGATGCTGAAAAATTATATCCCTTATTAAGGGAAAATGGATTTATTTATGGCACCAATTTAAATGAAATATATACTTCTACTCCACATAAACTCAATTACACTCAGGAAGAATTAGCAAAGCTTAATCTATTATCCGCTTTGTTTTATGTCTATCAAATCGAATTTCCAAATCGAGATCTTTCAGACTTTCAGGATAAATTAATTTCTTTTTACGGACAAATTCAAATTGAGAAGAAACACAAATTCTTTGAATGGCCTAGTTTCAAATCAAAACCTGATGTTCAAATTGAAAAATTGATGCATCAACGCATCAAAGCAAAGACAAATTTATTGGAGAAAAACTTTAGCAATATTGTAACCAACACCCTTTTAAATATAGATGTTGAGTGTTTTAGAGTTTTTTGTCAAGGCAATCATAAAATTATTGAATTTGCTTCTCAGTTAGAAACCGCATTAATAAATGTTATCAGTATAGGTTTACACAAAAAATCTAATAAAAGTAATTACGAAGAATTGCTTATTAAGTTACTTGAAAGCTCACTGCGCTATCAGGATACACAAATTGAGAATTTTGAGAATATCAATTTGATCAATTTCGATCAGTTTAAAAATAAATCAACTAAACTTTATATTCTGGATGCTGCTGCAATGAGCATTTTTAGTGATGAAATTGTTGATGATAATGAACGCCAATTCATTCATGAATTGGGTCAACTTCTTAAACTTTCATCAGATGAAATTCATGAAAGCATCAAAAGTATATCGAGTTTTGTAAGAGAGAATTACGATAAAATTCCTTATTTCAATAATGCGAATCCTATCAAAAATTTTTATGATAAAACGTATAGAAGTACTTCCCTATTAATTATTAGAAATAAAAATCGATTGATAAAAGAGATTTCGCAAAGCAAAGAACTCTTGATTTTACTTAAAAAATCAACTCACACTGACTTAAGTCATGATGAAAAGAAAATTGTTAAGCGACAATTGATGGATATTTTTAAAAGCATTCCTTCTCTTGCTATTTTTGCAATTCCAGGCGGAAGCGTTCTTCTACCGATCATTATTAAATTGATACCTACTCTACTACCTTCGGCTTTTAATGAAAATTTAGAAGAGAATTAATCTTCCTCAAAAAGAATACTTTGATAAGCTCCCATATCAGGATTAGAAGTTCTATTAACTCCTAAAAGATCAAGTGGAACTTGATTAGCGGTCACTGGATTAGCAGTTCCATTTGCTGAAGACTCATCACTGATAATAAGTTCATTATCAAATGGTTTTTTGAATTCTGGATTCTCATTTAAAATCAAATTTTGATAAATAGATGAGTCTGAAAAATCATAAATCGCTTCATCTGCATATTTATTGCTGTAATCATTAAATCTGATCAACGAATGATCAAAATTAACGTCAAAATTTGCTTGATCAGAAATTGAATAGAGGAGTTCAATATTTTCATTTCCGTAAATGATACAATTTGAAAAATCAGCTTTTAAATCAGCTACAAAAATTTGATCTTGTGTTTCAAGTTTGTTTTCAATCAAAACACTCGGAAATTCTCTGTAACTATTCTGCCAATAATTGGCAAAAGTCGAATGCTTAAAATCGTAAATTCCACCTAATGACAAATTTAAAGAGGCTTGACCTGAGTTATTAATCACGAGATTTTCTGCAACAACATGACCAGTTCTTGCCAATAATCCAACATTAGATGAATTGTAAATCTGTGTATTTTTAATTTGTAAAGTCGGATTGGCTGTCCCATCATTTGAATCCATCAAAAGACCAACACTTGCATTTTTGATAGTCACATGCTCAAACTTATGATTAGTACTGCCTTGTGTTAACCAAATTGAGTTCCACTGGCCTGGCACATCTGAATATTCTGGTTCAAGACGATCAGACTCAAAAATAATTTCGTTTTCTAATAATTCAGCATCACTGCTATAATCGCCAATGGCGTGAATTGAAGCTTGATTTGCAGCTATTAAACCACTATTATCATGAAAGTGCAATCGTGCGCCTGGCTGAATTTCTAAAGTTTTTTGAGGTGGAATTCCTGCAAAGCCATATATCACATAAGGTTTTTCGTCAGTCATTGTAAGTGCGTTATCTTCAAGGTAAAATCCATCAATACGGATTTCTTCGCCATCAGCGTCTAAACCTAATAAAAGTGTTTCTGTTGTTCCATCAGGATAACGTTCTGGAAATAAAAATACTGCATCTTTAATAAGACTGACCAGTTGCACTTCTTGTTGAGATGAAGCATGATCAAAAATTAATTTATCTGTGTATAAAAACTCAAGATCATTTTGACTTAAGTTTTTGATATCTGCGGTGACTTCAACAAAAACGAAGATGCTGTCATTTGCTAAAATTTCAACATCATTCAACATTTTTCCAGAGCGTCCGTTGACATTTAAACGAAAGTAAGAATTATCGCCTTTCTCCAAATTCACTTGCGGAATACTGATGTCTTTATCCGATTGATTGTAAACTTTCATTTGATAAGTGCTCGACCCAATATTTGAAAAAATGGTATCGAGATAAAGCGTATCTTTTGAAAATCTTAAATGATCTGACGTACTTATTGTCGTGCTAAAATCTTCACGACAAGAGCTCACGCTAACAATTAAGAAAAAAACAGCTATAATTCCTATAAGATTTTTTAGCATGATTGATTTATTTTTTAATCAGTTCAATTTCAAAAAGCTTATCCCAGTTTTTACCTGTTACATAAAACTTTTCTGTTTTTGGGTTGTAAGCGATTCCGTTTAAAACGTCTAATTCAGGATGCTTTTTGACTTTAGATTTAAGCCCTCTCAAATCAATTAAACCTTCAACCGCACCAGTTTTTGGGTCAAAAATAACAACGCCATCTTTTAAATAAGTATTGGCATAAATTTTTCCATCAACATATTCCAATTCATTTAAGCCTTTTAATAATGTTGTATTTGTGACAGCTTGGAAGTAATCAACTTCTTCTAAAGTTTCAGGATTTAATCGCCAGATTTTATCTGATCCATCAGTTTTATAGAGCCATTCGCCATCATAAGAAAGCCCCCAACCTTCTTTACTTTTATTGTATTTAAATTTTCCAATACGCTCAAATTTATTAGCGTCGTAAATCAGTCCTTCTTCTGATTGATAGGTGAGCATGATAATTCTGTCATCAACAAAAGTAATGCCTTCACCAAAGTAATAATCTTCTAAATTGATTTGCTCGTAAACTTCACCGGTTTTATAATCTACTTTTCTCAAGCTTGAATGTCCTCGTCTCCCTGTACTTTCATATAAAGTATCTCTATAAAACTCTAAACCTTGTGTATAAGCTTTAATGTCATGAGGAAATGTATTGGTAATCTTGTATGTATAAAAATCAGGTTTTTTGTCATTATGAATAATCACATTCTGCTGAAGTTCTATTTTTTCACCATCCACATTAATATCAGCATAAACGGTATGCGATCCTAACTTTGCACCCTTCAATTGAAGATTTACTTCTGTGTTTGCATCTGCATTAACTTCTTGATCTAAAAAACGAATCATTATTGAATTAATCTGATGTTCCTTAGGGTTGAGAACCTTTAATTTTAAGTCTTGGCTTGTGTTCAACTCCTTTTCATTGAGAAGAGAAATTTTAAAATCTGTTTTTTTTGGTGTTGAGCAAGCATAAAGTGTCATCACTAAGAGAATGACTATCAATTTATTAGGAAACATGGGCAATTCTTCTTAAAAAAGTTTTTGCTAAAATAGGAATTTTAAAGTAAAACTCGCTTGTTAAATTTAAATTAGATTGTATATTTGCAGCGGCAAGTCCTACACAACCAGCTCCTGTTGAATCCTCCAGGGCGGGAACGCAGCAAAGGTAAATGGTCGTAGCGGTGTGATGTAGGTAGCTTGCCATTTTTTATTCCCTTTATTTTCCTCTGACTCATTTTTTTCTTAACCCAATTTATCGGATATTTGCGTAAAAATAATCATGGCGCAAGAAATTGTTTTTATCACTGGAGCTTCATCTGGCATAGGCCGATCTATAGGTGAATTTCTCGCGCAAAAAAACTACAAAGTTTACGGCACAAGTCGTAACCCGAAACAAGATTTTAAAAACGGAATACACTTTCTCGCTCTTGATATTACTTCAACTGAAAGTATTGAAAAAGCGACTCAAGAATTGATTAATCGCGAAGGAAAAATCGATATCTTAATCAATAATGCTGGCGTCGGAATTACAGGTCCTGTTGAAGAAATTCCTGATGAACAAACAATAAATGTATTTCAAACAAATTATTTTGGCCCAGTTCAACTCATCAATCGTGTGTTGCCTTTTATGCGAAAAGCAAACAAAGGTTTGATAATTAACATTACTTCAATTGCAGGTTATATGGGCTTACCTTTTCGCGGACATTATTCTGCTAGTAAAGGTGCCTTACAAACAATTACTGAAGCTTATCGTTTAGAGCTAAGGCATACATCGATTAAATTAACAACGATTGCACCAGGAGATTTTGCAACGAATATTGCAGCTGGTCGCTATCATGCACCGGTTAAAGAAGACTCAGCTTACAAAGAAAATTACGAACGCTCATTAAACTTGATGGATGAACATGTTGATAATGGAATGAATCCGCAAGAAATGGCAGAAAAAGTCTATCAAGTTATTCAGAAAAAAGAACCAAAAGTGCATTATAAAGTTGGTGACTTTCTTCAAAAGATATCACCAAAACTTAAAGGTCTTTTATCAGATAAATTTTACGAAAGAATATTAGCAAATCATTATAAACTTTAAAAACACAACAAAATGAAATTTTTCATAGACACAGCAAATCTTGACCAGATTAAAGAAGCACAAGATTTAGGAATCTTAGATGGTGTAACAACAAACCCATCATTAATGGCGAAAGAAGGCATTACTGGAGACCAAAGCATTATTGATCATTATAAAAAAATATGTGATATTGTTGATGGCGACGTCAGTGCTGAAGTTATATCAACAGACTTTGAAGGGATGATTAAAGAAGGTGAAGCTTTAGCTGCCTTAAATGATCAAATTGTCGTTAAAGTTCCGATGATCAAAGAAGGAATTAAAGCAATTAAATACTTTTCAGACAAAGGCATCAAAACTAACTGTACATTGGTCTTTTCAGTTGGTCAAGCAATTTTAGCTGCAAAAGCTGGTGCAACTTATGTTTCTCCATTTATTGGCCGTTTAGATGATATTTCAACTGATGGATTAAACCTTATAGAAGAAATCCGTTTGGTTTATGATAACTATATGTTTGACACTGAAATTTTAGCAGCATCTGTAAGGCACACAATGCATATCGTTGATTGTGCTAAAGTTGGTGCCGATGTGATGACAGGTCCTCTTTCTTCAATTGAAGGCTTATTAAAACATCCTTTAACAGATATTGGTTTAGAAAAGTTTTTAGCTGACCATAATAAATCAAATTCTTAAAACAACACTTATAACAAAATTATTTTAATTTAAAAAAGAGGCTTATTGGCCTCTTTTTAAATTAATTACGAAAAACTATCTTTTTTTTTATATTTTTGTTTAAAATCAATTTTATATTATGAAAATAAAATTACTCTTTCTCATCTTAAGCTTTTTCTCACTTCAAGCTTTACAAGCTCAATGTGCAGGAGAACCAGTGTCGCCAGAAACAAGTGTCCAAATATCAGGTAACTCAAATTCAAGTGTAGAAGTAACTTGGACAAATAGCTCAGATGCCAATAACTATTTGTTAGTTGTAAGAAAAAACAACCCAGTTAACTGAGCTCCTATTGATGGTATTAGCTACTTCAACGATACGGCTTCAGGAAATTTCGAAAATGCAATTGATCAAGGTGATGGTAATAAAGTTTTATTTGTAGGTTCAGGTAACTCGACAATTATAACCAATTTACTGACTAACGATCCTTATTATTTTCAAGTTTTTGTTTTTTGTGATACATCTTGGAATTATAATACTGACACTGGCACAAATAATGACGGAACCCAAACTTTTACTATTGATCCCGAGTATTGTCCACCTTCCGCAACAGTCGAATCCGAAAACTTAATCACTAATATCAGTTTAAATGGCTTTTCTCAGTCAACTTCCGTTACAAGTAACGGTCATGCAAACTATGCAGGTGATAATAACCCAGCTATTGAATTATACCAGAGTAAAACCTATACACTTAACCTTGATGTGGAAGCGGCGAACGACTCAATAGCAAATTTCAAAGTTTGGATAGATTGGGATAAAGATGGTGACTTCAACTTTACTGATGAAATGTACGATTTAGGAACAACTCAGCCTAATCAAACTGAAGCTAAAAGTATTGACATTACAGTGCCTTCTGATAACAGACTTGGCATTTTAAGAATGAGAGTGCACGGTGTATCAGCAACTGACGCTGTTTTTGATCCTTGTACT
Source organism: Psychroflexus sp. S27 (assembly GCF_002810405.1). NCBI lineage: Bacteria > Pseudomonadati > Bacteroidota > Flavobacteriia > Flavobacteriales > Flavobacteriaceae > Psychroflexus > Psychroflexus sp. S27. Next base: position 284,012 of record NZ_NEXQ01000019.1, on the reverse strand, counting down.
GTAGAAAAAGGAGAGTTTGAAGATTATAATCTCAATATCAACGATAGATATACTTCTGATATTTTAGCTCCTATTGTACAAACCCAAGCCATGACGGTAAAACCAGATACAGTCTCAACAATTGCAAATCAATTTGAAGTTTTTAAATTTAATATCGTAGATGCCGGACTTAGTGATTCACTTCCTACAAAAATTACTCAAATCAGATTGCAAGCAGGACCTTTAAATACAGCAAATTGGAACACACATATTGCTGATGTAATTTTTAACGACGGAACAGTTGACCTTGCTGGTGTAGCTACAATTAATAATAATGAAATTATATTTGATTTAAGCTCTCCTCTAGAAATAGCCCATGGTACTAATCAAGATATTGCAACAAAAATATTTTTAAAACAAGGAGGTATTGTTGATGGCAACGTTATCCAATTTGAAATACCCGAAAATCCACAATTTGTAGTTAGCGCTGATAATTCTAACGGATTCTTAGATCCTCTACCAAACGGAAAAATTAAAGGTAACCCGATAAATATTGATGTTCAAATTAATCAGATTGATTTTGTAACACAACCAACAGACACAAATGTTGATGAAGTGATGCTGCCACAGGTTGAAGTTGCAGGTGTTGATAATGATGGTAATATTGATACTGATTTTAATGCTGACATTAGTGTAACATCTACAGGTACAATGACAGATGAACCATTGCAAGATAGCATTTCAAATGGTGTTGCAGTTTTGGACAATATCGTCCATACCATAACAGGAACTGATTTTTATCTTACAGCTAGTGAGAGTACATCAACATACCCAGATGTCGATTCTGAACTTTTTGACATTATCAACCTTACTGCTGATGCTAAAATAATTGAACCTGTTGCAGGAAGCAACTCTACACAAACTCCAAGCTCAGTTATAATTGCTGGTGAAACATTAACTGCAAATGATGCTAAAGAAGTATTTAAGTTTAGAGTGCAAGATGAAGGCTTTGATAGTGCAGATACAAAAATCACTCAAGTGAAATTTACGGCTGCACAAACTAACACAGTTGATGATTGGACTAACTACATTGATGGTGTATTAATAACCGACGGGAATACAACTTTTACACCAACAACAACTAATATTACAGATAGTGTAATTACATTAGCATTCAGTACTCCAATTTATGTTACGGAAGGAACTACCAAAGATTTTGATGCTGAGATATATTTAAAATCTACACCTACAATTGTTGAAGGTGAAAAAATTAGTTTAGAGATTATCGCTAACAGTCATGGTTTTGAGACTGATCCTTCAGGTTCTAATTTTCAAACTACCTTTACTAAAGACATTACAGGTAATGAACATACTATAGATGTAGTGGCAACAAAGTTTATTTTTAGCGAACAACCATCAGACACTCACGTCAATGTTGACATGTCTCCTGCTGTTGAAGTCTATTTAGTTGATGCTAATGATAACCTAGATTCTGATAATAATACGATTGTCACAATTTCATCAACAGGTACTTTATTAGGAACAACGGTTTCTGATAATGCTATTAATGGTATTGCACAATTTTCAAACCTTATCCACACTCAATCTGGTGCTGGTTTAAATTTAATAGCTACAAATGGAAGTTTTACACCTGTTAACTCCGACACTTTTGACATTTTACAACCAGCAGACGAAATTATTGCGATACAAGATTTTGACGATACTACTCCCGAATGGATTATAACAAGTATAGATGAAGCGACAAATAATACTTGGGGAACTCAATATTATAGCACTATTAATGTTTCAGACATGTCTCCATTAGAAAACACTGAATTTGGAGAAAATATTTTTGGTATCAATAACTATGAAGCTACGACGAATAGTAATAACAACATAATAGAATTAGCATCAGTTGATATTTCTAATTATACTGATGTCACATTTTCAATCGATTTTGCATATCTTAACTTAGAAGATGCGGATAAATTCAATATCACTTTGACATATAATGATAATAATACTGAAACTTTCGATTTCTTAGGAACTTCTGCTGATGACAATTCAGGAACATTCACCTTCAATATTGATGATTCTAAAACAAGTGTAAGTGCCACCATTGAAGTCTTGAATAACAATGCAGATGAATATATCGGAATTGATAATATTAGATTAGAAAGCAAAAAGGTCTCAGTGGATTATGTTTATGAAAATAATGCTTGGTCTCCTGAAACTCCTGATGGAAATTCTACAATTGAAGACAACATTATTGTTAAAGCTGGAAGTGAAAACTGGCCAGAATTGCTTTCAACGAATTTTGTAAATTCAGTTGAAATTGAACCTACTGCAGAACTAACAGTATCTAGTGAATTAGTTATTGGCGGAGATTTCATTGTAAATGGTAATTTAAATAGCAACACAAATAGTACATACTTTTTTGTAGGAACAGCATTGCAAACTTTTGGAGGAGACAATGATTTAATCGATATCCAAAACTTAGAATCTAACTCTGTTGGTGGATTAAATTTAACTTCAAATTTCAATTTATACGAAAACTTAACTATTGGAAACGGTGATATTAATTTAGTTAATAACAAAACATTAACTATAAAAAGTTCAAGCGCCAAAACAGCAACAATAGGTAGAATAGCTGAAGGCTCTAAACTTAAAGGAAATGTATTAATTGAAAGATTTATACCAAAATCTAACAGAGCATTTAGATATATTTCATCTTCTATCACAACAAACGGAAGCATAAGAGACAACTTCCAAGAAGGTGTTAACAATACGGGAACTAATGATGCAGACAACATTAACCCAAACCCTGGTTACGGAACACATATTACAGGAAGCCAATCAGGAAGTGATGGATTTGATGCAACATTAACTGGAAACCCATCAATGTTTGTATGGACAGCGCAAAATACTTGGACGGGTATCAATAACACAAATAGCAGTAATCTAATTGCAGGTAAACCTTATTCATTAATGGTAAGAGGTGATCGTTCTACAACCTTAAACTCTAACGATGCTATTGGACCTGCAACGACCTTAAGAATGAGTGGTCAAGGAGAAAATTTAGTTTATGGAACATCAAGCGTTTCACAAAGCACATTACCTAACGTAGGAGATTCTTTTGCTTTTATTGGTAATAAATATCAAGCTCAAGTTGATATGAAACAAATGGTTAGTGAATCTACAGATTTACAACAAAGTGTATATATTTATGACCCTTCATTAAACAGCCAAGGTGGTTATGTTACTGTTGATTTAACGACTCCTAACGGAACCTCAACACCATCAACAGCGCAAAATAAATATTTACAGCCAAATCAATCTTTTTTCATTAAAACTGTGCAATCTGCTTCAGTAAGTCCTTCTATTCAATTTAAAGAAGTTTATAAGACAAACTCACCACAAAACATTAGAGTTTTTAGTCAAGATGAAGATTCTGTCAAAGAGATTTTGTTAAGTCTTTATAAAGAAATTGATGAAGAATTTGTTTTATCTGACGGCTTAAGAGTACAGTTTGATCAGAATTATACGGCTGAAGTTAACGATCAAGATGTTCAGAAATTTTGGAATAGAGGTGAAAATATTTCAACTCATGTTGATGGAGTAAATTATTTAACCATTGATAGAAGACAAACTGCTGATGAAAATACTGAAGTACAACTTTTTTCACACAATTTTGAAACAGCAAGTTATGAGTTCAAAATCAATGTTTCGAATATGGAGAATGCTTTCCTTTATGATGCATATTTAGATGAAACACATCAGTTAGATCTTGGTGAGAATATTATCAATTTCGATGTTGAATCTTCAAATCCATCATCAATAGCTTCTGATCGTTTCAAATTTGTATTTGAGAACGAAACGTTTTCTAACCCAGTTTTTGGTGACGAAGTGGATTTAAGCATCTACCCTAACCCAAATGCTAAAGAAGATCTTAAGATTAGATCAACTCAGTTAAATGGCGAAGAAGTTAATATTAACGTTTATGATAACTTTGGTAGAATGATCATTAGTAAAAAAGCAAGTTTTGAAAATCAAGTTATGACTTTAGACTTTACGCAGCAATTGAATGCAGGTCTTTATCATCTTGAAATTTCAAATGATAACTTTAAAACAAACAAAAAACTCATTATAGAGTAAATTTGTTTTGATTTATAATCAAAAAATCCCTGAAACTTTATAAGTCTCAGGGATTTTTATTTTTAGTAAAAGGGTTTATTTTTTTAAAACTTCAAGTACCTTTTGATGATCCCCTTCAGAATAATCTAGATGCGTAACGATCCTCATCTTCCCCTCTCCCATTGTACTAATTCTTATTTTATTGTTTTCTAAATAACTTAAAAATTCAGCTGCTTTGATGACACTTTCATTCAAATAAAAAATAACAATATTAGTCTCTGTTTTTTCAACTTTAGAAACATAGTTTTCAGTTTTTAAAACATTTGAAATTTCCTTAGCGCGACGATGATCATCAACCATGCGATCAACATGATGATGTAAAGCATAATAAGCTGCTGAAGCTGCAAAACCAACTTGACGCATGCCTCCGCCTAGAACTTTTCGCACTCGCATTGCATTCTGCATCACTTCTTTTTTACCTAAAAGAATAGTTCCCATTGGTGCACCTAATCCTTTTGAAAGACAAATAGAAATTGTATCGAATAAGGCTCCAAATTCTTTAGGATCGTGATTGTTTGCAACAATGGCATTAAACAATCGCGCACCATCTAAATGTAATTTTAAATCATTTTCATCACAAACTTTTTTAATAGCTTTAATCTCGTCAAGATGGTAACAAGCACCACCTCCTTTATTTGTTGTATTTTCTAAACAAACCAAAGTTGACATTGGACTATGATAAAAGTCTGGTGGGTTAATAGCTTTTTGCACTTGGTCGGCTGTAATTTTACCGCGATCTCCATCTATTAATTTACATGAAACACCACTATTAAAAGCAACACCTCCACCTTCATAATTGTAAACATGTGCCCATTTATCACAAATCAATTGCTCGCTTGGATTTGTCAATAGTTTAATTGCAGCCTGATTTGCCATTGTTCCTGTTGGAAAATAAAGCGCTGCATCCATCCCAAATAAATTAGCCATATATTCTTCTAGCTGATTCACGCTTGGGTCTTCTTTATAAACATCATCTCCAACTTCAGCTTCCATCATATATTTCAGCATATCAGGAGTCGGTTTTGTCACTGTATCACTTCTTAAATCAATCATTGTTTTTTATTTCAAAATAAAGATAATTCTATTGAATACACTTTTTATATTTCCTAAATTTGTTGAAAAACTAGAAAATGCAAATTACATCAGATCATATCAAAACACTCAAAGAACGTCTCACTGCCCTAAAACAGTATCTTTGACTTAGATGCCAAAGCCATAGAAATAAGTAACCAAGAAGAAAAAACATTTGCACCTGACTTTTGGAATGACTCTCAAAAAGCCCAAAAAATAATGCAAGAACTCAACCAAGAAAAGCAGTGGATCAAGGATTATGAAGCTGCAAAAACTCAGGTTGAAGATGCCGAAACATTGTACGAGTTTTTTAAAGAAGGTGAAGTTGAAGAATCCGAACTTATCAAGAAGCATGATCATGCGCTTTCACTTATCGAGGAATTAGAGTTCAAAAATATGCTTTCTGATGAAAGTGATAAACTCACTGCAGTGATACAAATTACGGCTGGGGCTGGTGGCACTGAAAGTTGTGATTGGGCTGGTATGCTCATGCGAATGTATATGATGTGGGCTGAACATAAAGGCTTCAAAATTAAAGAACTCAACTACCAAGAAGGTGATGTTGCTGGCATAAAAACAGTCACTTTAGAAATTGAAGGCGATTATGCCTTTGGTTGGCTTAAAGGTGAAAATGGTGTTCATCGCCTTGTCCGAATTTCTCCTTTTGATAGCAATGCGAAAAGACACACATCTTTCGTTTCAGTCTATGTTTACCCACTTGTTGATGATAATATTGAGATAGATATTAATCCAGCAGACATCAAATGGGATTTTGCAAGATCCGGCGGTGCTGGTGGACAAAATGTGAACAAAGTTGAAACAAAAGCCATTTTAACACACCACCCAACAGGAATTGTGATCCATAATTCAGAAACACGTTCTCAACTTGAAAATCGTGAAAAGGCGATGCAAATGCTGAAGTCTCAACTCTATGAAATTGAGATTCAAAAACAACAAGAAGCCAGAAACGAAATTGAGTCTGAAAAGAAAAGTATTGAATGGGGTTCACAAATTAGAAATTATGTCATGCATCCATACAAACTTGTGAAAGATGTAAGAACCGGACACGAAACTGGAAATGTTGATGCAGTTATGGATGGACACATTGATGAATTCTTAAAAACTTACTTAATGTCTGAAGGACAAAAAACTGATAAAGAAGATACATTATGATAAAAATATATCACAACCCAAGATGTTCAAAATCAAGACAAGGATTAGAAATACTAAAAGAAAGCGGTCAAGAACATGAAGTCATTCAATACTTGAAAGAACCTTTGTCTATTGATGAATTAAAGAAAATTTTAAAGCTTTTAAACATTAAACCCATTGCTCTTGTGAGGAAGAACGAAAAAATATGGAAAGAAAACTACAAAGAAAAAGTTGATAAACTTTCTGATAATGACATCATTCAAGCGATGATTGAAAATCCTAAACTCATTGAACGACCAATCGTTGTCAATGGAGAAAAAGCTGTTATTGGAAGACCTCCAGAAGATATTAAAGAGATTTTATAATCAGTTAGTTTCTAAACAGACGTGGAGATCATTTATATAAAAAAGCTTGTTTTAGTTTTAAATTAAAACAAGCTTTTCTGTTTATTTACAATACGCAATCAATTAAGCCTGTGCAATTTCTTGTAATTCAGTAATAAATTTTTGAGCTAAATCATCAGCTTCTTGCTGCGATTGAGCTTCTGTGTATATTCTGATAATAGGTTCGGTGTTAGATTTTCTCAAATGAACCCAATTTTCAGGAAAGTCAATTTTCACACCATCAATTGTAGTCACATCTTCATTTGAATATCGTGTTTCAATCGTTTTTAAAATTCCATCAACATCTAAATCCGGTGTCAATTGAACTTTCTCTTTAGCCATAAAATATTGTGGATAAGATGCTTTTAGGGCTGACATTGTCATTTCTTTTTCAGCAAAATGTGTTAAAAACAAAGCAACACCTATCAAGCTATCTCGACCATAATGCAACTGCGGATCAATAATGCCGCCATTACCTTCGCCTCCAATCACAGCATCCACTTCTTTCATTTTAGCAACAACATTAACTTCACCTACAGCACTTGCATAATAAGTTTCACCATGTTTTTCTGTGACATCTCTCAAGGCACGAGATGAAGATAAATTACTGACAGTCGTTCCTTTTTTCTTGCTTAAAACGTAATCAGCAATGCTCACTAAAGTATATTCTTCGCCGAACATTTCTCCGTTTTCATCCATAAAAGCTAAGCGATCAACGTCTGGATCGACTGTAATTCCGAAATCAGCTTTTTCTTTAACAACAGCCTCTGACAAAGCTGTCAAATGTTTTGCTAAAGGTTCTGGATTATGCGGAAAATGACCGGTTGGTTCACAGTAAAGTTTTATAACCTCAACTCCCATCATCTCTAAAAGTGGTGGAATTGAAATTCCACCTGTTGAATTAACGCCGTCAAAAACAACTCTGAGTTTTGCTTTTTTAACTTTATCAACATCAACTAATTGATGCTTCAAAACTTCTTCAATATGTAAATCGATATAAGCATCATTTCTGTATACTTGCCCTAAATCATCAACTTCAGCAAAATCGAAATTTGATTTCTGAACATAATCAATGATTTTTTGTCCTTCTTCTGCATTCAAAAATTCACCTTCTTTATTCAGTAATTTCAGTGCATTCCATTCTTTAGGATTATGACTCGCTGTTAAGATAATCCCACCATCAGCATGCTCAAGCTTTACAGCCATTTCAACTGTTGGAGTTGTTGACAAACCTAAGTCGACCACATCAATTCCCAAACCCACTAAAGTTTGCATCACCAAACCTTGAATCATTTGGCCAGAAATACGCGCATCTCGACCAACAACAACTTTATATTTTTCTTTGTTGCGTTGTTCTTTTATCCAAGTACCATAAGCTGATGCAAAGTTGACTGTGTCAATTGGTGTTAAATTTTCCTCAGGTTTACCGCCAATTGTTCCGCGTATTCCTGAAATAGATTTGATGAGTGTCATAAGATTGGTTTCTAATTTTTTGTAAATATACAAGTCATCTTATTTTATTCCTAAAATTTAAGACAACTCGTTTAAAAAAGCTACTTTCATCGCATGAATTACTTGGCACACATCTATTTATCTGGCGATGACACGAAAGTTATGTTAGGCAACTTTATGGCTGATAGCATCAAGGGAAAAGACTTCCTCAAATATGAAGAAGGCATTCAGCGTGGCATTTTATTACACAGAGAAATTGACACTTTCACGGATGCGCATCCGCTTGTGATGCAGAGCAAAAAGAGATTTCACCCTATTTTACATCACTACAGCGGCGTTGCTGTTGATGTTCTTTACGATCATGTATTAGCAAAAAACTGGAGTGAATACCATGAGCAACAATTAGATAAATACGTTAACGATGTTTATCAAACCTTAACTGAGCACAAAGAATTTTTAACTAAAAATGTACAGAATTTTCTGCCAATTATGATTGAGTATAATTGGTTGGTTAATTATAAAGATGTTGATGGGATTGACCAAATTTTAAAGCAAATGAACCGACGGATTAAACACCGCGTCGATTTATCTGCTGCTGTTTCAGTGATGCGTGAACACCAAAGTAAATTTGACCAAGAGTTCAAGCTTTTCTTTGAAGATATGCGACATCATATCAAGAAATATAGACTTAAAAACAATTTCTAAAATTTATATTGAAACGTTTTTACTTTGATTACCATTTTTGTTTTCAGAAATAATAGACTCCATAAAATCGCCAACTTGATCAAGTTCTAATTTCTCCAAAATCTTTACAATTTTAACCATGTCATTTGGTTCTAATTCTTTGCTATTGACTCGGGACAAAATCATTCCAAAATTTTCGCTTTTCCCGTAAAATAAAAGTTCATCGATATCTTCTGGCTCTCCTAAATAAAGTAAGTTCATTTTTTGAGAACCGTCATTCATTCGCATTAATGATTCATAGCTTTCAAGTTTAATAATATTTTCTAAAGTTTCAGACTCTGATGTAAACTTCTGATCATCATGACTTAAGTAAGCAAAGTTGACAGACTTTATTTTTTTAACAGTCTTGATTTGCTCTTCTGACAAACCATCATAACTCGCTAAAAGTATATCAGGCGTTAAACTCATGGTTTTAAAAGCAGGATCATTTTGTTTTTCTACAAGGTATTCCTGAACAGATTGTTGATTTTGACAAGACACCAACAAAGCTAAAATGATAATTGTTAAATATTTTTTCATGATCTTAAGTTTTATTTTTCTTCGTTTAAATCATCTAAAGATTCAGCTCCTGGTATGTTCATTTTTTTGGTCAATGCTGAAATTTTAGTTAGATCAACATTACCAGTGATCATCATCAAGACACTTTGAGATTTTTTAGGGTTGTGAAGCAACATGATCAATTCTTTAACAACATCATCGGTCTTACCTGGTTTGACATAAAACTTAATGTCACTATCATCTTCATTAACACGCATTAATAAATCTAGATTCGAGTTCTTCAGATAAGATTCAGTATCAACCCTAATTTTATCGGCAGCAACTTTGTTTTCTGTTTGAAAAATTTTAATGTTTTCAATACTCTCGACTAAATCCAAGTAAGCTTTCACTTCTTGATCTTGACTATCCAGGTCTAGTTTACTCATTAACTTAAACATTTGTTGTGTAAAAATCATTGAGGTCACACCTTCCATATTTTCGAAATTATCAAAGTTTTGAGCCTTGATTTCACTTGATAATGTGGCAATCATGATGCCTAGTAACAGAATTATTTTTTTCATCTTCTTATTGTATTAATCGTTTTTTGGTTTCTTCTAATTTATTAATGTACTTCAAATTTGAACTTGCTTTATTCATTTCAAAAGAAAGTTTATCCAAAACTTCTTTCGTCTGTTTAAAAACTAATCTAGCTTCTTCTTTTTGTTTGTAATCTTGATAATGACTATTGAGATAAAAGCTACTAGCGATGAGAACTATAAGGACAGCAGCCAATTTATAAAATTGATGCGTTAATTTTTTAGACTTTGGCTTTTCAAATTTAAATTCATCATAATCTTCTTTTTTTGCTTCCTGAAATCCAACAAACATTTGTTGATATATTTCTAAATCTTCAGGAATATCAGTGTTCTCCAAAAAGAAATCTCGTAAAGTTTCTTCTTGCTCTATTGTTGTTTCTCCTAAATCGTACAATTTCAACAACTCACGGATATCATCTTCCTTCATTTTCATTGTGCCAATATTATTTTCATTTTTTCATGTAATTTTTTTCTAGCTCTTGATAAACTTACTCTCACATTGACAGGCGTCATTTCTAATATTTCTGCAATTTGATCAAATTCAAACCTTTCAATTTCTCTCAATTGAATAATCGTTTTGTCTTTATAACTCATCTGATCAAGAGCTTTTTCTAAAAGTGCTAAACTTTGTTTTTTCTCTAATTTTTCTTCTGCATTCTCCTCTGAATCTGAAACACGTTCCTGCACAAGTTCAAGGTGATTGTGGCGTTTAGATTTTAAAATGTCATAAGCATAATTTTTGATCATCGTCATCGCGTAAGCCTCAGGGTTATTAACTTTATAAAGTTGATCTTTTTTTGTCCATAACTTCAGCATTACTTCCTGAACGGCATCTTTTGCCAAATCTTCAGATGTCAATAATCGCTTTGCCAACCTATACATTTTGGGCTGAACAATTTCAAATTGATTTATAAATTGAGATTCATTCATTAACAATATGCTCTTCAATATCATGACGAGCGAATATCTGATTTGTTACATATTTTTTATAAATTTACATAAACACAAACTTTAAAGTGATGAAAATCCGACACTTATGCCTTTTGTTTTTTAGTTTTATTTTATTCAGTTGTCATGATGACTTCGATGATAATATTGTTCCTACAGAAACGAAGGATATTCAAAGCTTTGTTTGGCGAGCAATGAACGATTTTTATCTTTATAAATCTGATTCGCCTGACTTAGCAAATAATAGATTTTCGACTCAAGATGAATTTAAAAATTATCTAAAAAGTTATAATTCTCCTGAAAATCTTTTTGAAGATTTACTCGCAACACAAGATAGATTTTCGATTATTGTTAGCGATTACACAGCACTAGAAAACAGTTTAAGTGGCGTCAATCAATCGACAGGTTTAAGAATAACATATCTTCAACAATCAGGAAGTAATCAAGTTTATGGGTTTATTCGTTATGTATTACCAGGTTCATCAGCAGATGAAAAAGGCTTAGAACGCGGAATGATTTTTAATAAAATAAATGATGAAACACTGACTGTTGATTCTAGTTTTTTAGAATTAACAAGCGGAAATTCATACACAATTCAATTAGCACAATTTGTCGATGATGAATTAGTATCAATTGATCAAAGTGTGATTTTAGAGAAAAGAGTTATACAAGAAAACCCTGTTCATTATTCTGAAGTTCTCAACTTTGATACAGCCAAAATCGGTTATTTGGTGTATAACAATTTCAGAGGAGATTTTGATTCTGAATTAAATGCTGTTTTTCAAAATTTTAATGCAAATAATGTTGATGAGCTCATTATTGATTTAAGATACAACTCTGGCGGAAGTGTTGAGTCCTGTAAAGATTTAGCAAGCATGATTACTGGTCAATTTAATAATCAGGTTTTTGCAAGACAAATTTATAACTCAAATTTTGATCCTGATGAATTATTTTTTGATTCAACTATTAGAAGTGGTGAATCTATCAATTCACTAAACTTATCAAAAGTTTATATTTTAACAAGCCGCAATTCTGCTTCAGCAAGTGAGTTATTGATCAATTCTCTAAACGCTTACATCGATGTTGTACAAATCGGAGAAACGACTGTTGGTAAATTTGAAGCTTCCAGAACTTTGTATGATTCTCCTAATTACAATAAAAGCAATGCGAATATTGGCCATACTTATGCTTTGCAACCACTTATCTCTAAGCTCGAAAATGCAAATGGTCAAGGCGATTATGCAGAAGGTTTAATTCCGCAGTTTCAGAAAACTGAAGATTTTCGAGATGCAAAAGCTTTTGGTGATACTTCTGAAAGTTTATTGTCAGAAGCGCTTAACATTATTGGCGTAGCTAGAAGTAAACCTTCAAAAATAAATCAACAAGAAGTTGAAGTCATTTTTGAAGATCATCAAAACAAACCAAATTATCAAAAAATGTATCTCGATTAAATAAAAAATCTATCTCTTCATTTTACTGAAAAAATAGATTTTTTATAGTTGTTATTTCAATTTAGTCACGTCGATAAGGCTGTGTCAACTCATGAACTTTTTCAAGTATATTTTGCTCTACTGAATTCAGTTCCAATTGTCGTCTTTTCATTACAATATCAGCAACTTCCATCGCTTTTTTTAAGTTGTAAGTTTTAACACCTTGATTTCCTCCCCATGAAAAACTTGGAACAAAATTTCTTGGAAAACCTGATCCGAAAATATTAGTCGAAACACCAATAATCGTTCCTGTGTTAAACATCGTGTTGATTGCAGATTTAGAGTGATCGCCCATAATTAAACCACAAAATTGCAATCCAGTATATGTAAAACCTTTCTTCGAGTAATCCCATAACTTTACACTCGCATAATTATTTTTGAGATTAGATGTATTTGAATCTGCGCCAATATTGCACCATTCACCTAAAATAGAATTTCCTAAAAAGCCATCATGACCTTTGTTTGAATAGCCAGTAATTACAGAATTACTCACCTCTCCTCCTACTTTTGAATGAGGTCCAATTGTCGTTCCTGTATATATTTTTGCACCCATTTTCAAAGTTGAAGATTCACATAAAGCAAATGGTCCTCGAACAGCTGTATTTTCCATAACCTCAGCATTTTTTCCAATGTAAATTGCTCCTTCACTTGCGTTTAAAGTTACATTGTGAACTGTAGCGCCTTCTTCTATAAAAATTTGAGAAGGATTAACAGCGTAAACATGCGAAGGAATTTCTTGTGAAGTTCGACCAGAAGTTATTCGTTCAAAATCATCTTGAATGGCTTGATGGTTTTGAGCAAAAATATCCCAAACATTCTTGATTTCAATATTTTGATGTTTAAAGTCAACTTTCTTTAGAGTTGAAGTGTCTAAAGTAGCACCAGATTTCAACTTATAAGCCACAACAGTTGATTCCGTTTGTAAAACTTCATCAAAAGACAGAGATTCAATGGATTCAATTAAATGTTGATCAGGTAAAAAACGGCTATTGATATAAATTGATTCTTCAGAGCCGTCGGATTTTTGAAATTTTTCTTGAAGATAATCTTCAGTTTCGTAAAAAACAGAAGTCTCAAAAATGTTTTCGTACTTTTCTGAAATTTTTCTTATTCCGATTCTCAAATCGGCAATTGGTCTTGTATATGTGAGTGGTAAAAAGTTGTGACGATGCTCATCATCAAATAATACAATATTCATCCGTTGATTTTTTTATTCAAATTTTATTTGGCTAAATTTACGCACATTAAAATAAAAAACAATGTCAACAGCAAAAAAACAATATAAAAGAGTTACAGTCAAATCTTTGACTGAAATGAAAAAAAACGATGAAAAAATATCAATGATTACTGCCTACGATTACACTATGGCACAAATTGTTGATCATTCTGAAATTGATGTGGTTTTGGTTGGAGATTCAGCTTCAAATGTGATGGCTGGTCATGAAACAACTTTACCAATCACTTTAGACCAAATGATTTATCACGCCTCAAGTGTTATTCGCGGTATTCAAAGAGCTCTTGTTGTTGTTGATTTACCTTTCGGAAGTTACCAATCAGATCCAAAAGAAGCTTTGCGTTCTTCGATAAGAATTATGAAGGAAAGCGGTGCTCACGCAGTAAAAATGGAAGGAGGTAAAGAAATCAAAGATTCGATTAAGCGCATTTTAAAAGCTGGTATTCCTGTGATGGGACATTTGGGCTTAACTCCTCAATCAATTTATAAATTCGGAACATACACCGTAAGAGCAAAAGAAGAATACGAGGCTAAAAAATTAAAAGAAGATGCTAAAATGCTCGAAAGAATTGGTTGTTTTGCAATTGTTTTAGAGAAAGTTCCTGCAAAATTAGCAAAAGAAGTTGCTGAAAGTGTAAGCATTCCTGTGATTGGAATCGGTGCAGGTGGTGGTGTTGATGGACAGGTTTTAGTAATACATGACATGCTCGGAATGAATAAAGAATTTAGCCCTCGCTTCTTACGTCGATATGCTGATTTACACACAGTTATGACTGATGCTTTAAAACGATACAAAGACGATGTCAAGTCTCAAAATTTCCCGAATGAAAATGAACAATACTAAATAAGCATTGGTTTATTAAATAAAAAAAGGCGATGAATTTCTATAATTCATCGCCTTTTTTATGTAACCTATATCTATTTATGCTTCAGTTTTAGATTCTTCTCTAAAACGAGGATGAATAAAAATTTTATTTTCTTTCAATCTTTTCAAGTAATCTTTTACATCAGCACGAACTTCTGATGACATGATGTAAAGACCGACAATATTAGGAAAAGACATTGCTAAAATCATCATATCTGAAAAGCTTAAAACTGCACCTAAACTCACTGATGCGCCTAATACTACGAATACGAGAAATAACACTTTATAAACCATTTCTGATTTTTTACTTCTTCCAAAAAGATAAGTCCAAGAACGCATTCCATAATACGACCAAGAAACCATAGTTGAAAAGGCAAACAAGAAAACTGCAAATGCCAACACAACTGGAAACCAAGAAATAACACTACCAAAGGCTTGAGAAGTTAACTCAACACCTCCCATACCTGTTGATTCTTGATGCATACCTGTAAAAATTAAAACTAATGCTGTCATTGTACAAACAGCCATTGTATCAATAAATGGCTCAACTAATGAGGTAAACCCATCAGCAACAGGATTATTAGTTTTAGATGCTGAGTGAGCAATAGCTGCAGAACCAACACCAGCTTCACTAGAGAAAGCCGCACGTTGTAAACCAATAATCAAAACACCTATAAAACCACCTTTTAAAGCATCAGCATGTAAAGCGCCATTAAATATAGCTTCAAATGCATTTCCAATATTTTGAAAATTCGTGCCAATCACTACTAAGCAACCTATAATATAAACAGCTGCCATAAACGGCACAACACGCCCTGTAACGCGTGCAATACTATTAATACCTCCAATAATTACAACACCCACTAAAACAGCAAACATAACTCCAAACCAGAATCCGTAGCCTTGCAGAAATGGAAGTTGTTCTGATACAATTTTAAAAGCTTGGTTAGATTGTAGCATATTACCGCCACCTAATGATGCACCAACACCAAGCACAGCGAATAAGACAGCTAAGAACTTACCTAAACCCTTCATACCTTTTTTCTCTAAACCATATCTTAAGTAATTCATAGGTCCGCCAAAAATTCGTCCTTCTTTATTAATAAAGCGATATTTTACACCAAGTGTACATTCCACAAATTTGAGTGACATCGCAAAAAATCCAGCCATAAACATCCAGAAAGTTGCTCCTGCACCGCCCAATGAAATGGCGACGGCAACACCCGCAATGTTTCCTAAACCGACTGTTGCAGAAACCGCTGTTGCCATTGCTTGAAAGTGTGTGATACGGCCTGGAGCAGCAGGATCATCATACTTTCCTCTGGCTAATTCAATAGAGTGTTTAAAGCCTCTAATGTTAATAAAGCCCAGTCGAAAAGTAAAAAATATACTTCCTAGAATAAGCCAAATCACGATAAAAGGAATTGAATTTTTACGAATGTCTCCGTTGGCATGCAATAAAGGTTGTGGATCATCAAATTCAATTTCAGCAATCATGTGCGCATCTGCCACAATCACGTCTTCCGTACTCTCGGGATCATAAATAACTTGACCTTCTTTTGCCAGATATTTAATCTTCCCGTCACCATCTGATTTTGCTGTTAATTCTCTTCCGTCACCAGTTTCAACAACTGCTATTTCATCACCTTCGTTGACATGAGCATTTTCTTCTATCAACCATTTTTTTAATGTATAAGAAGGTGCAGATGATGGATCCCATTCTGGAACTGGTACAAGTTTATGAGAAGTATAAACCAGAGGATCATATATTCCGATCGCCTCAAAAGGATCCCAGAACAAAACCATCCCTAAATAATCAACAGCAGGCTGAACGCCACTATTAAAAATCTCAGTAATTGATTCTGCTTCTAATTCAAAAGTTTTTTCAACTTTATTTCCTTTAGCATCAGTAACCACAACTGTATGGGGCATTCCTTCGATAAGCCCAGTTGATTTTTTAGACTCAAGGCTTGTTTCTTGATTTGACCATTTGTAAGTGTAAGGCGCTTCTCCTCCGCTTACAATTAAAGTGGCTTCACCATCATTAATTTCAGAAGATGGGTTTTTGAGCTCTACATCAACATGTAAAGTTTTTTGTTGCTTTAAATCTTGATTTTGCGCATAAAAAGAAGTGGTTAATAATATTAAAAAATAAAACAATCTGTTTTTTAAATTCATAAGTTGTTCTTTAATTCTTAAATAATTCTATTAATTTCTAAAATTCTAAATATCTATTTTTGAGTTATCTGCATAAAAAAATCCTGCTTTTATTGGCAGGATTTTATCATTTAACAATCAAGGTAACCCATACTTTTCATCCATTCGTTATTATACATTTTACCAACATATCTACTTCCGTGATCGTGAAACAAAACAACCACAACATCATTTTTACTAAAATTTTCTTTTAATTGTAATAAGCCCTTAATCGCTGCTCCAGCTGAGTTTCCAAGAAACATACCTTCTTCCTTAGCTAATTTCTGTGTGTAAACAGCAGCATCTTTGTCAGTCACTTTTATAAACCCATCAATGATATCAAAATTTACATTTTTAGGTAAAATATCTTCACCAATGCCTTCTGTAACGTAAGGATAAATTTCATTGTCATCAAAAATACCAGTTTCATGATATTTCTTAAAAACGGAACCATAAGTGTCAATTCCCCATATTTTAATGTCAGGGTTTTTCTCTTTAAGATACTTCCCGACTCCTGAAATAGTTCCACCAGTCCCAACTCCGACAACAAAGTGTGTGACTTTGCCATCCGTTTGTTTCCAAATTTCCGGTCCGGTTGTCAAATAATGTGCTTTTGTATTTGAAGGATTATCGTATTGATTAACATACCAAGAATTTGGTGTTTCTTCGGCTAAACGCTTTGCAGTTGAATAATATGAACGTGGATCGCCTGGAGCTACATCAGTTGGGCAAACATGAACCTCACAACCTACGGCCTTAAGAATATCCATTTTTTCTTTGCTTTGCTTGTCGCTGATAACGCAAATGACTTTATATCCTTTCACGATAGCAACTAAAGCCAAGCCCATGCCTGTATTTCCCGATGTTCCTTCTATGATTATTCCGCCTGGTTTTAAGCGGCCGTCATCTTCTGCGTCTTTAATCATTTGTAAAGCCATTCTATCTTTAACGGAATTACCAGGATTAAAAGTTTCATATTTTGCCAAAACAAGTGCATCAATTTCAGAAACAATTTTATTCATTTTAACCATCGGGGTATTCCCAATTGTTTCAATGATGTTTTCTGAATAATCCATATCTTAATTTTGAGTCTGCAAAAATATAAAATTAATAGACTTTAGCAGAAATTAAGAGACTTTAATCAAATTTCAGGGCTTTTACAGGCGTTATTTTAGAAATAATTAAGGACGGGACAACTAACATCAACATACATAATATCACAGTTCCTATATTAACTGCTAAAATATAAGTCAAATTAATTTCAATAGGAACGCTTGTGACGTAGTAAGAACTCGGATCTAACGGAATGATTTCAAAGTATTTCTGTAAAAATAAAATACTCAATCCGATGATGTTTCCGTAAAACAATCCTTTAAGAATAAGAAACAAAGTATTGTATAAAAATATTTTTCTAATCGTCCAATTTGAGGCACCTAGGGCTTTAAAAACGCCGATCATTTGACGTCTTTCAAGAATAAGAACTAAAAGAGCAGTAATCATGTTAATCCCTGCAACCAAAATCATGATCCATAATATGATGATGATATTAAAATCGAATAAATTAAGCCAATCGAAAATTGCTGGATAAAGATTAATAATGGATTCAGAGTTTAAAAATGAACCTATATTTTGATAAATTTCTTGGGAGAAACTTTCTATCTTATTGAAATCATCCGTAAAGACCTCAAACTGTCCGATTTCATTTTCTGACCATTGATTTAAACGTTGTACTTGCCTAATATCACCAATTACAAAAGTTTTATCGAAATCTTGAAAACCAGATGAATAAATACCTACAATTTCTAAACCAAGTGGACGCGGTAATTTATTCTCTGTATTTTTCCGCATAAAATACATAATCACTTTATCACCTAATTCAAATTTTAAACGCTTTGCTAAATAATCTGAAATTAAAATTTCATTGCTTGCGCGCTGCTCAAAGTGAGGTAAGCGACCTTCTATTAAAAACTCTTTTAAAAAATTCCATTGGTATAAACTATCAACACCTTTAAGCGCGACCCCATCAAAATCAGTTTCTGTCCGAATAACGCCCCATTTTGTTGCTGTCGCTTGTATATGTGAGACACTTGGTATTGATTCAAAATCAGGGTAAAAATCTTGATTTTTCTTGATCGGATTGAGGTTCTCCTTAGATTCATTACTTGAAAATCCTTGAATGACGACATGTCCATTAAAGGCAGCAATTTTATCACGAATTTTATTTTGTAAGCCCAAGCCTGTTCCAAAAGCAATAAGCATCACAATGACTCCCAATGCGATTGCTACGGTTGCAATTTTTATAATTGGAGCCGAAACACTACTTTTATGGTCACTTTTCGCACTTAAGCGTTTGGAAACAAAATATTCAAAATTCAATGCATCACCTTTTTAGAAATCTGCTCAAAAATACAGTTTTATTTCTGGTTTTATTTAATCTCGCTTGTCAAGCACAAGAAAAAGAAGAAATTTTAGAAAAAAATAAGATCATTCAAGTGGGTGCCAATCAAACTCAAAACTATATTCCGTTTTTAAAGAATAAAAATATCGCTGTTGTTGGTAATCAAACTTCAGTTATTTTTAAAGAAAGTGGCTATATTCATTTGGTTGATTCTCTTTTAAAAAGAGAGATAAAAATCAAAAAAGTTTTTGCTCCTGAACACGGTTTCAGAGGAAAGGCTGATGCTGGTGAGATTGTGAAAGATGGCGTTGACCAAAAAACGGGCTTGCCTATTGTTTCTCTTTACGGAAACCATAAAAAACCAACGCCTCAAGATCTTAAAGATATAGATGTTATTGTTTTTGACATTCAAGATGTTGGTGCACGCTTTTACACCTATATTTCAAGTTTGCACTATATCATGGAAGCGGCAGCCGAAAATGATGTGAGCGTTTTAGTTCTTGACAGACCAAATCCAAATGGACATTATATCGATGGACCAATATTAGAGAAAAAATATCAAAGCTTTGTTGGTATGCATCCAGTGCCAATCGTTCATGGTTTAACAATTGGAGAATATGCAAAGATGATCAATGGCGAAAAGTGGTTAGCTAGCAAAGTTCAGGCACAACTAAAAGTCATTAAAGTCGGAAATTACAAGCGAAAAATGCCTTATAGTTTGCCTATCAAGCCTTCACCGAATCTACCAAATGATCAAGCCATTAATCTTTATACAAGTTTGTGCTTTTTTGAAGGAACAAATGTCAACGCAGGTCGAGGAACAAATCAGCAATTTCAAGTGTTTGGATCACCTTTTTTAAATAAGAATTATTTCGATTATAGTTACACACCTGTTTCCAACCCAGGCGCAAAATATCCTAAACATGAAAATAAATTATGTTTTGGAAAAGATTTAACGCAGCATAAAAATCTTTCTCAAATTAATTTAGAATGGTTAATTGAAGCTTATAACAACACATCTAATCATAAAGATTTCTTCAATAACTTCTTTAATAAACTCGCAGGAAACAAAACTTTGCAAGAACAAATAAAAGCTGGACTTTCTGCTGAAGAAATAAAAGCAAGCTGGCAAAAAGGTTTAGAAAACTATAAAAAAATGAGAGCTCAATATTTACTCTACAACTAAATAGATTTATGCCTTTTCAAAATTTAAATTCTCTCAAAAACTATTTATCAAATGATGGAATCGTTAATTATATTGAGGATTTTTATGCTCTCAAAAAATCAGAGTATTTCTATCAGCAACTTTTAGACAATATCACTTGGAAGCATGAAGAAATCAACATGTTTGGCAAAAAGATAGTGACCAAACGTAAAGTTGCATTTTATAGTAATTCTGGAAAAACTTACACTTACTCCAACAAAGAAAAAATCGCTTTGCCATGGACAGAAAGTTTAAAAACTATTCAAAAGGATATAGAGTCGCAATTAAATCTAAAATTCAATTCATGTTTGCTCAATTTATACCACGATGGTGATGAAGGCATGGGATGGCACACCGATGATGAAAAAGAGTTAGAAGAAAAAGGCGTGATTGCCTCTTTAAGTTTTGGCGCAGTTCGAAAATTCTCTTTTAAACATAAATCTACGAAAGAAAAAATTGATTTTTATTTAAACTCGGGCAGTTTATTGTTGATGAGAGGAAAAACTCAAAAGTATTGGCTGCATCAACTTCCTAAAGCAAAAAAAGTGCATCAACCACGTATCAACCTCACTTTCAGAAATATTGTGAAGTGATTTATATAGAAACAAAAAAGCTGAATTTGAATCAAATTCAGCTTTTCTATAAATTTCATCGTTTAATGAATTAAGAAATCAACTTTCCGTTAAGTTCAACTTTATGATGAATATCAACTGATTTTTCTAACATTTTAGACACAGAACAATATTTCTCAAAAGATAAATCTGCAGCGCGTTGTGCCTTATTTGCAGGAATATCTCCTTTTATTTTTACTAATAAATCAATGCGGTGAAAAACTTTTGGAACGGTCTCGTTTCTGTGACCTTCTACTTCCATTTGCAAATCATCAACTTTAAGATTTTGTTTTTCTAAAATATGAACGATATCAATACTGCTACAACCTGAAACGCCCATCAGAATAAGCTCCATCGGGCTTGCTGCTTGCTGATTTCCAGCGGAAGAATTATACATTTCGACTTTATCGCCATTGGTGTTCATCGCTTCAAAATGAACACTGCTATCTTTCTTTTTTTGGAGATTAATTTTCATAGAAAAAGTAATTTTATTTATTCACAAAGTAAGACATTTACCAAGTGATTGTCTGCTAAATATAAGTTAAGTTAAAACAGAGTAAAATAAAAATTGTAAATTTGCCATCCGAGGAAAAATTTGATCTGCTTGCAACCTCTAAAAATGCTAAACACAGTCTTAGGTCTCTAGATCTTGCAAGTTGCACATTGCTTTCCTACGCAACAAAATTTTAATATTATGTCATACTTATTTACATCTGAGAGTGTCTCTGAAGGACATCCAGATAAAATTGCAGATCAGATTAGTGATGCTTTATTAGATTACTTTTTAGCTTTTGATAAAAACTCAAAAGTTGCGGCAGAAACGCTTGTCACCACAGGTCAGGTTGTTCTTGCTGGTGAAATTAATAGCAAAACTTACATCGACGTGCAGCAAGTCGCGCGCGATGTGATAAATGATATCGGTTACACAAAAGGTGAATACAGGTTTAGTGGAGATTCATGCGGTGTCGTTTCTTTAATACATGAGCAATCAAAAGAAATCAATCAGGGTGTTGAGCGTGAATCCTTAGAAGAACAAGGTGCTGGCGACCAGGGAATGATGTTTGGCTACGCTACAAACGAAACGGAAAGTTATATGCCTTTGGCGCTTGATATTTCTCATAAACTCATGATTGAGCTGGCAAAGTTAAGACGTGAAAATGATGAAATCACTTACTTAAGACCTGACGCAAAAGCCCAAGTAACGATTGAGTATAGCGATGACCATAAACCCATTCGTATTGATACAATTGTAATTTCTACTCAACATGATGATTTTGATGAGGATGAAGTCATGCTTCAGAAAATCAGTGATGATCTTAAAAATATTTTAATTCCTCGTGTAAGAGATTCTTATGAAGATAAGATTAAATCTTTATTTAACGATGAAATAAAATACCATATTAATCCAACAGGAAAATTTGTAATTGGTGGACCACACGGTGATTCAGGTTTAACGGGACGGAAAATTATTGTTGATACCTATGGCGGAAAAGGTGCCCACGGTGGTGGTGCTTTTTCTGGAAAAGATCCGAGTAAGGTGGATAGGTCAGCAGCTTATGCTTCACGACATATTGCCAAAAACATGGTTGCAGCTGGTATTGCTGATGAAGTTTTAGTTCAAGTTTCTTATGCTATTGGTGTGAGTGAACCAACTTCTATTTTCATCAATACCACAAATAAAAACATTGAAATGTCTGATGGAGAAATCGCAGAAAAAATCAAAAAGATTTTTGATATGCGACCAGGCATGATTGAAAAACGCCTTAAGCTTAGAAATCCGATTTATAGAGAAACTTCAGCTTATGGACACATGGGTAAAGAATCTCGAAAAATAAAGAAAGTTTATAAATCTGATTACTCAGGAGAAGTAACTCATGAGGTTGATCTTTTCACATGGGAAGAATTGAATTATGTAGAAGAATTAAAGAAAACTTTTAATATTTAATAAGATAATTTAGAATTTAAAAACCCCCATAAATCAAGATTTATGGGGGTTTTCTATTTATAAAAAGTTTAGAAATTTATTTCCATTCAGCTAAACTCTCTTTATTCATTTTTATATAATCACTATTTCCTGCTTTTTCAGCAGCTTTTAAAGATTTCTCAGCTGCAGAAATTGCTTTCTTTTTATTCCCTGCTTTTGCATAGATTAAAGATTGCTGTCTTAATACCCAGTAAGGAGTTGCGTCCATCATTGAAACTGCTTTTTCAATCCATTTTACTGAGAGCGAAATATCTTTGTCTGCTGTCATATAATAAACTGCTGCATTATAATAATCATTTGCACTAGGTCCATTCATCACAGAATCAATACTTTCAGTCACAAGTTCATCTGTAATAAAATGAATAGGCACTTCAACTAAAGTATTTTCCCATGAAATTTGAAGGTGTGCGTAATCATTTTTAATTTCATTAATCCCTATCGTAAATGATTCCTGTTTATGACTCAATTTTTTCACTGGAACTGAAACAGAAGCTGCAATTTTTGTTGGATCCCATTCTTCAGGCAATCCCCAATTTTCGGTATTTTCATAAAAATAAACTTCCCAGTTGTTTTTTGAAGGCTTTGTATAAATTGCATAAGAACCAGCTTCCAACATTTGTTTATTGATTTTGACATCATGTTCAAAGTGAATCACAGAGTTTTCATTTGCGCCAGTTCTCCATATTTTGTCTAAAGGAACTAGGTTTCCAAAAACTTCACGATCCCGCATGGCAGGTCGAGAATAATCAATTTTGATAGTCGTCAGACCAACAATTTGTTTAAGGTTTGCTTTCGGACTCGGTTGTGGGGTCTGAATTTGAGCATTAAGATGAGTTGTAAAAATAGTAACTAAAATCAAGAGTATTTTTCTCATAGAGATATTTTTTGCCCAAATATATTCACTCTAATTATATTTACTGTTAAAATCTGAAGAAATTAGGAATAAATTTGAAATTAGATATCTTCAAAAAGAAATTGAGTCGATAACATTTCATTTCGTAATTTTACCAAAAATTAAAAAACATGGATTTAAATCTTATCCCAAAACTTAAACATACAGATTCAAATAACTTCTTCTTGTTAGCTGGTCCATGCGCCATTGAAGGTGAAGACATGGCAATGCAAATCGCTGAAAAGATTTTAAAAGTCACTGATAAATATCAAATTCCTTTTATTTTTAAAGGTTCTTTCAAAAAAGCAAATCGTAGCCGAATTGATAGTTTTACAGGAATAGGTGATCAAAAAGCATTAGAAATTTTAAAAAAAGTTTCTGAAAAATTTGATGTTCCCACAGTTACAGACATACATCAAGCTGAAGATGCAGCGATGGCTGCTCAATATGTTGATGTGCTTCAAATACCTGCATTTTTGGTCAGACAAACAGATTTGGTTGTTGCTGCTGCACAAACAGGTAAAGTTGTCAACCTCAAAAAAGGACAATTTATGAGTCCTGAAAGTATGCAACATGCCGTACAGAAAGTCATTGATTCGGGAAATAAGAAAGCGATGATCACAGACAGAGGAACAATGTTTGGCTATCAAGATTTAATCGTAGATTTTAGAGGAATCCCAACAATGAAAAAGTATGCCTCTACAGTTTTAGATGTGACACATTCACTTCAGCAGCCTAATCAATCATCTGGTGTGACTGGTGGACGCCCTGAAATGATTGAAACAATTGCAAAAGCTGGGATTGTCAATAATGTTGATGGACTTTTTATAGAAACACATTTTAACCCTAGCGAAGCTAAAAGCGATGGAGCAAATATGTTAGATATTAAGCATTTAGATAGTTTAATGAATAAGCTAACTGAAATCAGAAAAACAATTAATCAGTTTTAATAAAGAAGATTTATTGAAATAAAAAACGCTTGTGGAAATAAATTCACAAGCGTTTTTGTTCATCATTATATCTTAAAAGTTACTCGATACGTTTAACGTATTGACCGTCTCTCCTATCCTTTTCTTCACGTAATAATGCAAGTTCACGACCTGTTTGTCCTTGAACAGATGAATTCTCTTGTGCTCTTCTGATCAAATAAGGAACAACATCTTTAACAGGACCAAATGGAAGTAATTTTATCGCGTTTGAGTTCTCTTTAGCAATATTATAGGTAATGTGATCACTCATACCATAAAGTTGGCCAAACCAAACTCTATCATCATCCAGCGGAATTCCTTTTTGCTCCATAGATTGTAAAGCCATATAAGTACTGACTTCATTATGTGTTCCAATAAATAAAGAAATATCATCTATGTTGTTGATGCAATAGCCCATTGTTGCGTTAAAGTTAACATCTGTTGCCTCTTTGTCTTCACAAATCGGTGTAGGATAACCCATTTTTTTAGCTCTCTTATTTTCTTTTTCCATGTAAGCTCCTCTCACAATTTTAAAACCTAATCTAAAATTATTTGCTTGTGCGTACTCGTGAATTTCTTTTACATAAGAAAGTCTATCCCATCTATAACACTGTAAAGTATTATAAACATAAGTTTTTTCTTTATTAAACTCTTGCATTAGTCTAAAACATAAATCATCAGCAGCTTTTTGCATCCACGACTCTTCAGCGTCAATAAGTAGTTTTGTATCATACTTTACAGCTGCTTCAGCTATTCTATATAATCTTGCCTGTATTCTGTCCCATTCTTCTGTTTCCTTATCTGTCAAGACAGCTTCGGCTGACACCTTTTCCCAAATCTCAAATCGTCCTAAACCAGTAGGCTTGGCGACAGCAAAAGGAAGCTCCTTAGCTGTTGATGCAAATTTGATAATCTCAATTTTAGTATCAGCAGCTTTATCAAAATCTTCTTCAGTTTCTTTACCTTCAACAGAATAATCCAAAACAGAATGGACATTTTTAGTGTACATCAATTTGATTAAAGGCAAAGTTTCTTCTTGTGTTTCACCACCACAAAACTGTTTAAAAATTGTTTTTTTGATCAATGGTTGTATCGGTAACTTAATTGAAAGTGCTGCATTTAAAGCAACAGTTGAGATAGGTACAAAAAAAGGAATATTCATCATTGAAAAAATGAATAATGAACGCTTTAAATCATCGTCATCTTTAAGTATAAAAGCGTGCTTTGTATCGTTAAATATTTTTGTGTCTAACATGCGAAAATAATTTTATCAAATATACTTATTGAATATCTTAAACCTTTACAAAAAGATGGTAATTTTACAGCAAAATTTAAGATTTATTCTCCATGAATTTACTACAATTAAAGGACTATTCAATTCATTTCTTAAACACAGGTTATCAAGAAGTTAATAAATGGATTTCAGGCCGTGACTTTTCTAAAATATTTGTGCTCGTCGATTCAAATTCTCATCAACATTGTCTCAAATTATTTTTAGAAGAAATTGAAACAGATTTAGAAATAGAAATCATAGAAATACAAGCTGGTGAAGCATACAAATCCATAGAAACTTGCAATCAACTTTGGCAAACCTTAGCTGACCTTGATGCTGATAAAGCTTCTCTTGTTTTAAACCTGGGTGGCGGCGTAGTGACTGATATTGGTGGTTTTATTGCTTCAACTTTTAAAAGAGGCCTTTCATTTATACATATTCCAACAACACTTTTAGGCATGGTTGATGCTGCAATTGGCGGAAAAAATGGTGTGAATGCTGGTGCTCTTAAAAATCAAATCGGTGTCATTAACACTCCCGAAAAAGTAATGATCGATCCGCGCTTTTTATCAACTTTAGATCAAGCTGAAATGCGTAGTGGTTTAGCTGAAATGATCAAACACGGCTTTATTGCTGATCAAGCTTATTTAGATACGTTTTTAGATTTATCAGCTTTTAGTGTTGAGAAACTGTCGGAACTCATAGAAAGATCAATTGAAATTAAAACAGAAATTTCTGAAAATGATCCACATGAAAAAGGAATGCGAAAAGCTCTTAATTTTGGACATACATTAGGCCACGCAATTGAATCATACAGCATAAAAAATGATAACTTTCCAAAGCTTCTTCACGGTGAAGCTGTTGCCATCGGTATGATTTTAGCCTTAAACCTTTCAGTACAAAAACAAAGCTTGAATAAAAATACGTATGAGAAATATGTAAAACTCATTAAAACTTATTTTACTAAAGTTGAGTTTTCAGAAAAGGATATTTCAGAAGTCGTAAAGCTTTTAAAACACGATAAAAAAAATACAAAAGGACGCATCAACTTTGTTCTTCTTTCTAACATAGGTCAGCCTGTTTTAGATTGTGAAGTCAACAATGAGATGATATATAAAGCTTTTGAAGCTTACAAAAAAGCATAAAAAAAGCTGTTTCAAAATATTTGAAACAGCTTTTTATCAATTTTATAAAATGAAATTAATCAGCTTGTGCTAAAGGCTCATTAGTTTCAATCATGTCAGTTCTAGCCATATATCTTTCAGCATCTAAAGCTGCCATACAGCCTGTTCCTGCTGCAGTTACTGCTTGTCTGTACTCATTATCTTGAACATCACCAGAAGCAAATACGCCAGGCATATTTGTTTTTGTTGATTTACCTTGAGTAATGACATAACCTGCATCATCCATCGTTAGGATACCCTTAAAAATATCTGTATTTGGTTTATGACCGATAGCGATAAATAGACCTGTAATTTTAATTTCCTCTTTCTCTTGCGTTTGATTATTGACCATACGCAAACCTTCAACAACTTGATCACCCAAGACTTCATCTATTTCAGTAAAATATCTCAAATCAATGTTTTTGGTATTTTTAACTCTATGTTGCATTGCCATAGAAGCTCTCATTTCACCTTTACGAACAAGCATTGTTACTTTAGAGCAAATGTTAGCAAGGTAAGTTGCTTCTTCACAAGCAGTATCTCCACCTCCAACAATAGCAACATCTTGACCTTTATAAAAGAAACCATCACAAACTGCACATGCTGAAACACCGCCTCCACGCAATCTTTGTTCACTTGGCAAGCCTAAATATTTAGCTGAAGCACCTGTTGAAATAATTACAGAGTTTGCTTCTACCCATTCTTTATTATCAATTTGAGCTTTATGAACTCCGCCTTCTTTCTCAGAGAATTTAACTTTAGTCACCATCCCAATACGAACTTCTGTACCGAAGCGCTCAGCTTGTTTTTGTAAATCAACCATCATTTGTGGTCCGTCGATTCCTTCAGGATAACCTGGAAAGTTATCAACTTCAGTTGTTGTCGTTAACTGACCTCCTGGCTCCATTCCTGTATAAACAACTGGTTTCATATCAGCTCTTGCTGCATAAATAGCTGCAGTATAACCTGCAGGACCTGAACCAATAATCAAACATTTTATACGTTCCAAATTTTCTGACATATGTAATAATTTTAACTACAAATGTAGCAAGAATTTCAAAACAAGCCGTCATAATCTCTTGTGAAGATTACGCCAATCTTATCATCATTTTTGATTTTAGTCAAAGTCAGCAACTACAAATCTGTTTCAAACAAATTTATTAGCTTTGTTAAAACTTAAACACAAAATGAATCAAGATATTCTCGATAAAGTCAATAAAAAATATGAATCTTTAGGTGAAAACCCTGACGCATACTTAGAAGGTTTAGTTTACGCAAAACCCATTAATTACTGGGATTACATACAAGTTGATACACTTCTTTCTTTACAAAATACACGAACAGATTTTAAAGATGAATCCGTATTCATCATGTATCATCAAATCACAGAATTAGTGTTAAAATTAATGATTCATGAAATCTCACAAATTTGTGAAGAAGAAGATATAACAGAAGATTTTTTCATTGATAAGCTCTATAGGTTACAACGTTATACAGATATGTTGATCACTTCATTTAGTGTTATGAAAGATGGAATGAGTTATGATGATTACAACAAATTCAGGATGACATTGACTCCAGCAAGTGGATTTCAATCAGCACAATTCAGATTTTTAGAGATTTATGCAACACCTATTTTTAATTTGATTAACGAGAAAGGAAAAGAGAATCTTCCTGAAAATCCTGATACTGAAACTTTGTTTAAACATATTTATTGGCAAAGCGCAGGTTTAGATAAAAAAACAGGTAAGAAATCACATACACTCAAAGCTTTTGAAGATAAATACTTAGATGAATTTATCAGACTCTCCAAAAAAATGACAGGTCAAACTGTTAATGAAGTACTGTTGAAGTTTGAGCATCCTTCAGAAAAATTATTGAATGCTGCTCGTGATTTTGATAATGCATACAACGTTAAATGGCCAATTGTACATTTAAGAACAGCAACGCAATATCTTGAGAAAAAAGGAGAACAAAAAGCAGCGACTGGCGGATCTGAATGGAAAAAATATTTACACCCAAAATTCCAACAACGTAAATTCTTCCCTCAGTTGTGGAAAAATGAATCAATCATGGAGTGGCATAAAAAGGAATGTTAACAGAATCTCATCACATTGTAATCGACATTATTTTTGTTTATCTTTGTGAATATGAAAAAGTTGTTCCTCTTTTGTTTTATTTCACTTAGTTTCTATGCTTTACAAGCTCAAGAATTTCGAGGGCAACTTTTTGAAAGTTTTGACGCTCCAACTTTAAGTGTACTCGACGATCCTTTTTCTGTAAACAATCAAATTGAAAATAGCATCTCAATGATGAGAATCGATTTGAATGTTGATCCTTTTAGAGAGAAAAGACAAATAAATATGGTTGCTGCTATTGAGCGCAAAAAGCAACAGAAAAACAGAAGTCTTGATGAATTTAGTTTCGTAAAAAAACAATTGGCTTCTTTTGAAGCTAACAAGCCCAAACTCGATAACTCAGTCAACTTATACTCACCATCTTATAACGATCAACCGATTTACTCAGGTTCAAATCGTGTGAAAAATTCTGTTTATGAAGATTTAGGTGATAGATTTAAATATCGAACAGGTTTCTACTCGCCTCCATACCACAATTCGTATAGAAATCGAGACAGAAACAGAGCTAGGTTTTATATTGGCGCTTATTAGTCTATTCTTTATCATTGAGCAATTGAATGCCTTCGCCTTTGACGATTTTAATATCTTTTGATTTATATAAACTGCCAATTGCTTTCTTAAAAGCTTTCTTACTCAAATGAAATTTTTGATAAATCAATTCAGGGTGAGATTTGTCATGAATTCCAATAAATCCATCTTCAGTCTTTTTTAACTCATCCAAAACGATTTGTGAATTTGGCTCAATACTTTTATAACCAAATTTCTGGAGAGTGACATCAATTTTAGAATCTTTTCTAATTTTTCTGATATAACCTGTTAAGCGATCACCAGTTCTCAATTCTTTATAAACCTCATCATTATAAAGTAATCCGCTATGAATTTCATTGATGATTAAATTATAACCAAGTTCAGTTTTATTTGTCACAATTAAATCAACCTCATCAAATTCTTCAACTGTGAGAACTGAATTATCAACAAATTTATTAACTCTACTTGAGGCAACTAAGCGATTAGTTTCTTCATCGAGATAACAAAAAACAAGATATTTGTCACCAACATGCATTTTATATGATTGTTCGATATATGGAACAAATAAATGCTTCTCAAGTCCCCAATCTAAAAACGCACCGTGATCGCTTACGTCAACACATTCAAGCATTGCGAACTCATCGAGCATGATTTTTGGTTCAAGATTAGTCGCAACTGGACGTTCATCAAAATCTAAATAAACGAAGACTTCTAACTCATCACCAATCTCAAATGTTTCTGGTTTGTATTTATTAGGCAATAAAACTTCATCGCCAGCTTCATTTTTTAAGAATAATCCTGGCGCTGTATCTCTATCAATAACCAATTTGTGTTTTATACCTAACTCTAACATTTGCAAATTTTTGTGCAAAGTTAGGATAAAACAATCATAAAAGCATTAAAATTTATCATCAAAAACAGGAAGAAGATAATTAAAGAAATCTAGTAAAACTTTATCATTCACCTCAGTTGGTGTCATGATTTCTAGTATTTGAGGATTGTCTTTTTGAGAAAAGAATTGAAAAAGTTTATTCTCTAAATCCTTCATATTATCAACTTTTGCATAATTGAAATTATACATTTTACTGAGATGTTTAGCTGTGAGTTGATGTCTGGTTTCAAAGTATTTTTGAAAATACTGATCTTCTTTATCACCTGGTAAAATTCTAAAAATACCTCCACCTGAATTATTGATCACAATAATTTTAAAATCAGAAGGAATATATTGATTCCACAACGCATTTGAGTCGTAAAAGAAACTCAAGTCGCCAGTGATTAAAGTCGTTGGTTGTTGACTTGCAACTGCATAACCAATAGAAGTTGACGTACTCCCATCAATACCACTTGTTCCACGATTTGAGAACGCGTTAATCTTTTTTCTTGCATCAAATAAATTTGCATATCTTACTGTTGAACTATTTGCAAAATGAACATTTTCATGTTCTGGAAAATGTGCGAATAATTGTGAAAAAACTTTAAAATCTGAATACTCAATTTCCTTAACGTAATTTTCTAAAAGTTGATCGGTTTCCAATTTTAAAGGATTCCAAAATTTAAAATAATCAGAATTAACTATTTCTAAATCCTTTAAAACATTTTTAAAAAAAGAATTAATTTTAATTTTTAAATGTTTTGGTGAACAGAAAAAAGTATCCAAAGCCTTATTCTCACCGATATGATAATGCTGTTTAGGTTGATATTCACGTAAATATTTTTTGATTTTTTTAGAAACCAACATCCCTCCCATTGTTATCAACATGTCTGGTTGAAGTTTTTTGAAGAGTTCATCTTTATTTTCAGACTTTTCTATGGGCGCTAAAATAGAATCAATACTTTGGAAAAAATCTTCGTGAGCAGCATTTGAAGTCACTTCTGTCATCACAATAACAGATGGATCGTTAGCCAACATATCAAGAATCTCCTCATCAATATGCGCTGAATGATTGACGCCGATTAAAACTAATTTACGCTTGGCAGAATTCCAATTATTGACAAACTCTTCTTGATCATCAAGAGACTCAAGATGCCTGATTTGAACAGCTTCCAACTCAGCTTTGACTTCAGGTAAAATTGCATTTTCTGTATAATACAAAGGTTCATCAAATGCAGCATTAATATGTATAGGTAAAGAATTTTCAAGACATTTCGCTAAAGTTGTTTTTAGTTTTTCTGAATTAAAAGAAAGCGGTGATTTTGAAGCATCTTGGTAAGTATCATCCTTTAAATTAGCCGATGAACAGACATGATTCTGGAAAAAGTTTTCTTGCTGAATCGTTTGTCCATCTCCGATATCAATCAAATGTTTTGGTCGATCGGCAGAGATAACCACCAATGGAATATTGCTGTAATAAGCCTCAGTCACAGCTGGATAATAATTGGCTACTGCAGAGCCAGAAGTACAAATAACAGCGACTGGTTTTCCTTTTTTCTGAGCCATTCCTAAAGCGAAAAATGCAGCGCAGCGCTCATCGACAACGCTGTAAGTTTGAATGGTTTTATCATTAGAAAAACCAATCGTTAAAGGCGCATTTCTTGAGCCAGGCGAAATAACAACATCTAAAATGCTGTAACGCTTACAATATTCTACAATCAGCTGCGCTGTTGGTATCGAAGAAAATATTTGATGTGTCATACTTACAAAGGTAATTTTGTAAAAGGATAAGTCAACGAAAAGCTTGACTTCTTAAAGCACTTTTAACATCGTTTGAGATTTATTTTGAGTTTCCTCCCATTCATCTTCAGGTTGACTTTCAGCTGTGATACCACCTCCCACATAAAGTGAAATTTGATTTTCACGATAAGAAAGACATCTTAAATTGACATATAAATCTGATGTTTTTTGAATGGATTTAAAAACTTGATTCTCTTGATTGCGTTGTCTATTTGACCTTATTTTTTCTGATTTCCAGTTTAATTCACCTAAAAATCCTGCATAAAATTGGCGATCGTAATTTTCATTTTTCAATAAAAAGTTAAAAGATTTTTCTTTAGGTAAGCCACAAACTGCTGGTGTTGGATGAATTGCTTTGAGAACAGCATCAAAATTTTCAGGCTGTATTTGTGCTTGAATTTCTGTCAATAAATGGAAAAGCTCACCTGCTGGCGCGACTTTTAAATCTGATGTTTGAATATCCGTTGCTTTAGTCTGGCGTAAAGCCTCTAATATTTGCTCAGTCACAAAAGCTTGCTCCTTTTTTTCTTTTTCAGTAAAAGGCTGACTTTCTATCACATTTTTATGCCTCGTACCAGCCAAAGCCATCGTTTGCAGCTGATTTCTTTTTAACTTAATCAATGTTTCTGGTGTGGCTCCCGCCCATAAACCGACTTTTGGATGAAACCAAATGTAGGTCATTGCATTTGGGTAAGCCTTGAGCATTCTTATGAAGAGTAATGAGACATTCAAATCCTTTTTGTGAAAATTGATTTGTCGAGAAGTGACAATTTTATCAAGATTTTCATCTTCTGAAATCTCTTTTAAAGTGAGTTCAAGTAGATCAAGATAAACTTGTTTTTCATTTGGATTCTTATCAATCTCTTTCTTTTCGAAAGTGAGTTCATCTAAATCAATATCAGATAAATCAATGCAATCACTTTCTAAATCCTTCTGAGGAAAAAGAATCGCTTTTTCCTTTAAATCAAAAGGCGCAAAAACATAACCTGAACCTTCAAAAGAATTAATACGAAATAATTTATCAGTGTTCATTCGATGAAAGAAAACCTGTTCAGCATTGGGTTTATGATAAATGACAAATGGCAATTGAGCCTTATGATGATCATCTAATATTTTAAAAAAATCTGACATATTATTTTTTAGGTAAAGCAATTGTTGTGAGCTTAACAGCAGAAATTAAACGCTCATCTTCATCTGTGATTTTAATATCCCAAACTTGCGTTGTTCTTCCTTTATGTATAAATTTTGCTGTTGCGAAAACATTTCCAGAGGCAATACTTCTGATATGGTTTGCAGAAATCTCAAGTCCGCGAATCATGAAATTTTGCGCATCTAAAAAAATGAAACAGGCTGCACTTCCTACACTTTCGGCTAATGCAACCATTGCACCACCATGCAAAACACCATCAGGTTGATGAACTTTGGATGTGACTGGCATTCTTGCTGTTAAAAAATCGTCACCAACATCAACATAATCAATACTTAAGGTTTGCATTAAAGTGTTAGGGACATAAGCGTTACATCTTTTTAAGATTTCGGACTTCGGAATGTTCATGAGTTTGCTTTAATTTGTTGTGTAAAATTACAAAAGCTTTTTCATATGTCATCCAAAGAACTTCAGGTAAACTACGAAACAACAAACACCTACTCGACATTAAATACACTAAATGCTGACACAGAGCAAGTTTGGATTGCTTGCCACGGTATCGCCTACTTAAGTCGTTATTTTATTAAATATTTTGAAGTATTAGACTCAGATAAAAATTTTGTTATTGCACCTCAAGCGCCAGCAAAATATTACCAAACAAGAGCTTTTAAATATGTTGGTGCTTCATGGCTAACTAGAGAGAACAAAGCGATTGAAATTGAAAATGTACTCAATTATCTTGATGCAGTTTATGAAAAGGAAAAATTACATCATAAAAAAGTGATTCTTTTAGGTTACTCTCAAGGTGTTTCGATGGTGATGCGTTGGCTCCAAAAAAGAGGTATAAAATGTGAAAGGCTGATTTTACATTCTGGTAGTATTCCAGATGAATTTACAGCTGAAGATTTTGTAAATAACGTCAAAACAAAAACACATTTGGTTTACGGAAATAAAGATCAATACATTCATTCTGAAAAACTTCAGAAACAAATTGATATGGCTCACAAATTATTTCCTGATGATTTAGAAATTCATGAATTTAATGGCAAACATGAAGTGAGTGAAGAAGTATTGAAAGAGATTGAAATGTCTCTTTAAAGTATTGAGGTTGCTGTAAACTTAACTAAATAATTTACTGCAAAAAATCACGAGACACTAAAACAATCAAAAATACATCTATCAAGTCCGATATTCTTCTACTCAACATTCTTATTTACAAGTAAATATCCGCCTAAATGTATAAAGCTTAAAGTTGTTTCATCAACCTTATTAAATCTAAAGTTTTTTAAAATTAAACTGAAAGTTCCTTCTTTATTTTTAAAAGTATAAGTTAATTCTTCTTGCGACGCATTTTTGAAATCTGGATATTTCTTCAGACTTTTTATTAGTAGACTATCAATATCAACATCAAATAGTTTTTTCTCATGATCTTTTACTAACAATGAATTTGGACGATGAGATATTTGATAGCGATGGCTTTCATTTTGGTTAAGCGCTACTTCTACCATAGTTTGATAGTCTTTGACATCTAAATTAATTTGATGCTTGTGATTTAATTGATTATAATAATAATATTTTTTCCCACTAGCTGTTTGGCTTGAAATACGACTAGCTCTCTCACTACCATAAAGAGAATCCAACAATTGTTCGCCAGCTGAATAACTGTTTTGAACGTAACTAGTTTTGAAACCTAATGAAGCGTCTAACTTATTTAAATGGTTACGTTCTTTTAAATATCTTGAGATGCTTCTAAATTGTGAAGCTTCTTCTAATGTAATGATTTCTTGAGGATTAGACTTTATTTTATTGACCATTTCTTTTAACTCTTTAGCCTGCGCATTAATTGATATATTAAAAGCACTCCAAGGCCCATAACTGGCTAGCATGATTAAAATAAAGAGTGAAATCGGTATAATATTTAGCTTCTTCTTTTTACTAAATATCATGTATAAGCTAAGGCCCAAAATCCAGAAGGCTAAAACGACTAAAAAATACCTATTTTCTGTAAAATTATAATCTGCAATACGTGTGTAAATAGCGACAAAAAATAAAATAAGTAGCGGAAATAATGTGATGTAAAAATAAGGATGAAATTTTCTTATCAATATGTTGTGATGCGTCTCTCTTAAAGGTTCTATAATAATTTGAATAATAAGACCAATAATGGCAAGGATGCTAATAAGATAAGACACCCAGCCTTGAGGAAGTTCCCATAAAAATAAAATTTTAAAAGCGTAGGCATAAACTATAATCAAGTAAATGATAAGAATAGGTATTAGAATAAATTTCAAAAACACATCTAAGGCCTTGCTGTAGCGTAGTTTTTGAGTATTATGTATTTTTTCAGGAAAATCTGCCAGATAAATAAATGTATTTATTATGCCTAAACAAATGACATACAATTGTCCATAAACATTATCATTTATATGAATATTAAATAAATTATCTACAGCCAAGATAGCTAATGCTAAACCTCCAAAAATCACAAAAGTAAATAAAGCAGCTCTGGTAATGCTTATGACAATTTGTTGTAAATAATTCCAATAATCAATTTTGTTCCATTGCTTTAAAAAAGGTGCAAAAAAAACAAAAATGTGGCCAGCCAAGAAAAGTAAAAACCAGCGTGTTAGCAGTATAGGATTACCATCAAAATCCTCTTCATTAAAAGTAATATAGTAGATGATTAGCAATCCGATAACGCCAAACTTTAAAAGCCAACTGTATTTATAAATACGCAAACTTTCTATTAAAAATTGAGTGCCAATTAGCCAACTTACACCTAATATTAAAGTAAAGATTAGACTCGTAAACTCATTGAAAATTCGTGCGTCTAGACCTATCATCCAAGCTAAATAAACGCTTCCTACTATAGACCAAATAATGGTTACTGGAAATCTCATAAAAGCAGCTTTAGTTCTAGCAGGTAACTCGTTTAAATATTTCATGTCAATAGCGTTCTAAACATTTATAAAATAGAAATGGAAGTAAACATCTCAAATATTTGAGTTGCGTCATAAAACCATATTCTTTTGCTGTAAATGTAACTTTATTTTCAATAAATAATTTAGAAATAAAACTATAGTAAGTTTGGTTGAAACTTTATAACACAACAAACAAACTTGAATTTCAAAAAACTGAATATCAATAATTATACAGCTATTGATAATAGTTTATAAAAATTAAATAAAGATTGGTTTTTGTATCTTTACATTCAATAAAAAATTAACCCTAAAAGTAATCCCCATGAAAAAAATTACCTTTTTTATTTTTAGTATTCTTTTGAGTACGCTAAGCTACGCTCAACTGGTGACACCAGGGACGGGCGTATATTACAATTTATCTGAGTTGTCAGATCTCGACCCTAGCATTTTAAGCTTTGATGGAACAAAATATACTTTAAGTGAAGATTTAACCATTGCCGGCGATGATGGCTTGATCATTAATACGACAGATACACTTCTTGTCGATGCTGACAAAAGAATTACTGTTGAAGGTCAATTCATCATTGATATTCCAGATAATGAACCAAAATTTGTTTTGAGAGCGACTGACACATTAAATCCTTTTGATGGCATACGTTATCAAGATCTTTCAGCTGGTTTGTTTAATAATGTTGAAATCACTTATAGTGGTGGTTTAAAAGTGGTTACAAGTGATTTTGTTATTAAAAATAGCTATTTATCTTATAATGTTTCTGGTGCAGCAACCGGCTCGACAATATCATTATCAAATGGTGCTCCTTTGATACAGAATAATACTTTCTATAAAAATGATTTACCTGCTGTAGGTTCAGGAGCAAATCAAGAAGTATCTGCTCATATTCTTAATAATGTAATTGAAAAAAATACACAATCAAACCAAAACAGGCCTCAGCTAAATATGGGACCAACTGGTTCTGATACCTTAAAGATAAAAGGAAATACAATTATTGGAGACCCCGTAATGACGAAAGTTGGTGGCATTTCTGTTTCAAACTTTTTAAGTTATAATATCATTGCTGAAATTGAAGACAATGTCATTCTAAATAACAGATACGGGATTACAGTTGCTGGCGGAAATGCTTACGCGATGATAAAAGGAAACATTATTGAAGATAATAATACTGAAAATAATCCTGCTTTAGGCGGGAGCGGCATTTCTTTAAGTAGTAGCAACGATTCTCAAACGATTATAGCGAGAGAAAATGAAATAAGAGGAAATCTCTGGGGAATCACAGTGATTAATCAAGCTTCTATTGATTTAGGAACTGATACAGATTTAGGTTACAACAGGTTTTCTGATAATGGAAATAATGGTATCACATACGCTTTATACAACAACACATCTATGGATTTGAGTGCCATGGGAAATTGCTGGATTGAAAGTAATGAAAGCGCTGGCACTACTGAAATTGAAAATGTTATTTTTCATAAAAACGATGATAGCACATTAGGTCTGGTTGATTTTAGCCAGTGGACTTGTAGCACTTTGGGAACTGAATTACCTAAATTAAGTCAAATCAACATCTATCCCAACCCAGCTTCAAATGAAATTCATTTTAATAATGTGAATGAATTTAAAACACTAAAATTTTATAACATCAATGGACAATTAATGAAAGAAGTTGAGTTGATTCAGAATGAGAACAAAATCAATTTATCAATTCCTCAAGGCTTATATTTCTTGAAATTTAGCAGTGATCAGCATGAAATAACTGAAAAGCTAATTATTAAATAAATTGTTTTAAAAACAGATTTAAATCAAAAAATGCCGAATCAAAATTGATTCGGCATTTTTCATTTCATGATAAATAATATGTTTAAAGCGACTCTGTCAATCGATTCCATTCCATAGATTTTAGAACAGAAATCAATTCAGGATTAATTTTTTCAATGAGCTGAGAACCTTTAGGAAAACTATAACTAAAATAGTCTTTCTTTAATGAATTTTCCAAAACCATTAAATCATCTGAAAGATCTTGCTTCTCTACTTCATATTGTAAAATAGGTTTATCGTAAATAAAAAGTTGAAAATCTTCATCAGCTAATTTCTTAATACCTTCCTCTCCGTTTTCAACAATTTTATATTTTATTCCATAAAGATCCAAAAGTTCTTGCGAGCTTGAATTTTCAACAGTTGCAACACTAAATCGACTTAAATCATTTATTGAAGAAATATCGTCGTTGATTGATTGCACTGTTAAAGCCGAAGCGATACCAGCGGTTAGACTCGATAAAATAATCACAGCCATAAACATCCAAATTAGACCAATAATACGGCCGCCTAAACTTTGAGGAGACTTATCGCCATAACCAACAGTTGTCATGGTTACTGCACTCCACCAAAAGCCATCAAAAAGACCTTTTTCACCACCAAACTCCTCAGGATTTTTTCTTCTCTCGAAAATCCAAACTAGAAATCCAAAAATAAAAATGACTGCTAATAAACCTAGAAGTGCTGAAATAAACTTCCAACTCCATAAATTTTTGAGCACAGACCAAACTACAGATTCACTTTGCTTAGCAATGGCAGTGTTAGAAATAAAATAAGGTTGTGAGAAATCTAATCTTTCCATACGATTATCCGTGACTGTCACTGGATTGATACTGAAATCCACCTCACCTTTTTCTACAGCATCTAGCATCTCACCTAAGTTTTCATAAGACTTGTATTCATATTTCCAGTTCAGCTCATCATTAACTAACTCCCAAGATTTGACGCTTAATCCCTGAAGTTCGCTTCCTGTTTCATCAATAAAAGGAGGTGTATGTGTCACACCGATTTTTAGAGTTTGATTAACAGCGTTTTGAAGTGAATCTTCTTGTGCAAAAGAAAAGTAACTTAATAATATAAATAATAATGTGTAAATCTTTGACATAAATTTTTTTAGAAAAGTATTAAAAAACGAACATTTAGGATTATGTTAAATCTAAATTTAGTTAAATTTTATAATTTGTGCTTCTAACTTATCAAAACAGAATTAAAAAGCCTAAGCTTAACTAGCTATTTTTTTAAATAAAAGAAGTCAAAAAAATTAGATAATTATGATAACAGAACTCATTCTTTATTCAGGTTTTGCAGGAATCACTGTCATTTGTGGTGGGTTATTAGCAAACTTATTTAATCATCATGTAAAAGATAGTCCTGTTAAATATGAAGTGATTCACAGCTTAATGTCTTTTGGCGCTGGCATTATTTTATCAGCTTTAGCTTTGGTCTTGATTCCAAAAGGAATGGAAGAACTAGAGCTCTTCCCTATCATCATTTCATTTTCAGCAGGAGCAATTATTTTTTTATTAATCGATCAATATTTAGATAAAAAAGGCGGGCAAACAGCAACTTTATTGGCTATGATGATGGATTTTGTTCCAGAATCTATTGCATTGGGGGCAGTTTTTGCCGTGGATCCAAATACAGCGACATTGCTTGCGGTTTTTATAGGTTTACAAAATTTACCAGAAGCCTTTAACTCATATAGAGATTTAACCTTGAGTGGCTTTACAATTAAAAAAACATTATTAATTCTTTTGGGTTTAAGTTTTTTTGGAATTATCGCTGCGCTTATTGGTCATTTTTATTTCAGTGAGTCTCCTAAATTAACAGCTCATCTTATGACTTTTGCCAGTGGAGGAATTCTTTACTTACTCATCAGAGATATTATTCCTGAAAGTAAATTAGAAAATAAGTTTTTGCCTTCACTCGGTGCTTGTTTGGGTTTCTTGATTGGTATTATAGGAGAGAAATTAATTTAAGTATTTTTGATATTTAATCTTTAGCACTCAATTCGTTTTTATCACAATGCGAAATCCATTTATTTTAGCTTTATTATTTAGTATAGCTGTAGCTTATTTTTTCCCTCATCTTTTTGATTCCATCAATTTAGACTTTATCATCAATATAGGAATAGGTTTTATATTTTTCTTTTATGGTTTAAAATTATCACCATCAGATTTATCATCAGGTATCAAAAACATCAAGCTGCATTTTTTAGTTCAAAGCTCAACATATTTATTTTTTCCTGTTTTCGTATTGATGTTTTATCCGCTCTTTATCGGTACCGATTTTTACGATTACTGGCAGGCTTTTTTCTTCTTAGCTGTTCTTCCTTCTACAGTTTCTTCATCAGTTGTGATGGTTTCCATCGCAAAAGGAAATGTACCTGCAGCTATTTTTAATGCGAGTATTTCCGGACTTATTGGGGTTGTACTGACGCCATTATGGTTAAGCCTTTTCTTAGATACTTCTGAGGGTTTAAATTTTCTTGATGTTATTTTAAGTTTAACTTACACGATCTTAATTCCATTATTGATAGGCTTTTTGCTCAATCGTTTTTTTAAATCACTTATCAATCGCTATGGTAGCTACTTAACTTATTTTGATAAAAGCATTATCGCTTTAATTGTTTTTCAAAGTTTTAGCAATTCCTTTAAAGATCAAGTTTTTTCTGACTTATCAATTTTGGGATTCCTACTCTTGATGTTAAGCGTAGCTGTAATATTTTTCTCAATTTATTTTGGATGCAGAAAAATAGCTTTGCTTTTAAACTTCAATAAAGAAGATGTCATTACGGCTCAAATTTCTGGTTCAAAAAAATCTTTAGTTCATGGCTCCGTGATGGCAAAAGTTATTTTCGGAAGTGGTAGTGTGCTTGGATTATATCTTTTACCACTCATGCTTTATCATATTTTTCAGTTAATTGTTGTTGCTTATTTTGCTGAAAATTTAGCAAAAAGAGAAAGACTACATTGAAAATAGAATTTTCACATCTTTTCATTTTTTAACTTCAGATAAATTCTTTTTTTCCTAATCAACAACTTGATATATTATTACTTTTGCTTCCTCTCAATCATTTATTAACTCAAACATAATTAATAATATTATTCATTATATTGGCTTTTAATTTAAACACAAATTACGTTTATTATTGCTATTTCTCATTATATACTAATAACCACTAATCATGTTTTTTTATAAAAATTTTCTATTTTTCGTCTGCTTTTCTTTTACTTTATTTTCTTTCGGGCAAGAAAATACAACTTTTGAAGTTTATTATATTTTTGACAGCTCCTCACCAAGTGGAGAAGAATCTGTAGATGGGAATTTAATAAATCATGCGGGTAAATCTATTTATACAAATCATTTACAAAAAATCGTTCCTGGCACTGAAAAATATGTTTATGATGGCGGTAATGTTGGGAGAATGACTGGAGACTTAATGGATAACCCAAAATCATATTACAAAGACTTTAAGTCAAAATATATATTAAGTCATTCTGATATATCTTACCAAAGAGAAGCAGTTTTAAAAGATAGTTTAAATATGTTTTCATGGGAAGTTACTAATAAAAGTAAAGAAATTTTAGGTTATCAATGCTTAGAAGCAAAAACACATTTTCGAGGCAGAGATTACACAGCTTACTACAGTCCGGAAATCCCCATATCTGATGGACCATGGAAGTTTAATGGATTACCCGGTTTAATACTTGAAGTGAAATCTGAAGATGGTCGCGTGCACTATGAAGCTGTAAAACTTGAAATAAAAAATAAAACAACTAAAATCGCTTCTCCTTTC
Source organism: Psychroflexus sp. S27 (assembly GCF_002810405.1). NCBI lineage: Bacteria > Pseudomonadati > Bacteroidota > Flavobacteriia > Flavobacteriales > Flavobacteriaceae > Psychroflexus > Psychroflexus sp. S27. The sequence continues at coordinate 241,703 of NZ_NEXQ01000019.1, read as the reverse complement.
AAATTGAAAAAAGCCCAATCTTGGGATGAAATAATTGCTAAAGCTAAGAAGAGATATCAGGCTAAACAAAATGAAATGCGACAAAAATATAACGCCAAAGCAACAACCACTTTTTCAGGTGTTGAAGTTTATGATCTAAATGAATGATTTTCATAAAAAAAATATTTTTTCTGTTAGTTCTATGCTTCTTTTCCAACGCATTTTTTGCGCAAGAAATCATCGTTTCTGGCTATGTATTTGATGAAAAAGATAAGCCTATCCCGAATGCAAGTCTTATGGTCAATGACTTTGTGACAGACACAATTATTACTTATTCTATTAGCGATCAAAAAGGAAAGTTTTTATTAAATATACCATTTTCAAAACCATCAACTGTTTTAATTAAAGTTAAAGCTATAGGCTATGATAATTATTTTAAAAAAATTAAAATTAATTCCATCAAAGTTTACGAAAATGAGATTTTCACATTGTCCAAATCAAAGGTTAATCAATTAGATGAAGTTTATATTGAGGCTGAGAAAAGAAAGATAAAAACAAGAAAAGACACGACAACATATAGAGCTAATGAATTTAGAGACGGAACTGAGAGAACTGTAGAAGATGCCTTAAAAAACCTACCTGGCATTCAGATTAGTGAAGATGGAGAAATAAAATTTAAAGGTAGAGAGATTGAATCAGTGTTGCTTGGTGGTGATAATTTGTTTGGCAACAACTACACTATCGGCACAAAGAATATTTCTGTTGATTTAATAGAAGAAGTTGAAGCCATCGAAAGATACTCAGAAAATCCAGTATTAAGCGGGCTTGAGTATTCTGACAAAGTTGCTCTCAATTTAAAATTAAAAGAAAATCAAATAGACTTTTCTGGAAATGCAACTTTAGGCGTTGGTCACGAATCACGTTATTACGCTGATATAACTGGATTGGCAATTTCTAAAAAAGCAAAAAACTTTTCCAATTTTCATTACAATAATGTGGGTTCAAACACATCACCGTACAGTTTATCGCCAAACACGACTTCTTTTGATGATGCTAAAAATAAAAAGCTAAAAAGTGATTTTATATTAGACAAACCCATTTACACATCTTCTATAAAAAGAAAAAACGTTCTCAAGAATAATAACCTCTACACAAGCACAAACCAAATCATTAATATCTCTAAAAAAACGAGACTTCGCTTTAATCTCTCCTATTTTAAAGATTTAGCAAAAACTCAAACTAATAAGAAGTCATTTTATTTTTCTGATATAGATACCACCTCTTTTACTCAACAAAATAAAATGCGTAGTAAACCACAAGTTATAAGTGGTTCTTATAAAATGACGTGGAATCCTTCTAAGAAATCACAATTAAATGTCAATGGTCAAATTGATTTTGTAAAAAAGAAAACAAATTTTGATTATATCTTAAATCAATCTGAAAATTCACTCACCAATGATCAAGAAGAAATCTTCATTTTACAAAACCTAAATTACACTACAAAACTTGATCAAAACAATGCTCTACAGATTAATGGAAAGCTCTCTATGAATGAACTTCCCGAAGAAGACATCTACTCCAATCAATTGATTATTGGTAATAAGACATATTATAATAATCAATTGGTATTTCAATCTAATAAGCAAATTAACACTGAAGTTTTATGGGTTGGCGCCAAGAATAGATTTAAGTATTCAGGCGGTTTAGATTTTCAATACAAAGCAGAAAAACTCAACACAGATTTAAGAAACACAGCAAATGTAACTGATGATATCAGGAACAAAATTGCACTCAACAGTTTGCAGACAGGTGTAAAAAATAGTTTAAATTATTTCTATAAAAATTGGCTTTTTAGATTCAACACTAAACTTTCTTATCTATACTCAGATTACAAACCCTTACTTTTACAAGATCAAAAAGCTTCTGTTTCAAAGATTATTTTCAATCCAGATATTGTGATTAGGCATAGGGTTAATTCTAAATCAAATATAGAAGGTCAATATCTTTATCAAGAAAAACTGCTGCCGATCAATAGGCTATACTCTCAACCTCTTTTATCAGATAACACGAGTTTGAATAGAAATTCGGTTGATCTACAAACATTAAAAAGCCAAGAAGCAAATATTCAATACAGGTACAACGATGTATATAATGCTTTTGAATTTTGGGCTTTATTAAGATATGGAGAAAATTTTAATCCGATGATACCGAGGATTGATATCAGTGAGAACTTAATTTTTAATGACTTTTTCATTTCTCAAACTAGCAATCAAAATTACAAGTTTGCAGTTGAAGCCGAAAAATTATTATACAGCTTATCTTCAAAATTCAAACTTGGAATTGATGCCAATAGAACAGATTATTACAATCAAATTAACACATCTGACCTACGCTTAAATAAACTAAGCCAGTATGTTTTTAAATTTGATTATATAAGTGTTTTTGATAAGGTTTTTAATTTCGGTAACTCTTTTAAATACACCATTAATAAGACCACAAATGTTGATAAAAAAATTTCAAATAAGTACCTAACAAACAGTTTAGACATCATTATCAGACCTCATAAAAGATTATTTGCAAAAATATCTTTTGATTTTTATGTTCCAGACATTAAAAAAATAGATGATAATTTTCTGATTTCTAATGCTTCTATTAATTATTCAACAAAGAATAAAAAGATGGATTACGGATTGACGCTTAATAATTTTACTAATGAAAAAAGTTTTAATAGAATTTATATTTCAGATTATAGTACCTCTAGTCACACCCAAGATCTAGTCAATTTAAATATTTTATTCAAAGTCTCATTTCGCTTTTAAACTCTCAAAAAGAATTAATCAAATATTTCAGAAATAACATTCATAAAGAAGATTGCTTTATCAATTCTAATGTCGTAAATAGAAGCCGAAAATAAATTGTTGGATTCTAATTCAAATTTTCTTTTCATTTTTTTCTAAAATAAGGGTAACAAACTCTCAAATTAATTGATATCAAGTTAGAAGATTGAAATAACATCTATCAATTAATAATTTAAAACCTAGAAAAATGAAACTCAAAAAAATCTTATTTCTATTCGCCTTAAGTGCAATAACTTTATCATGTGACAATGATGATGACGCCACAAATAACTTTTGTGATGACTCTTATGTTGATGCAATTATCAACACGACATTTACGCCAGCCAATAACTATCAACTTATCGAAACCATGGATTTGCAGACCCATGAATACAAAATGAGAATAAATGCAAGCGGAGAAATCTGTACAATTGGTTATAAAAATCCAGCTGTTTATACTGGAGATTACACGATGGAAGTGATTAACGAAACAACAAATAACTCATATTCAGGCGTTCATTCTTTTTCACAAACACAGATAGATTACCAAGCAATTGCTCCGATTACTGTTAACACTGGCGATATTATTTTGGTAAGAAGAACCATAGACAGTAACGCAAGTTTAGAAGAAACTGTTGGTCAAATATTTCAAAAAACAGATTTCTCTAATCCGTTTCCTGAAGTTCAAGGAAATATCGAATTTTTAGAATCAGATTTTTATGGCATGGGAGGTCCAGTTCCTAATTACGGAATGCCTTATATTGCTGTCGGTTTTAAAGTTGATTAATTTCTTGTAAATATGTTTTTAGCCATCGCTCGCAAGTTTAAAAAACCTGCGACTTTGGCTTTTTTTATTTTATAAAATCAAGCTGACTTATATTTTAAAAAATCTTAAATTGTGATTTCAAATCTTTTTATGAAGTCACTTTACAATAAATTCATCAGTTTTATTATTACCATCGAAGGTAAAATTGCTTTTTACCCAACTCTTTTTGGTGTTGGAGGTTTTGCCTTTGCAATGCTGATGTTGTATTTAGAAAAAATCGGAGTTTCAGCTTACGTTTCTGCACGCGTCCCTCAATTAGTAATTGACAACGCTGACACAGCAAAAACACTGCTCAACATCTTGACTGCAGGTATTATCTCCATCATGGTTTTCAGCTTTTCAATGGTCATGGTTTTACTTAATCAAGCTTCCAGTAATTACTCACCTCGTGTGTTACCTGATTTAATTTCAAATAAAAATCATCAATATGTTTTAGGTGCATATCTGGCCACAATTTTATACAACGTTTTTACTTTAGTTGGTATAGACCCAAAAGACACCGAAAAATATCAATTACCAGGTTTTTCTGTACTTATAGGAATAATTTTTACAGTTATTTGCTTGGGTTCTTTTTTGTATTTTATACATTCTATATCTCAATCTATTCAGGCAAATAATATTTTAGAAAGCATTTACAGAAAAGCCAATCAACGTTTAGATGTTTTAATAAATGAAGAGGCTGATAAAACGCCATCTTTTCCTGATACTTCAGATTGGAAAACCTATCACAGTTCTAAAACTGGTTATTTTCAAAACATAGCAATCAATAATTTAGTAGATATCTGTCTAGAAAATGAGATACAAATTAAAATTCTCGTTGTACAAGGAGAGTTTATACTGAAAGATGTTCCGATCATAAAGGTTAGTCAACAAGTAGATGATGAGCTTGTCAAAAAAATTCTGTCAAATTTTAATTTTGCCAGAGGCGAATTTGTTGAAGATAATTACGTTCTCGCATTTAAGCAAATTACTGAAATCGGCATTAAAGCGATGTCGCCTGGCATTAATGATCCTGGCACAGCCATAAGCACAATTGATTATCTCACGCAATTATTAGCTAAAAGACTTCAGAAAAATGATCAAACTATAGTGACATCCGAAGATGATAAAGCTTTGATATTTGTAACAACAGTTAATTTTAAAGAATTGATTTATCAAGTTATGGTTTCTTACAGAACTTATTGTAAACATGATATGACATGTGTTCAAAAACTCTTCATTATGCTGAAGTATTTGCTATTGCAAGAAAAACATGTAGAAGATTATCACAAGACATTAAAAACTGAAGCTGAACTTCTTTATCATGATGCACAAAAAGCTATCGAAAATGAAAAAGATTTAGAACGCATTCATCAACTCTATGAATCATTGTCTTAACTCGTAATTATGAAATTAGAAAATCAAAATTGAGAAAAACAATAGACAGTTAATTATGGCTTAGCTGTTGCAGGTTTGAAATTATAAATGGTTTTAGGTCACGAGAGTTGTGGAGCCGTAAAATCAGTAATACAACAAGTCGATGTTGGTAATGACAATGTGACTTCTTTATTAAACGAGATTGAGCCATCAATTGAAATGACTGAAGGCGATAGAGATGAAAAAAACAAAGATTATTTTGATGATGTTATCGAAAATAACGTTAAAAAAACCATTGCTGACATAAAAGAAAAGAGCTCTATTATTAGTGGTTTAGAAAAAGATTCTAAGATCAAAATAATAGGTGCGGTTTACGATTTAGACAATGGTAAAATTAATATTGTCAAAAATGATTAAAAAATCTCAATGCAATTAAAATCATATTTTTTAATAAAAAATTAGTTATTTCTCTTTTGATTCATTACTTTTCTACTTTAATTAATATTTTATAAACTTTATTATGAGTAACGGAACAGTAAAATTCTTCAATAATTCTAAAGGATTTGGATTTATTACCCCAGAAGATGGCAGCAAAGATGTATTTGTACATGCAAATGGTCTTATTGATGACATTGATGAAGGTGACAAAGTAAGCTACGATGTAGAAGAAGGAAGAAAAGGATTAAATGCAGTAAATGTCAAAGTTGTTTAATCACAATTGAAAACATATATTCAGGAAAAGCCTATTTTAATTAATAGGCTTTTTTTTTAGACTAAATTTATTAATTACTTAAATTATACTTCCAAAATCTAATAATGAAAAAAGCTAAAAACACTTTTAAAATTTATTTGACTTTTATAATCGTATCTGTCCTCGCCTACTCGTGTTGCGATGTATATAATTATCAAATAATGGGAAGCGGTCGTATCACTTCAAATGATTTTATGACAAATCGCATTTATTAAGAAGATGAAATCGGACTCATAAAAGGTGCATTTAGCATAGATGTTATTTATGAACTTTTAGTCACCGACACAAATTTTCAAATTAATTTATTGCCAACTGCTGTTGCTGAATCATGTTTTGGAATGAGAGATACTTACCGAAATGAATTGATCAAAGACAGCTTTAAATTCATATCAAATAAAGTCTTTACTTACAATGGTCAACGCATTGAAAGTGGAACAAACTTAATTAATATTGATGATATATTCCACTTAGTTGCTGGTGGTCATTCGTCAATTGTTTTTGGAGAAAAATTTATTGAAAATGCTAATTTCGCTCAAGATGTTTATCAATTCAATTTTGAAATCATGACCTCTGATGGAAAAAAATTAACAAACAACATCAAGCTTAGATTAAATATTGATGATTATTAGAATTGCTTTCTAAAAACGTAGACCAAGTGAAAAATAAGGGTACCAACCTTCATCTGCGTAACCCATTTGAAAGTTTAATAATAATGAATATGCTGGCGCAAAATATAGACCTCCTCCAACACCGTTGTGCCATTTGCTAGATTCTTCATCTGGATTCCACACGCGACCGACATCAAAAAAACCCGTAAGACCTAACTGACCTTTAAAGAACAAGTTTCCAAAATCTGCAATTGCTAAACGCATTTCAAGATTGTTATAAAATGAATGTTTACCTGCAAATCTGTTTTGTCTATACCCCAATAAATTTCCATCTCCACCTAAATAAGCATGTTGATAAAAAGTAGGGTCACCAGCTGTTACTTCACCACCAATTCGGTTTGATAGAATTAAAGTTTCACTTGGATTAAGATTTTTATAAAAAGAGAACTCTCCTTTAAATTTTAAATAATTTTTAGAGTAAGTATTAGTTCCCTTCCATCCTGAAAATTCTGAGTGTAAATAAATACCTTTGGTTGGCAGCAAATCGTCATTTCGCTCATCTATTTCATAATCGGCAACTAAGCCCACATGAAATTTATCTTGATCGATGATGTCTCGATCATAAGTGTAATTGATGTCGCCATCTTCAATAAAGCGATCATTATTTTTATTAGGATTGTAGTGATAATATTGAAAAGCAGGACCAAAACTAAAGCTTCCACCTAGGTGAGTCTCCCATTTTAAAGATGTTTTCAGCTTATATAAATTATAGTTTGCTTTAAAATAATGATGGTTTTTATCATAAGCAACGGTGTTTCCAATCCCAAAAAAGTTATCCGTATTTTCAGGAGCTCTCACATCGGTATCTATTAAAAAGTTGGCTTTTCCAAACAAATCTATCCATTCAGCATTATATTGAATTCCATAAGCTTTCGTAGAAAATGCATAGCTCAGCATAAGCTTATGCATCGCTGTGTAAGGTTCTTTTCTGAAACCAGCTTGTTGAATAAATTTAACTCCAAGTCCAAATATCAGTCCATCATCCCTATTATAACCAGCAGTTGCAGCTGGAATCCAATCGTGATATAAATTGACAGGTTTAAATGCTGTATGTGTTGAATCTTTTGAGGTTTTGATTTTAAGTCTATTGGTTAAACCTTCATAATTTTCGGTTTCGTAATCATAAATACGGACTTTCTTTTTACTGTTTTTGACAACATAAGATTTATGGCGATCATCTTTTGATTCACCTCCAATAATTCTAAGTTTGATAGTCGAATTTTTGTTATCAATCACCACACTATCTCTATCACCTTCTAAATAAAGTCTGATTTCTTTTGTGACTGACTTCGGATAAGTTTTAGACATTAGCTGATGTCTAATCTTACCATGTTTGTTGATTTTTCGCATTTCAACATGAAGCGCATCTCTCTCATCCAGACTTTTTATAGAAACAAATTCTTTGCTATTTGTTCCACGTATATCAACAATTCTGTTACTAAAATTATAATAAGTATCCATTGCTTCAGAAAGTTGATCACGGCGTACTTTTAGATCTTGAAATGTTTTTTCTTGAAGTTCTGCGTCTAATTCTTTTGGCATCGCATTAACTGCAGCTGTCAATACTGAGTCAGTGACTGATTTTTGTACCTCTTCAACAATATTTTTATAATGCTCATAATTCATTTGATTAGAAGGATGAGCGTTTAAGAAATCTGATTTATATAAATACTGATTAATTTGTCCTTTCAGATTTCCTTTAAAACCATAAACATGAGGTTTTAAAAAGAAATATTTCCCAAAACTGACCAACAAACCATGCGTGACATTCATTGCCATATCACGATCTCTAGGGACAATCAAATAATCTTTATGTTTTTTATCTCCGCTTCTATCGTGAAAACGCCATTGATCATAATGGCGATCCCAATCACCAATAATCAAATCAACTAAACGTGCTTTCAGAAAATTATCAGCATCAAAAGTATTGTCATTATCATGCACAAGTTTATCAAGTCCTTTAGTATAATTGTCAGTTGGACGAAGCGGCTCCCACTGCTCAAATAAATTAACTTCACCCGCAAAAAGTTCTTGATAAATACCAAGTTCTTTGTCTGGCGCCACATAACCAATCACAGGATTTGTGTGCGGAACGTCAGCCGCTTCAGCGATTGGAGGCACTGCTAAAGCTGAATATGGATGTTGAGAACTATAAAAGTCTGAAACAACATCACGTGTGAAAGGACTGTAAAATCTCTCAGGAATAACGCGATCTGGTGTTTTTTCAACACTACGCAAAACATATTGAACGCCAATGGAATCTTTCAATCTCAAAGATTTAGTTTGATGTCCACCACCTACTTTTCTGACTTTTAATCCGCCATTAAGTTCTGAAATTTGTAACACAGGTAATTTAACTGGTTCAGCCCAAGCATCTCGATAATTCTCCCCAACTAAAGCTCTCCAAAGTTTTCCTTTTTCCACATATTTAGGCTGTATCGACGTAATGATGCTGTCCTTATTTATAGGTTTATAAACAGGACTCTCCCACTCTTCAAAAGTTTTATAAGATTTTTTAAAATGATAAACTTCACTAATTTCATCATTATTAAAAGCATAAAATTTGAATTGCAAACTTTTGTCAGTCATCCAATCTGCAACCACATTACCTGGTGTTGAAGAACTAAATTTGCTATAATCTCCGTTTGTAACATAAGCGGGTTTTTGACCAATGCCAGTTACAATTTGATGTGAAATATAGTTTTCTGGATGATTGATATGTTGCAAACCATTTTCATGTGATGATACCTGAATCACATTAGGAAAACCTCTAAAAACTTTAGAAATCATGCGTTTCATTTCTTGATACCATGGATGATCTAAATCTTCACGATTAGGAAAAGCTTTTTTTGATAAAGGATATAAACTCCCAACTCCTGGAAGTGGTAGATATAAATTTGGATGCAAAGCTGTTAAAGGGAAAACATGGTCTTTCCAAGAATATTTCCCTCCAAAATTTCCATAACTTTCAAAAGGATGATGCGTCACTACCAAAATGGTTTTATCCATATTGTCGACTAATTTTTCCCTTAAAGCATTTTCTATATCTTTCGTATTAAGATTATTGCAATTTCCATCTCCAGAGTTTTTAACAAATTTGTGTAACCACCATTGGCTATCTAAACTCAGCATCACTAGATCATCAGAAATGTTGGTGACACTTGGCCCTGGACAAGCATTTGCAGGCAACATTTTTAAAAGTGGATCATTTTGCGCTGCAATGATAGCCGATTGTTCTTTGAGTTTTTCAAAACCTTTGACGCCAGCATTATCCCAATCGCGTTGACCAGGAAGGAAAAAAACTTCTGCGTCATGATCTCGCATAGGTTGATATTGAGACTCTAAAATTGCTTTATGTTTTTCTTTCCGATCACTTTCTTTCAGTGACATTCCATCAGAATAAATATTGTTTCCTAAATAAACTGTTATAGATTGATTTGGAATAATTTGTTGAGCAGCATCAGAAATAATAGCAGATTGCTCTTGGGATTTCACTCCTGCATTTCCTATAAAAATGATTCTTTTTTTGACAGAAACTTTCTGCTCTTGTGCTGATAAAGCACAAGTGAAACTAAAAAAATATAAGAATATAAATAGAATATTATTTTTCATTCTTCATTAATTTTATCAACATCAAAAATTATATTTTAAAGCTTAGAAAGATGTTGATGATAAAGCTCTTTGAGAATAAAATTTAGCTTTTGTAAAAAAGATAAAGCCAAACCAAAGAGTTTGCAAATATAGACAGATAAAAAGATAATACTGAGTTAGCCACTTCATAAACATGATGTAATTTCTCTAATCGATCATCTGTGAAATTTTAGTAAAATAATCTTAAAAATTCATGTTTTTTAGACTAGCTATAATGAGATTTAAATAGTTTTAAACTTCAATTATCATTTATTGAATATGCTACTCAACGTTTCTTACAACAGACCCAAAATAAAAGCAAAGATTGACGAAGAAGTCGGCCCAGCTTTTAGTTTTATGGAGCGTATTAAAATGAAAGGAATAGGTTCTGGCAAGTTATTTATCACCAGCACAAGTATTGAAATCCATAATTTACTCATCCTAGATAATTACCTCAACACCTGTGGTATCGAGATAAGACTAAAAGGAATTATTGTGACTTTTAGATCTATTTTAGAAACTTACGCTCTCATTATTCCTTATTATAAACTCAACTTATATAAAGGTAAAGCAGAGGAATACTCTATTTATCGTGATCATTACTTTATAAAAGTTAAAGCAAATATCCCGAGAATTCATAAGTTCATGAAAAAAGTTTCAAGCTATAAAGCTCAACATTTAGATTCTTTTAATCGTTCATGATTCAGAAAAAATAATTGCTGGAATTGTTTTATAAATTATACATCGAATTTTCATTTTTAAATTCGTAAATTATAAACAAATCAAAACTCATGTTAGAAAAAGTTTTTACAACGCAATCAAAGATCGAAGCTATGGGAATTAAGCACCTTCTCGAAGAGGAAGGTATTGAACTTCAATACATTGATAAAACCGACAGATCTTACGCAGGTTTATTTGGTTATATCGAGATCCGAGTTGATAATTCAGATAAAGAAAAAGCTTTATCGCTGATAGATTCATACTTTGAGAAAGAATAGTTTATATAACTTACAACCCGAATAGTCATGACTAAAAATCCATTGTCTAAACTCAAGGTCGTTGATTTATCAACTGTTTTGGCGGGTCCATCTGTAGGAACATTTTTTGCTGAACTTGGTGCAGATGTGACTAAAATTGAACATCCAATTCATCAAGATGTGACAAGGTCTTGGAAATTAACCTCAGAAAATCAAGATTCTCCAATCAGCGCTTATTTCTCAAGCATTAATTATAAAAAGAAGTATTTATTTTTAGATTTTTTAAAAGAAAATGATAGAAAAGAGTTATTTAAAATAGTTGAAGAAGCCGATGTCTTATTGATGAATTTTAAAAGATCAAGTCAAGAAAAACTAAAAATCACTGATGAGGTTTTATTGAAAATTAATCCTGCACTCATTATCGGTAAAATTTCAGGTTACGGAGAAAAATCTTCTCGCGTTGCTTATGATTTAATACTTCAAGCTGATACAGGCTTTATGTCTATGAATGGTACGCCTGAAAGCGGTCCCGTGAAAATGCCAGTGGCTTTGATTGATGTCATGGCGGCCCATCAATTAAAGGAAGGCATTTTGTTAGCTTTATTAAATCAATCACAACAAGACAATAAAACAGGACAAGTCATTAATGTCTCGCTTTACGATGCTGCAATTTCAGCTTTAACCAATCAAGCCTCAAATTATTTAATGCAAGGTTTTATTCCAAAACCTCAAGGCTCTTTACATCCTAATATTGCTCCTTATGGCGAAATATTTCAGACAAAAGACAATCAGAAAATTACTTTTGCAATTGGGAGTAACTTGCATTTCAAAAAACTAGTTGATTATATAGGTTTATCTCACTTAGCTGAAGATGAAAGATTTTCTGATGTTCAGAATCGCATCAAAAACAGAACAGAATTAGAGCGCTTAATTCAATCTCAAGTTATTGAGAAAAACTCCGTTGACATTTTAAAAGATATGGGAAAACGATCCGTTCCATGTGCAATGATTAAAAACTTAGAGCAAGTTTTTCAGTCAGAATCAGCTCAAAAAATGATTCAAGAAGAATTTATTGAAAATAAAATTACTAAACGCGTGAGCCAAATTGCTTTTAAAATAAAAATGAAATTGTGATCAAAACCATCAAAGACTTCATGACAGTTCGTATTGACTTATTAAGAATAGAAAGTAATTTTATTTTCTTATAAGATTTCTCATTTAAATATAACGAGTATATTTAAAATTTTTCAACAAACCAATTATTAAACATGAAAAATATTTTATTTGTAATCTTCTCATTCCTGTTTTTTTTATCATGCTCAAACGACGATGTAAATGGTCCACCAGTTGCCCCACCAAGTGAAAGCTCAGAAAATAAAATAATATCATTTGAATTAGTATTTGAAAGTGAATTATATTCTGGAATTATAGATCACGATACAGGTGAAATATATTTTGAAACTACTGGATTTGAAAATTCACCCGATATCATTCCAAATATAGAAATTTCAGATCAAGCTTCAATAAGCCCCTCTCCTACAGTTGCTCAAGATTTTAATAGTGATGTCACATACACTGTGACAGCTGAAAATGGAGATACAGCAAATTATACTGTAATCATAGAAAACACTCCTTTATCAAATGAAAGCAAAATTTTAAATTTTGAGATTCACTTAGAAGGCGAAATTATTATTGGTGAAATTGATCACGAAACCCTAACAATCACAACACCAATGACTAATAAAGACATCTCCAACATCGTCCCAGAAATTGAAATTTCTGAAAATGCTAGTATTTACCCAGGACTTGATGAAAGTCAAGATTTTAGATTTCTTCCTGTAGAATATACAGTTACAGCAGAAGACGGCTCAACAAGTATTTATAAAGTCAAAGTGCCTTACTTGAGACTTTCTTCGAGTATTACAACTTGTTATGTAAATACTAAAGCTATGGGTTCGGTTACGTATCTTGACATTATTAATCAGGATTACAAATTGTATATTGAAAATGAAACACATAGTTACGAAGTTGAGTGGTCAGATTTTGATCAACATGTCAATTTAAGTGGTACTCCTTATACGAGATTTAACTTTGAATTTAATGAAGACATCGAAACAGCAACAGATTATAAAATGGTACTGAGGCTCAATGGAGAAATAAAAGTAGTATCGGAAGATGATTTAGATATCCTGAAAGAAGATGCACCTAAGATCGCTTCAGCTAATCAAACTAATTATTACTATGGAGATACTTTAATTTTGACAGGTGAAAACCTTAAACCTGGACTCCGAATTCCTGCAAATATGAACATATATCAGTATGATGATCAATATGTTTCTATCAATTCGGATGCTTCTACTTTAATATTTCCACTAACTGTTAATCAAAATATGTTTCCATCATGGGTAGGCCAAGATTCTCCAAGAGAAACCAGGATTTATATATTTTATCAAGGAAGATATGGAGACAGTATTATTGTAAATTTTAATTGATTCATAAGCAAACAAATGTTTTTATTCGTTTAAACTAACATATATAATTTAACTAAGTAAATTAACAATTTTGATTTTTTTTTGAAATAAAGCATGATAATTTAGATTTTAAACCAAATACTTAGAATTGATTTAAATTACATATGAGCTGTTAGATTAACATTGCATTCTTAAATTCAAAATTGAATTATTACTATTTCTCAATTTAATTAATAATAATTCTAAAAATTAAGAAAATGAATATTTTTGAAGCGATAAGGAAAGACCATGATAAGCAACGTGAACTTTGTAAACAAGTCACTACAACATCAGGTAATATCCATGAAAGAAAGCAATATTGGAAAAGTTTAAAACACGAGTTACAAATCCATGCTGATGCTGAAAAAACGTGCTTTATACTCACCCTTAATCGATAACGACATGATGCAAGAACACGCTCGTCACGGCATTGCTGAACACCATGAAATGGATGAGCTCATTGAAAAAATTGATGACACAGATATGGATTCTCCAGCTTGGCTCACCTATGCTAAACAATTGTGTGATAAAGTTGAGCACCATTTAAAAGATGAAGAACACAGCTTTTTTCAATTAGCAGGAAAAGTTTTTACGGAATTACAAAAAACTGAACTCGCTAAAGAATACCAAGATGAAATGAAGAAGAATCGGTGAGAGTAAAAATCTATTTTTTTGAGATGAAGTGATTATTAACATTTGGTTTATGGTCGTATCGACTAAAAGATTATCTATTAATATCAAAAAACTTAAATAAGCAGTAATTATAATTGTACGATTTACTATTTGTATTATCAATAAATTTATCTAAACTTAAACTCATGAAGAAATATACCTTAATGATCCTATTTAGTTTTCTCTTTATGAGTACAAGCTTTGGGCAGGAAAAAATCAAGTTTCTTAAAGGCGTTCAAACATTTGAAAACAGGTTAAGTTCTGAATTTAAAAATCCTGAATCAATTTTATTTGTTTTTAAGGTCGTGGGTTGTCAAGCCAATTTTTATAATGATTTGACCAAACACTTAAAAAGAAGATTTAGAAAGTCTAAAATAAAAACGATGTTCAATTATGATATCGATACCTTTATTGAAGCAGAGAAAATTCCAAAAAAAGTACATTCAACTGATGAGGCTGAATTAATTTGTTATGTTGAAATCTCTGACCTTAAATCTTGGGATAACAACATGTCAATACATAAACGCAAACAGAACTATTTAATTCATCTTTTATTAAAAAAAACAATCTCGAAGATAAAACGGCCTATTTAAAAATCAACGTCAATAGCACTTACCATATTGCTACACAGAATAAAAATTCGAGTGTACTGATTCATAGAAACTTAATTGACTAAAATCATTTTAAGCAAAAATTTAATAAATATGATTGACATTAAAATATATAAAAAAGTTATGTTTTTAAGGCTATTGAATAGTTATCTGTAACCCTAAAACAAACCAATAATTATGAATCAAAAAATTAAATTTATTTGTATTCTATTAATAATATTATCTAATTCTGTTAAAGCTCAAAAAAACTTTGATGATATATTGATAGGTGACAAAAAACTTCCTAAAGTATTACTTGTTGGAACATTCCATTTCGCATATTACGATCAGGACATTCATAAGACAGATAAAGATAAAAGAATTCAAATTCTATCAGAAAAAAGGCAAAATGAAATTAAAGAATTGTTAGAGTACATTTCAAAATTTAAACCAACTAAAATATTTGTTGAAGATTTTAATAAGAACAATGTTTTAATGAAAAATTTCAGAGATTATAAAAAAGGAAATTATGAATTAACAGCTGATGAAATTGATCAATTAGCATACAGATTAACGGATAATTTTAATCTTGATACTATTTACGGAGTTGATGAAAAAACAATATTTGAAACCTTGTATAATAATCCTGATGTTAAAAGTTATACTCAAGATTTGAATAAGGGATTAGATTTTCAAAAAGACTTTTTAGAAAGTGATATTGGTAAAAGATATATGAAAATGTATGATTTGGAAGACAGTTTGTTATATGAGAAATCTATGCTTGATTATTTTAAAATACTTAATTCACCAGACAAACAAAAAAGAGATTTCTACAGTATGTTTGCGGGTAACTTAGGAGATGAAAACCAAAATGTTGCTGACCGACTAACATTAGGTTTAATTAGTAGAAATATGAGAATTCTAAACCACATTGAAAGTAATGTTAATTCTTCTGATGATAGAATTTTAATTTTGTTTGGTTCATCGCATACTGCATTTTTTAAAATGTATTATGAATCATCGCCAGAACACAAATTGATAGAATTTAATGACCTTTCTAATAATAGTGAATAAAAAGGGCTACAGATAACAGCGTATATAGTTTATAGCGGATTTTATACTAAATCCAAAGCTTTATATATTTTTAGAAAATGAATTTATAAACTGAATAATTAACGCATTTATGCCCGCCACAAACCATATACGCGAACCGTTGCGCATAACTTTGACCTGTCCTGAATAAAGGCTACATAAATATTATAATGTTGGGAATAAACCGAAAAAACAACTGAATCTCGAAGTAGAAAACCAAAAAAACAACCTAATGAGAACTGCATTAATTATTGTAATTCCTTTTCTGTTTTTAGCTTGCAATGAAAATGGAAAGAATAATAACTCCGAATTAAAAAAGACTAATTCAACAGAAGGTTCTAGGATTAACCCCAAGAATTTTAGTGATCTATTGCACTTTGGTCCTGATCAAAAAAGTCTCTCTAAAAATGAATTGAATTCTTTAAACGATACAGGATTTCTATCTAACGAAGAAGCCCATGAGATTATCTCCTCTAGACACTCTTTAAGTGGAAACTCAAAAATCACTCTCTTACATTATAGAAAGACCGATTCAAAACAAAAATGGATTTATAGAATTAATAGTACTAAAAACCTAATTGTCAAGAAAGCTAAAGTATTTGAAGCGAGCAAAACAAAAAATAATGAATTAAAAATAGAAAGATCTATCGCTGAAATGACTAAAGTTCTTTAAAAAACTGCACAGCACTATACATAATTAATAGCTTAGCTCTCTCACCTATTTAAAAAATTATTTCGGTAAATTTCGAGCTTATTTACACCACTAATGATACACTCAGACATTGCATCAATTCAAACCAAATTTCTCACAATGAAAAAACTAAATTTACTCATCGGACTTTTAATCGGATTTACAATTTTATCTTCTTCAAATGATGACCCTGCTTTTCCAGAGCCAGGAAAATATAGTAGTATATAATAGAATATACTTATTACAATCGGCATCTCCTGATTGTAAACCAACTACACACAGTCCCAATGACCTTGAAATTAATCCTTATGGACGACTAAAAAGAAAAATCTATAAAAAAATGCTAATGGTGAATGTGTTCTTGATGAAATCTTAGAAGGAGAAATAGAAATTACTGGAGTATTCTACGGACGTCCTTTCGGAATAATAAGATACAATAATTCAAATGTAGTAACAGATATATCTTTGGATTTGAGTAAAGATGGATTTCATAATGAATTGAATTATCTATGATAGACAAAAAAGACAGTATTTATCTACCATAATACCATTATAAAAGAACTGATTAAATTCAATTGTTCTTAAGAGTTATTGTAATCCGTTGCTATTAATAGTTTGTTTATGTATCACTTAACTATCTTTAAATTAAGACCTTATCTCTAAGTGTTTAAACGGTTTTTTATATGATAACTTTGATTTATATTTACACCAGTACTCATATGCAAACCATAGAATATGATGGATTAACTAAAATTTGATAAAATAAAATTACCAATCATGAAAAATCAATTTATTCTCTTTATATGTATATTCTTTAGTCTAAACGCTCTTTCACAAAGTCGATTTATTCAAAAAAAAGACGGTGAAATATTAGAAGAAAAAGAATTTTATAATGAAAAAAATGAGCTTGTTGCGAAATTCAAAAAAAAACTTGCACCTGAAAAATATTTCGATATTATTTATGAATTTGAAAAACCTATTAAATCAAATGATAGCATAATTATAAAGGTTTCAAATGTCACATTTTCTTCATATCCACCTCAAATAAATATTAATAATGTTTTTAAGGAAGAAGCTATAAAAGGAAAGCCTTTTTCAATAAAATCTTTGCAAACTATAGATGGAAAAGTAATTACGCTAGATGACTTAATTGGCAAACCCACAATTGTAAACTTCTGGCATCCAGCTTGCCGACCTTGCATAAAAGAAATGCCCATTTTAAATCAAATCAAAAAAGAATATGGAAATAAAGTTAATTTTATTGCTGTTACATTTGAAACAAAAGAAAAAGTAGAGAGGTTCTTAACTAAGCGTGAATTTGATTTCACCCACACAATAAATGCAGCTGATTTTATGAACTCCATTCAATTTAAAGTATTTCCAAAAACTTTTTACCTAAACAAAGATGGTGTTGTTCAAAAAATTGAAGGAGCTGTATCAATTGATCAAAAAAAAGATATTGTAAAATATATTAATTCACTACTATAGCTAAACTTTACGTAAATCATGCTAATTCTAGCTTCCCTACACATTCCAAAATATCGAAACATATAGGTTTTCGTCTGAAGCGTCAAGACAGAGTAAATTGCTAAGTTTCGTATTTAATCACACGATTACTCATATGTAAACCATAGGTTTCAATAGCTTAACTAACATTCGATAAAATAAAATCACTAATTATGAAAAACTTATTGCAATTTTTATTAATTATAATAATATCAGGATGTTCATCATCAAACAGTTTAGTTAACAAAGAGCCCTATTTATATACCTTAGAAAATCCTGATGGTTCAAAAACTAAAGTCAAGAGTCATTTAACCAGCCAATTGAGTAATGTGGATTATCAAACTCTGAAAAATCACTTGAACAAAATTTCTGATAAAGAAATAGATTTCAACAAAAAAATTATTATAAATTTCATTGATAATGATCCAAAAATATACAGAAAAGGTTATCAAGTTCCTTGGGATATTTTCTACGGAAATATAAAAGATGATTTGGCAAAATTAGGGCAATCCAATCATTTTTGGATTATAAACAAAAAAGTTAAAGACTTGTATTATTATCACGGCGATAAAATCAAATGGATTGTAGATGAAGGTGACTTCATCAGAAAACTATTTTTCCATTATAATGGTCTGAATGGTGGTTTTGTGATCATAAAGCCTAATGGCGATTACTTTCTTAAAGTTGGTGAATATCAAAAATCTGAGGTTTTAAAAACCTATAAAGAATTTTAATCAAATGTTTGTCGTCAAATGTATATGCAAAAAATATGAAAGACTTAATTACATCAGAATCCACTCAGAATTCTAAAGTCTATGTAAATCTAAAATTAACATATATTTGCCAGTAAGTGTAAGCTTATACTAATCCAGTTAGCATTATTATGAAAGACGAAATAGTAGAGAATAAAATAAATTGGAAAAGAATTTTGATATTTTTCATCATCGCAACTGTAATATCTAACGTGTTCCGATTTGACATTTTCGAATTTAAGTCAGAATTAAAAAAATTACCAACTTGGATTTTTATCTTAACCTCAATCCTTCTTGAAGGTAGCGGTGTCATTATAGGTGCTTTAATTATTTTACCTTTTTTGAGGAAAGAAAGGAAAGTGAAAATTTCGTTATTTGGAACTTCAAAATCAAAAAGCTTGATAATGGCTATTATTCCTATTATAATTTTGTCAATAATTGGGGTACAAAATGATTTTGGGTTGGATCATCACATTTACGGTCTTATTGCTGCAATCGGGACTTTTTTGTATTGTATAATGGAAGAATATGGATGGAGAGGATACTTGCAAGAAGAACTGAAAACATTAAAGCCTTGGGTCAAATATTTTGTCATCGGATTTATTTGGTATTTATGGCATTTGACTTTTTTAACTCAAGCTAGTCTTGGCGATAACATTTTCTTTTTAGGCATGATGATTCTTGGAAGTTGGGGAATTGGTCAAGTGGCCGAATCAACAAAGTCGATCATAGCTAGTGCTTGTTTTCATATGATTATCCAAATTATGATGTTTAATGCATTAATCAAAAATGGAATTGACGGAACTGAAAAAATACTTATCTTAGGTGTATCAGTGATAATTTGGTTTATAATCGTCAAGAAATGGGAGAAAGAAAACACCATTAACCAGAACATATAAAATAATAAAACTTTAATCTCCAAAACGAAAATGAGTAAACATATAAACAAAATTAAATTATCGAAATTGAAATATATCATCTGTATTGGAGTGCTTTTAAGCGGCTTAATATGTAGTAGCCAAACAAGAGATAAGGCAAATATTGAGATATCACCAATAATCGGTTACAGCTCTTCCTATCAATTACATTCATTCGTTTTTGGCTCTTCCTCTGTCTCAGGACTACAACTTGGTGTTTATGGAAACTATTTTCTCAACAATAGATGGAGTTTACGTACAGGTTTGCTTTACCAAAAAATGGGAACCAATAAAGTTGATTTCTTTATTTTCACTGATGAATATTCAGAAAGAATAAATTATATCACTGTACCGTTGACAATAAACTATCATTTCGGGAAAAAGAGAAATTGGTATGTTAACTATGGCGCAAGTGTTGGTTTTGCAACCAGTGCTGAA
Organism: Psychroflexus sp. S27; assembly: GCF_002810405.1. Taxonomy (NCBI): domain Bacteria; kingdom Pseudomonadati; phylum Bacteroidota; class Flavobacteriia; order Flavobacteriales; family Flavobacteriaceae; genus Psychroflexus; species Psychroflexus sp. S27. The sequence goes on along the minus strand of NZ_NEXQ01000019.1, from coordinate 221,511 downwards.
GCAGATTATAATGATGGAAATGGTTTTGTTAATATCGATAATTTAGCAAATTCAACTCAGTTTGGTATTAATGCAGGCATCGGTTATAAATTTAAAATATTGCCTAAACTTTCACTTCTTGTTGAAAACTCAAATATGCTTGGACTAACAGATTCGACCGAGCAAGGATCTGGAAAAAATTTTTATATGAGTTTTAATATTGGAGCTGTTTTTAAACTTTAAAATAAATTCTAAGCAATTAAAAAAGTAAAAAAATATGAGAATAAGAAAGGTGCTTTTTTGTCTACTAGCTTTAGTTTTACTGAGCAGCTGCGGAAATACAAAAGCTTTAAAACACTTTAAAAAAGGAGAAACAGTTGAAGAAAACTTTAAAGTCACTTTACCCTTTGAGACTAAACAAGGATGGATTATTATACCTGTTGACATAAAAAATAAAACTTATCAATTTCTTTTTGATACAGGAGCGCCTTCAATTGTGTCAAAAGAACTTGCTGATCATTTAAATTTAAAAGTTATTGATTCAATCGACGCATATGATGTTTACAATCAACCACAAATCAACAAATATGTCAGTCTTGATCACATCAAAATTGGAGATATAAATTTTGCTGAAACAACAGCTATCATCAATGATTTCAACAAAGTAAAAATGTGGTCTTCTTTAGAAGTTGATGGATTTGTCGGTTCAAATTTAATGCAACAAGCGATTTGGGACGTCGATTATAAAAAGAAGGAAATAACAATTACGGATGATGAATCCCAATTAAACTTACCTGAAGATATCATTGAAAACAAAATGTTTGTTGGTTACGCAGGCTTACCCTCTATTGCTTGTAAAATTAATGGTGAAAAAATCTGGAATTTCTCTGTCGATTATGGCTATAATGGCGATATCGTGATTCCTTTTTCTGAATTTGAGAAACAAATAGAAGAAAGTAAAATTTCTGATTTTAATAAATCTAAGACACAAGGCGCAATAGGAATTTATGGAAAGCAGAAAAACGCTAGAGAATCTTACTCAGGAATTATTGATGAAATAGAATTTGGAAATACGACACTGAAAAACCAACAAGTTTATGCAGAACCATATTTAGACAAAATATTTGGTTTAAATTTCTTTAAAAACTACCGTGTGATTCTCAATTGGAAGACTAAAAAAATCAAATTGATTGAGTATTAAGAATAAGATAACATTAAAATTTATCATTAAGAAATACTGCAATTATTTTATAATTGTTTCTATATTATTTAATTCTAAAACTATTTAAATTTAATATTTTTACAAAAACATATATATCTTTTTAAAGAATGAAACAATTATACACTATTGCACTATGCCTTATCACTTTTATCGGTTTTAGCCAAAACAATCCTGATTTTTATGTCGCACCAAATGGTGAAACCTGTATGTGTCCAGATGCTGAATTTGGTGACACAGGCAGCCTGACGATTAATGGCGAAACCAAAACATATACTAAACGAAGCAGAGCTCAGCTTGATGCTTTAATAGCAGCAGTCCAATATGATCCACAAATTGCTTTAACCTGTACAAGTGGAATCACAGATATGAGTCAACTATTTTATAACAAAGTAGTCTTTAATCAGAATATAAATAGTTGGGATGTTTCTAATGTTACAAAAATGGGATTTATGTTCTTTTTAGCAGAATCTTTTAATCAACCAATTAATAACTGGGATGTGTCCAATGTAACTGAGATGCAACTTGCATTTTATAACGCATCTTCTTTTAACCAATCAATTGATAATTGGGATGTTTCTAACGTGTTACATATGCACTCTATGTTTGATGAAGCGACTTCGTTTGACCAGCCATTAAACAGCTGGAATGTCTCAAATGTGACTAATATGAATAATATGTTTTCAATGGCAGAGTCTTTTAATCAATCAATTGACAACTGGAACGTGTCTAATGTGACTGATATGAGCTACATGTTTTCAACTGCAAAATCTTTTAACCAGCCATTAAACAGCTGGGACGTCTCAAATGTGACTAATATGAATAAGATGTTTTCAAAGGCAGAATCTTTTAATCAACCTCTTGACAACTGGAACGTGTCTAATGTGACTGATATGATCAACATGTTTTCAGGTGCACAAAATTTTAACCAAGACTTAGAAAGTTGGACTTTCAATACAGAAGTTGATTTTCCAGGTTTCTTAAGTTATTCTGGCTTAAATTCTGATAATTATGATGCATTGCTACAGAGTTTTGATGCTCAAAATCTAACAAACAAAAGCTTAGGCGCTAATATATTACCCTATTGTAATGAAGCTGCACGATTAAACTTAATCAATAACAAATCTTGGATAATAGACGGCGACATACCTGGAGTTTGTGGAGATACATTAACGCCATCAACTACGCCAATTGAAATGGTCTTTTATGTTGATTATGCTAGTGGTTTAGACATCAGCTTTTTTACAAACCCCAATTTTCCATACGACTATAATGTGGATTGGGGAGATGGTACAAGCAGCTCAAATATTAATGGAGATATCAACCATTATTACAATTTACCAGGTCAATACACAGTTAGTATAACTGGTATATTTCCAAACTTTAGGCTTTGTGAAAATTATTTATTTAACGGCTATGAATGTGATAATGCATCTAAAATTATAGATGTTACAGCTTGGGGTAATCAAGAATGGCTTTTGACTACTTCAATGTTCAGAAATGCAAATAATCTCAATTTCACTGCAACTGACACTCCTGATTTTAGCAAAGTGACTAATATGGAAAGAATGTTTAGAGGAGCGTTACAATTTAATTCTGACATATCTGATTGGGACGTCTCCAATGTTTCGGACATGACACATATGTTTGCTCTTACAGAGGATTTTAATCAACCTCTTAATAATTGGGATGTCTTTAATGTTTCAGCTATGTCAAGCATGTTCACTTTTACTAGTTCTTTTAATCAACCGCTTGATAATTGGGATGTCTCTAATGTGATATATATGGATGCTATGTTTAATTCTGCACAATCATTTAATCAACCGCTTGATAATTGGGATGTCTCTAATGTGATCTCTATGGCTGCTATGTTTGAATTTGCACAATCATTTGATCAACCATTGAACAATTGGGATGTCTCTAAGGTAACCAATATGAATAGTATGTTTTTATTTAATGAAAATTTTAACCAACCTCTAAATAACTGGAACGTTTCTAGCGTAATAAAAATGGGATCTATGTTTAATCTTGCAGAATCATTTGATCAACCACTGAACAATTGGGATGTCTCTAATGTGACTTATATGCGTAGTATGTTTAACGGTGCAGTGTCTTTTAATCAAGATATTTCTAGTTGGTGTGTTGAACAAATACTCGAAGAGCCTATTAGTTTTTCCTCTGGTTCAAGTCTGCAAGAAAATTATAAACCAAATTGGGGCGTAGAATGCGAGAATTTATCTGTTAATCTTTTAACTTTTGAAAGTTCAATTACGGTCTACCCTAATCCTGTTAAAAATAGTTTCGATATAGAGCTAAATGATAATCTGAATATCAGCGAAATTAGTATTTACAATATCAACGGTCAATTAATTGATTTAATCAATTATCAATCAAAACCAATCAACATCAGTTCACTTGAATCTGGTGTTTATATGCTCAAAATAAAAGCAGAAAATGGTGATGTAGCTTACAAACGTATTATTAAACGTTAAGTGTTTAACATTTAAATAATCCAATCTAAAAGGGCTTTTTTAACGATAAAAAAGCCCTTTTAGTTTTAGAAATCCTCTGAAATCCTTATCAGTTTAATATAGTAATATTGTGATTATTTTAAAATTATTATTAGCCTTAACTGATTAAATGCTGGCTTATAATAAATACTAAGTTTATATAAAAAATATAGAAAAAGATATATATTTTTGAGCCTTCTTAATAGTCCGCTATAATTAAAAATAAATGAACTCTAGTATTGAATTAATTAGATTAATCGCAGTTATACTAATTGTATTTACACATACAAGAAATGGATTAGAAAGTGGAATCGCTCACTTTATAGTTGAAGGAATCCCTCCTTTTGGAACTGCAATTCTTTCAATTATATCTGGATACTTATATTTTGAAATATCGAGACATAGAAAAAACTTATTTTTTAAAAAAGTAAAAAGTCTTGCAATCCCTTACCTGATTGCCAATATTATTGTTCTGATTTTAGTCTTACTTGCTAAGTACATATTAGGATATGATGCCCTAAATAGACTAAATTTTGATTTTTCATTAATAACAGAAGGCATATTTTCCCTCAATTCTCCTCCAATAAACCCACCAACATATTTTATAAGGGATATCTTTATTATATTTACAATTATTGCACTTATTACACAAAGAGAACTTAAATCTCTATTCGTTATTATACCCTTTTTATTATTTGGTACATTAATTTTAAGATTAGATGTCGCATTTTTATTTTTAATTGGTGTTCTGTATTCGAAATATAAAAATAATATTAACAAGAAATTTCTAATTCTAACAGCAATAATAATGAGCCTTATTTTAGGATTCTTTTTTATTCCTTTTCTTAAATTCCCTGTTTCATTTTTAATTTTTATTCTACTGATTGATGTTAAATTAAGTTTTTACAAAACAGGTAGATTTTCTTATCTATTGCATTTATATCATTCTCCAATAATTGTAATTTCTTATCCCTTATTATCACTATTTATTGAAAATCCTATAATAAAGATAATTGCTCAAATTACAACTGCACTTGTTTTTGTATTTGTATTTTTTATGATTACAAAAAAGTTTAATTTTCTTAAAATACTGAGTGGAGGAAGATAAAATATCCATTCTTTAAATAATAGCTTTAAGATTTGCCTCAAAAAATTGAGATCTTAACACCCATAAAAATAATCGCTTTATGAAGATTTTAGAAAACCAAACAGTTCTAATTTGGGAAAGCCAAGACCTCCACAACCTTTAGCTAGATGTATAGAAAAATCTTAAATAAAAACTCATGCAAAGCTTGTTAAAAAAATAAGTCCAATTCGAAAGTTCACGAAACAGGATTCGCTGGCGCGCCTCCTGCAAGCTCCGCTTTGAAAATAGAAAAACCGAAAACAAAATTTTGAGTAAACTCAATTTCGTTTCCGGTTTTTCTATTTATTCGTGACCTCGGCAGGATTCAAACCTGCAACCCTCAGAGCCGAAATCTGATGCGCTATTCAGTTGCGCCACGAGGCCGATTTTAACTTCTTGCAAATATAGTTTTTCAATTCATCTGCGCAAAGTTTATAATTTAAAGATGCGCAACTCTACTCTCAACTGTTTGTACTTTGTTTGCTTCATCAAAGTAAAACTCAATTTGACCTAACTGCAAACCTGCCCAACCGACTTGGTTAACCATTACATCTTTGCCTGCACTATTTTTAAAAACTTGTGGTTCATCTAAAAATGTATGCGTGTGGCCACCAATAATTAAATCAATGTCTTTTGTCGCCTTCGCAAGTTTGATATCATCAACTTTATCAGAATTATATTTGTAACCAATATGTGATAAACAAATGACCAAATCACATTTTTGTTCCTCTTTTAAATATTTCACTTCATCTTTGGCAATCTCGATCGGATCAAGATATTTTGCTTCTTTGTATAAATCTTTTGAGACTAAACCTTCTAACTCAATTCCGACACCGAAAACACCAACTTTAAATTGACCGACTTCGTAAATTTGATGCTTTTTCACCAAACCATCAAGACTTGTGTTTTTTAAGTCATAATTTGAACTAATCAAATCAAAATCAGCATGTTCAAGCTGTGCCGCAATATTATCAATACCATTATCAAACTCATGATTCCCAATGGTTGACGCATGATAACCTAATTTACTCATCACTTTATACTCAAGCTCGCCTCCATAAAAATTAAAATATGGCGTGCCTTGAAAAGCATCTCCAGCATCAAAAATTAATGTATTTGGATTTTGTGCTTTAACTTTGTTGATATAGCTCATGCGTCGCGCTGCTCCACCTAAATTGGGATATTTCGAATGATCAGCCGGAAAGGGATCAATATGACTATGGACATCATTAGAATGCAAAATTGTGATACGCTTTTGCTTATCAGGTTTTGAAAAACCACTTAATAAACTCAAACCACTTGTGCTTAAAGCAGTGGCAGCAACGCCTGTTTTTATAAAATCACTTCTTTTCATGTTTATTTTTTTGCGTAAAACGATCATCACTACTGATGTCAATCGTGTCCTTAGATTTAAAATAATCAACAAGTAAACATCTCAATTTATAATCGAGAACAGTCACCTTTTTTGCTTTCTTAAAGAAATTCATATGATCTCCACCCGTTACCAAATAATCTGAAGTTGCGACGTGATAGGTTTGATCATCATTAATTTTATCACCTTGAACTTCATAAGAAGCAAGTTTACCATCAGAATTTAATTGAATTTTTAATCCTGATATTGGGTGTTTGCCTTTGCTTTTTACTAGATAATCGGCAAGCTCTTTCATCTCTTTTGCAGAAAGTTCAGCCACGACAATTTCATTTTCAAAAGGCATAATGTTATATGCCGTTCGCATCGTAATGTCGCCTTTGTCAATGCCAGAGCGAATACCACCAAAGTTTAAAAGAACAGCATCAATTTGATTATTGGTTCGTTTTTCGTAAACAGGACTACCGAGTTCAATTACAGCATCTGCCATCATATTTGCAATTGCAAAGTTGTAAGGTGAATCGTTTTTGTACATCGAATTTGGCGTGTAGCTATAAACTGTGTTGAGTTCATCAGCTATTTTATCACGATATGGCTTAACGAAATCTTCAATTTCTTGATCAGATTCAATTTGTTTATTGATTTCAACTTGTTTACCAGTTGTTTTGACTTTTTTTAAATCGGGACTTTGACAAGAAAAAAGACTAATTCCTAATAGGAAAATTAAGATTCTCATTTGTTTTATTGTAAATTTGATACAAAAATAAATTATTAAAATTAAAAAGCATCACCTTTAAACCACGAAAACGATGAAACCACACTACATACTATTTATTTTTTCTCTCTTATTATTCACATCTTGCAGCAACACAGTTGAATTTCCAGTATCAGACATTATTCCTGCTGCTGAAGCGAAAGCTGTCGTGATGAAGGACAATAATGAAAACTATCAAATTAAATTAGAGATAGATAATCTCACTGAACCAAATAGATTAAATCCTCCAAAAAAATATTATGTTTTTTGGGCTGAGACTGAACATGGTAGTCAAAATCTAGGTCAAATAAAAGTCAGGGAAGCGATGTTAAGTTCTAAAAAATATGCTGAGCTTGAAACTTCAACACCACATAAACCTTTACGATTGGTGATTTCAGCTGAAAATGAAGTTGATAAAGCATCACCTGGAACTTTTACAGTTTTAGAAGCGAATGTGGAATATTAAATCAAAAAAGTTTCTTTAAAAAATTAAAAAAGCTCAAATTCTTTCACTTGAATTTGAGCTTTTCAATTATGGCACTTATAAATTTAAAAAATAACCTATGACAGAAAAACAAAAAATGCTAAATGGTGAAGATTTTGATTCTAGAGATCCTGAATTGCTAAAAATGTATCATCAATCACGAAGGTTATTAAAAGAATACAATCAACTTGATTCTAAGTTACTTCAAGAAAGAAACGAAATACTAAATAAGCTTTTAGCACAAAACAGCAGTGGAGTTTGGATTGAAGCGCCTTTTTATTGTGAGTATGGTGAAAATATAAGTATAGGTGAAAATACATTTATTAACTCAAATTGTATTTTTTCTGATAATAATAAAATTAGTATTGGTAAAAACGTTCTGATTGCGCCTCATGTTCAAATTTACACAGCACAACATCCGTTAAATGCAGAGAGAAGAATCATAAAAGATCATATGCAAACAAAATATATCACCTCTGCAAAACCAGTATCTATCGGTGATCATGTGTGGATTGGTGGTGGCGCAATTATTTTACCAGGTGTCACTATTGGAAGCAATACAACAATTGGTGCTGGTAGCATCGTCACAAAAGATATACCCAATGATGTTTTAGCTTTTGGAAATCCATGTAGCATCCAAAAAAAACTAAAGTAAAAAGCTCAGTAAAAATATATTTCTGAGCTTTTATTTACAATTGTATTGAAGTTTAAAATTTAAGACATCACCTCATCAATACAAGATTTCATCATTTGATAAGTACGCTTGATATCAAAATCTAAACCTACAGAAAATCTGACTAAACCTTCTGTGAGTCCCATTTCTGATTGTTCTTCTGGTGAAATCTCCGAAGATGTTGAGCTTCCTGACGCGCTAAATAAGGTTCTATAAAAACCAAGACTAACAGCTAGACTTCCAAGATTTTTATCTTGCATTTTTTCCATGATCAAATTAGCATTTTCAATTGAGCCAAAATCAACTGTGAGTAATCCGCTATAACCAAACTCTTCATTGATTTGTGATGACATTAAATCATGTGATGGATGAGATTCCAAACCAGGGTAAACAACTTTTAAACCATCTTTTTCAAATTTTTCAGCTAAATAAAGTGCATTTTCGCTGTGCTTTTCCATACGAATTGGCAAAGTGCGTAAATTCTTTAAAACTGAAGCCGAACGTAAACTGTCTAAAGTTTGACCGAGCAGCATTGCTGAGCCATTATTCACATCTTTTAAACTATTTACAAAATCTAAAGTTCCGCAAACAGCACCACCTACGGTATCTGATGAACCATTGATGAATTTGGTTAAACTATAAACAACCACGTCCGCACCAAAATCAGTTGGCGTAATAACAAGTGGCGTAAATGTATTATCAACAACAAAAGTCAAGTTGTTTTCAGCTGCTATTTTCTTTAAAGTATTTAAATCAGCAGTTTCCAAAAGTGGGTTACTCACTGCTTCACAATAAAGTAATTTAGTTTCTGGTTTGATCGCTGCTTTCACACTTTCTAAATCTGTGATATCCACAAAACTTGTCTTGATATGAAAATCAGGAAGAAAATTTTTCATAAAAGCATAGCTTCCTCCGTAAATTGTACGGCTAGAAATAATGTGGTCATCTGCTTTACACAATTGTAAAATCACAGACGTGATAGCACCCATTCCTGAAGCAAAAACCTGAGCTGCTTCTGTATTTTCCATCGCTGATAAGGCTTCACAAAGCTGATTTGTACTCGGCGAAGAATGACGAGAATACAAAAAGGCATCTAACTTTTCACCTGCAAAGGTATCGGCCATGTCTTGCGCTTTCTTAAAAGTATAAGTTGAGCTATCTGAAATTGCTGGGTTGATTCCGCCGTGTGCATCAGTATAATGCACGTCTTGAATGGCGTTAGCTGGATTATGTTTCATTTTATTATATTTTATTTCAATCAAATATCAATTTTAAAAGATATTTTATCAATAGGTATCTTTATATTTAGTTTTTTTATCTAAATAATTAAATTAATAAAGAAAATTAAACACTAAATTTTAATAAATACATATTTATAAAGAAAAATTTTCAGCATGAAAGAACTCGACACAATTGACAAAAATTTACTCAATCTTTTACAAGCAAATGCCCGATTGACAACAAAGCAATTATCCTTAAAACTCAACCTCTCGCCTACAGCTGTTTACGAGCGTATTAAAAAACTTGAACGCGATGATTACATCTTGAACTATGTGGCGATGGTCAATCCTCAAAAAGTCAAAAAAGACTTTATTGCTTTTGCGATGCTTCAGCTTGCTGAACATTCAGCTAAAAATATCGCCGATTTTGAAAAGAATATTAAAGAATTACCAGAAGTTGTTGCTTGTTTTCACATCAGTGGTTCTTATGATTATCTTTTAAAAGTTAATTTAGAAGATATGAAAGCTTTTAGGAAATTTATGGTCGAAAAATTGACAGAAATTCCACACATCAGCAATACACAAAGTGTGTTTAGCATCCATGAAGTCTTTAATTATACGGCTTTGCCTATCAATTGAATAAGTCAAAAAAAAAAGTGATAAGAAAAAATAAAAACTTAACTTCGCAACCTTAAATTTATCACTTTTTATGGATATTAGAAATATCGCAATTATAGCCCACGTTGACCACGGTAAAACAACTTTGGTTGATAAAATCATGTATCATTGTCAACTTTTTAGAGATAATGAAAATACTGGAGATTTAGTTCTTGATAATATTGATCAGGAACGCGAACGTGGGATTACGATTGTTTCAAAAAACGTGTCTGTTCAATACAAAGACACAAAAATAAACTTGATTGACACACCTGGTCACGCCGATTTTGGCGGAGAGGTTGAGCGTGTTCTTAACATGGCTGATGGTGTTTTGCTTCTTGTTGATGCTTTTGAAGGCCCAATGCCACAAACGCGTTTTGTATTACAAAAAGCAATTGACCTAGGTTTAAAACCTTGTGTCGTTATTAATAAAGTTGATAAACCTAACTGTACGCCAGACGAGGTACACGAGAAGGTTTTTGACCTCATGTTTGAATTAGGTGCTGAAGAATGGCAACTTGACTTCCCTTCTGTTTATGGTTCTGCCTTAAACAACTGGATGAGTGAAGACCCTGAGGTGAAAACTGAAAATCTTGAACCTTTGTTGGACATGGTTGTTGAACACGTTCCAGTGCCTAAAGTTCAAGAAGGAACAGTTCAAATGCTGATTACTTCTCTTGATTTCTCTTCATATACGGGTCGTATCGCGATTGGTCGTTTGCAAAGAGGAACACTTAAAGAAGGTATTCAAGTTTCTTTGGTCAAAAGAGATGGCAGCATTACCAAAACTAAAATTAAAGAATTATATACTTTTGAAGGTCTTGGTCGATTAAGAGTTAAGGAGGTTAAAGCTGGAGATATTTGTGCATTGGTGGGCTTAGAAGGTTTTGAAATTGGTGATACAGTTGCCGATATTGAAAATCCTGAAGCTTTAAAATCAATCACAATTGATGAGCCTACGATGAGTATGCTTTTTACAATTAACGATTCTCCATTTTTCGGAAAAGATGGAAAATTTGTGACTTCAAGACATATTAAGGATCGTTTGATGAAAGAGCTTGAGAAAAACTTAGCTCTACGTGTTGAAGAAACTGATTCTGCAGACAAATTTATCGTTTATGGACGTGGTGTCATGCACTTATCTGTCTTAATCGAAACGATGCGTCGTGAAGGTTACGAATTACAAATCGGGCAACCACAAGTTATCATCAAAGAAGTTGACGGTGTTAAAAGTGAACCTGTTGAAGAATTAAAAATTGATTTACCTGAAAATGTTTCTGGAAAAGCAGTTGAAATGGTCACAATGCGTAAAGGTGAAATGCTAAGCATGGAAACGCGTGGCGACAGAATGGTGATTGAGTTTATTATTCCTTCTCGTGGTATTATTGGTTTAAGAAACCAATTATTAACCGCTACTGCTGGTGAAGCAATTATGGCACACCGTTTTAAAGAATTCCAACCGCTTAAAGGTGATATTCCTCAAAGATTAAATGGTTCTTTAGTTTCTATGGAAAAAGGAAAAGCAATTCCTTATTCTATTGATAAATTACAAGATCGTGGTAAGTTTTTTGTTGATCCTGGTGAAGAAATTTATGAAGGACAAGTCATAGGTGAAAACTCTCGTCAAGATGATATCACTGTGAATATTACAAAAACTAAGAAGCTTTCTAACGTGAGATCTTCTGGTGCTGATGATAAAGCAAAAATTGTTCCTGCAAAGAAATTCTCTTTAGAGGAAGCGCTTGAATATATCCAAAAAGATGAATATGTAGAAGTGACACCTAACTTCCTTCGCTTAAGAAAAATTTACCTAAAAGAAGTTGACCGTAAGCGTCATAAAATCATCTAATTCATAAGATGTTTTATTTACACAAAAGCACATTTCAAAATCTGGAATGTGCTTTTTTTATGAAATATTATTAAGATTCTAAATTACCCAAGAAAGTTTTTTAGAGGTCAACCGATTCAACATACCTTGAAAAATAAATGCATGAAATGGCAATACAGAATACCAATATAAACGCCCTAGCAAACCTTTAGGTCTGAATGTTGCTGTTTGCACAAGCTTATCTTTTTCCATTTTGAATTCGAGCCAAGCTTCTCCAGGCAATTTCATTTCGGCGTAAAGTAACAAGCGACCTTCTTGCCTATCTGCATAAAGTACACGCCAAAAATCTAAAGAATCTCCAACATCAATTCTATGAAGGTTTGTTCGACCGCGACGTAGGCCAACACCACCCATAAATTTGTCCATCATGCCTCTAATTTTCCATAGAAATGTGGCGTAATACCAACCAGTTTCGCCTCCTATACTCCATATTTTTTCTAAACATATTTCACGACTCACAAATTCTTTTGATCGCTTGTCCTTAAAACAACCATAGTCAGGAACTTTGATAAATTCTGAGGCGTTCACAGGGAAATTACTACTGACTGAAGCATCCTTCCAACTTGATAAAATTTCATTGCTTTCTATTTTCTGAAAAGCTTTCTGTAAAGCTTCAGAATAAGTGATGGGTTCAATATCTAAAATTTTATTGATCTCGTTATTTGAGCAAACAACTTCAACTTTCATACTATCGACAAGTGATGAGGCCAATTTATAAGTTGTAGAAGTTACGAAGTATAACCAATATGATGAAAGTTTAGGCGTCATCACAGGAACTGTATATATTTTACGTCCCAGATTTCTTGCATCTGAAAAACCAAGAAGCATCTCTTTATAAGTTAAAACATCTGGACCTCCGATATCAAAATGTTGATTGAATGTTTTTTCATTCATTAATGTTTCAGTCAGAAAAATCATAACGTCAGAAATTCCAATCGGCTGACATCTTGTATTTAGCCATTTAGGAGCGATCATAACAGGCAGTTTTTCAACTAAATCTCGAATAATTTCAAATGATGCACTTCCTGAACCTATGATAATTCCGGCGCGAAGACTTGTAAAATTATAGCTTCCTTCTGAGAGTTTATTTTCAACATTTAAACGAGACGCCAAGTGCTTTGATAAATTATTTTCGTTAACAATCCCACTGAGGTAAATAACATGTTTTGCATTCGTTAACTCAACTGCATTTCTGAAAATAACTGCACAGTCTTCTTCCATTTTCTGGTAATCTGCAGAAGTTGACATGCTATGCACAAGATAATATGCGGCGTCAATATCTTGAGGAATTTTATCTAAAGAATCTTCATCTAATAAATCTACTTGAATAACAGATACATTGTCCTTAATCGACTGCGGCGGATTAAAACGATGCGGATCACGAACACAACAAACCATGTGATGTCCTTGACCTGCCAAAATTGGTAAAATCCTTTTTCCGATATATCCTGTTGCGCCTGTTAGAAGTATTTTCATAAATGAGGAAATGCTTTCCTTCTAAATTAACTCATACAAAGAAACAGAGCTAAATATCACTGTTTAATTATAAAACTTTTAAGAAGCATTTAATCAAACTAACGACACAAAAATTGAATGCTAGAATATATTTAGCCCATCACATGTGCAAGTGCATCTTTTTCCCTAAACTTAAATCTGAGTAAGAAAAAACTACTTAGTACAAAGCTAACTAAAATAACAATGGACATTGGCATGAGGTTTTTATCAACAAATAAGCTGATAATGTAAGAAGCTATTGCACCAAATATCATTTTAAAACTTCCTATTAAAGCTGAGGCTCTTCCTGCCTTCTTTATAAATGGATAAAGCGATAATGCTGTGGTATTCGGATTTTGAAAACCTAATAAAAACAATATCAAGTAAAGACTTCCAACAGTCACATCAAACCTTTGAGAGCTGTAAGCGTTGACGACTAAAATTGCAGATAAGAAAATTAAAATGTAACTGATTTTTAAAGTGAGTTCATAAGTTCGAATCCTTTTGAGTAAAAAACGATTTAATTGACTTCCCAGGATAAGTCCTGAAGCATTAACCCCAAACAAAATCGCAAATTCAGATTCTGTCATTTCATATTTATCCATAAACAAACCAGGTGCTTTTGAAATGTACGCAAACAAAGCTCCAACTGTTAAGCTTCCTGCCAGAGAAAATGTAAAAAATATTTTATCCTTAAAGATGTCTTTATATTTTATTAAAACATCTTTCACATTTAGTTGTACAGTTTTATCGGGCTCAAAATGATCTGGCAAAAGAAAATAAGTACTGACAAACATTAAACTAGCTATAATGGCTAAACTTAAAAATATAATTTGCCATGTGAAATGGGCAATAATAAATCCGCCCAAGGTTGGAGCTATAATAGGAGCAGCGCCCATAATTAACATCAAAAAAGAAATTGCTCTTGCCACTTCTTCAGGCGGAAAAACATCCCGCACAACAGCTTTAGCAGCAACCATACCTGCAGATGCGCCGATTGCTAAAAATAATCTTGAAATAATTAACCACCATAATGTTGGTGAGTAAAAACAACTTAAAGCAGAAATTATATAGATAACTAAACCGATGAGTAAAGGTTTTTTACGACCAAATTTGTCCATGATTGGACCATAAGCTAGTTGTCCAAAAGCAATACCAATAAAGTAACTGGTTAATGAAAAACCGACCTGTGCTTTAGTCGTTTGAAAGTAATCTGCAATGCGATCAAAACTTGGCAAATACATATCAATGGAAAGCGGACCGATCGCAATCAATGTTCCTAAAACTAATAAAATGATGTTTTCTGTACGTCTATCTCTAACGCGTTCTGTATTCTGCATCATGCAAATTTCTGTCAATTCACAGACAAAAAACATCTTCTCAAGTCAATTAACAATTAATTAATAGCAAAGCTTAGTAAATAAAATATTGACGTTAAAAAAATGATGAATTAATCTTCATCAAAGGCTCATAATTTTGAATAGAAAAAAGTGCATTCCACAAATGATATTTGTAATTTGCAAAGCGTTTTTAAGTTTATTATAAATACATCATATTTCAATTGAAAATAGCGCATGAGTAGAAGTTTTAAAGATTATATCGGCATCTCGCTTAAAGGTTTAGCAATGGGAGCCGCAGATGTCATCCCTGGTGTTTCGGGAGGGACAATTGCTTTTATCACTGGAATTTATGAAGAGTTAATCACAAGCATAGGGAATATTAATTTAGGGCTTTTTAAAACCTTAAAAGAAAAAGGAATTAAGCCATTTTGGGAAGAACTCAATGGAAATTTCCTGATTTCTCTTGCCATCGGTATCGGAATCAGCCTATTTACTTTGATGCGATTGGCACATTACTTAATTGAGAGTCATCCCATCAAAATTTGGGCTTTTTTCTTTGGTCTCGTTTTAGCTAGCGTTTGGTTTGTCGCTAAGCAAGTCACAAAATGGCGATTATCAACCTACATTATATTTGCACTTGGTGCCATTATTGCTTTTGGCGTCACACAATTGACACCTGCAGGTGGCGCGAACAGTAACTTTTATTTCTTCTTTGCTGGTGCAATTGCGATTTGCGCCATGATTCTTCCTGGTATTTCAGGAGCTTTTATTCTCCTGCTTTTAGGCGTTTACAAAGATGCGAGCGAAGCAGTAAGTCGTTTGGATTTTGAAATTATTTTAATTTTTGGTTTGGGTGGCATCACAGGTTTATTAACTTTTTCAAAGCTTTTGAAATGGCTGTTTAGTAATTATAAAAATATGACGCTTGCTTTGTTGGGTGGTTTCATTCTTGGCTCTTTGAACAAAATTTGGCCTTGGAAGGAAGTTTTAAAAACAGAAATTATTGGAGGTAAAACAAGAATCATTGCTGAACGCTCTGTTTTGCCTGCTAATTTTGATGGCGAAAACCACATGATTTTTGCAATTTTCTTATTTATTGTTGGTTTTCTAACAATCATTTTACTAGAAAAAATAGGTGACAAAAAAACAAACTAATGGAAAAGAAACGCACTTTTGCAGATAGACTTCTTCTTTTTCTAAAAGGTGTTGCCATGGGTGCTGCCAACAAAGTTCCTGGTGTATCTGGCGGTGTAGTTGCTTTTGTTGCTGGGTTTTATGAAGAGTTTATTTACTCACTCCAAAAGTTTAATTCTAAATCTCTTCTTTTACTGGTCAATGGTCGGTTTAAAAGTTTATACAATTACTTAAATCTTAGGTTTTTAGGTCTACTGATTTTAGGAATGATTTTCAGTTATTTCAGCGTTTCTAAAATTTTAGATTACTTCTTGATTCATTATGAAATCAAAGTCTGGGCTTTATTTTTCGGAATGATTTTGGGCTCGATTTATTATATCGCAATGGACTTTAAAGTCACCAATAAAAAGGAAATTGCCATGATCGTTATTGGCGTTTTAGGTGGTGTGAGCATAAGTTTATTTGAACCAGCAACACAAAATGACAATCTCTGGTTTGTTTTCCTATGTGGTATCATTAGTGTTTCTGGTATGACACTTCCGGGTCTTTCAGGTTCATTTATTCTCATCTTACTAGGAAATTACGTTCTACTTCTTGTCGATTCAGTCAATGCCTTGTACGATACTTTTGCCGAGATTATCAAATGGGATTTCAGTTTTACTTCAAACCCTGAACGCATCAATTTACTTAAAGTTTTAGCCGTTTTTACTGCTGGATCAATGTTTGGACTTGTGACATTATCACATGCGTTAGGTTATTTATTAAAATATTTTAAAAATCTAACTTTTGCATTTATCATCGGATTTATCACAGGTAGTTTAGGTGTTGTTTGGCCTTGGAAAACAAAAGTGATTAAAACAAATGAAGCCGGACAAATGCTTAAAGACAGTAATGGAAATTTTGTTATTGAAACCTACGATCGCTATTTACCTAAACTTTCAATGATGGGCAGTTGGCTAGAAATTAGTTTTATAATCATTGGGATTTTGATAGTATTAATGTTAATTTGGTCATCCAAAAGAACAAAAGCTTGACATGAAAAATTTCGGACTTTTAGGAAGAAATATAGATTACTCTTTTTCCAAACCCTATTTTGAGAAAAAATTCGCTAACGAAGGAATTGAAGCCAATTATCATAACTTTGATATTTCAGATTTATCTGAATTGAAAAATGTTTTGAAAAACAATCCTGACTTGGTTGGTTTGAATGTTACAATCCCATACAAAGAAGAAATAATCAAGCACTTAGATGAAATTGATGAATCTGCTAAAAGAATTGGAGCAGTTAATGTCATCAAAATTGAAAGAGGAAATTTAAAAGGCTATAACACAGATATTTATGGTTTTACAAAATCATTTTTTCCATTAATTGAAAATCATCACCATAAAGCACTTATTTTGGGAAGTGGTGGCGCTTCAAAAGCTATTGAAAAAGCATTAATGTCGATGGGTTTCGAAACTCAAATAGTTTCAAGAACAGCTGCAAAAGAAGTTTTAACTTATGATGATTTAAATGCTGAAATCATTAAGGATCATCAAGTTATTGTCAATTGCACACCGCTTGGCACACATCCGAATATTGAAAATCATCCGCAACTTCCTTACGAATATCTTTCTCATAAACATTTGCTTTATGATTTGGTTTACAATCCACCGATTACAACTTTTTTAGCACTCGGGAAAGAACATGATACAAAAGTCTATAACGGTCAAAAAATGTTAGAATTTCAAGCTGAAAAAGCATGGGAAATTTGGCATCAATAGCCTAAAATCAAATGATTTTTAAGCATATATAAATGGCAATTATTTTGTGTATTTGCTGGCGAGTTCTTATATTTCCAACTTCTACGAACTTTAACATTGAAACAAATGTCTAACAACACAAAGCCTACTGAAAATCAAGAGAAAGACTCACAAGAAAATTCTCAAGAAACGACTCAAGATCAACAAGCTAATTCTCCTCAAGAAGATTCTACGGAAGAAAATACTGATGTAGAAAACGAAGCCGAAGCTTCTTCATCAACTGAAGAAAAAGAAGATGAGCATCATAAAGAAATTGAAGATGCAAATGCTGAGGAAAGTGAAGATGTTGATAATGCAAGTCGTCATCAAATCTTGATGAAAGATTACGAGGCTATGTCTATCGACGAACTCGTTTTGGAATTAAACAGTTTGCTTAAAAGCGAAAAAGTTCAAAATATTCGTGATCACGTTAATCAGATTAAAACTGAATTTGACAAAAAGTTCAATGAAATTATTGAAGAGAAAAAAGAAGAATTTGTAGAAGAAGGCGGAAACGTCATTGACTTTCATTACTCTTCACCTATCAAGAAAAAATTCTATCAAACATATTTTGATTACCGTGAAAAAAGAGATAAATATTACTCTCAACTCAAGAAGAACCTCAACGAAAATCTTAAAGTTCGTTTAGGTATTATTGAGGAACTCAAAAACATGATTGGCTCTGGAGAAAGCATGTCTGCAAGCTTTCAAGAGTTTAAGAAAATACAAGAACGTTGGCAAAATGCGGGTTCTGTTCCTAAAGCAGATTACTCTACATTATGGAACAATTACCACCATCACGTTGAGCGTTTTTACGACTTTTTACACTTAGATAGAGAGTTTAGAGATCTTGACTTCAAGCATAATTTAGATCAGAAACTAAAACTTATCACAAGAGCTGAAGAGCTTGCTGATGAAGAGGATATCAATCGTGCGTTTAGAGAATTACAACTTCTACATAAAATGTGGAAAGAAGAACTTGGCCCAGTCGCTAGAGAATATCGTGAAGATATCTGGCAAAAATTTAGTGAAGCCACCAAGAAAATTCATGATAAACGCAATCAACATTTCGAAGAGCTAGATAAAGATCGTGAAAAGAATCTTGATGTTAAAAACGACATTATTGCTCAAATTCAAAAAATAGCAAATAAAGATGTCAGCACTCATAATGACGCGCAACAGAAAATTAAAAACGTTGAAAAACTAAGAGAGTTATTTTTCAAATCAGGAAAAGTGCCGCGTAAAGATAATGAAGCAACCTGGGATGCTTTCAAAACTGGAACTCGCGAATTTAATAGAAAGAAAAATCGTTTTTATAAAGACTTAAAGAAAGAGCAATACGAAAATCTTAAAAAGAAAGAAGAATTAATCAAGGTTGCTCAAGAACATAAAGACAGTGAAGACTTCAAGAAGACAACGCCTATCATGAAAAAAATCCAGGAAGATTGGAAGAAAATCGGGCACGTGCCTCGAAAAGATTCTGATAAAATCTGGAAAGAATTTAAGGCGGCTTGTAATCATTATTTCGATAAATATCACAGTCAGAAAAAAGAGGAAAACAAAGAAGAGTTTGAAGCTTTTAACCAGAAAAAAGATTTAGTCAATGAACTTAAAGCATTAAAACTTGAAGGCTCAGATGAAGAAAAACTTGAAGTTATTAAGCAATTCATTGAAAAATGGAATCAGCTTGGTTTTGTACCTCAGCACAAAAGATATATTGAAGGAAAATTTAATCGTGCGCTTGATCAAATTTTCAAAACAGTTGATATCAGCCGAAAAGATGCTGAATTGATGAAGTATCAAAATAAGCTTCAAGATCTTGATGAAGCGACTGATACGAAGAAAATTAAGCGTGAAGAGTCTTTCTTAAGAAAGAAAATTGACGAGACAAAATCGGAGATTAACCAATTAGAAAATAACCTCCAATTCTTCTCAACAGCAAATAAAGAAAATCCTTTGGTTAAAGATGTTTACACCAAAATTGAAAAAAGAAAAGAAGATCTCGACATGTGGAAAACTAAATTAGATCAAATCAGGAAACTTTAAGCGCAACACATGTCTGTTTCAGATGATATTTTAAGCTTGACTCTTGCCTGTCCTTTGTGCAATAGTCAAGCTTCTTTTTTTACAAAATCTAAACACAAGCAAATCTATTTTAGATGTGAGCATTGTGCGTCAGTTTTTATGCGTCCTGATGATTACGTTAACTCAAATGATGAGCAAAAGCGCTATGAAACACATAATAACGATGTGACAGATCTGCGATACCAAAGATTTGTTTCTCCGATCACAAAAGCTATTGAAAATGAATTTTCAGAGCATCATCAGGGTTTAGATTATGGTTGTGGAACTGGCCCAGTGGCGACTTACGTATTAAAACAAAAAGGCTATAAACACATCAAACTTTATGATCCTTTCTTTCATGATAAGCCAGAAGTCTTAGAAAATCAATATGATTTCATTATCTGTTGTGAAGTGATGGAGCATTTCTACAACCCAAAAGCTGAGTTTAAAAAACTGCGACAAATGCTAAAACCCAAAGGTCAACTTTTGTGTAAAACAAGTTTGTTTCTTGAAAAAAACAATCAAAAAGATTTCGAGAACTGGCATTATAAAGATGATGAAACTCACGTCTTTTTTTACAGTGAAAAAAGTCTTGAGTACATCAAAAATGAAATGAATTTCAAATCAGTTGAGTTCGATCAGAAATTAATTCGTTTTATTCTTTAAAATATTTTTTGAGCAATTCCATCGCTCGATCTTCTTCAAATAAACGCGGAAATAAACTTTGACTTAAAAGCACATAACTTGTGTGCAGTTGCAATGCTTTCTCTAAAAGTTGGAAAGAATCTTCTTGTCTTCCTTTATAATAATATAAACCAGCTTTTCTATAAATAAGTTTAAAGTCATCTGGAAAAAAGTCCAAAGCTTCACTTATTGTTAATAAAGCTGCATCTAATTGATTCATTTCAGCGAGCAAATCTATTCGAGTAATCCATGTTTCGTATTCATAGTTACCCAACTCAAGACAGCGACCTAAAGCATGCATGCTTTCTTCTTTTCTGCCAAGTTCATTAGAGATAAAAGCTAATTGCTTCCAATACAAAACATTTTCTTCATCAATATTAATCGCTTTTGTGATGTGATAGTAAGCTTTATCATAAGCGTTTTCTTTAGCATAGAAATCTGATAAAACCAACCAAACTTTATCCATCAAAGGATCTTCATGAATGGCTTGCTTATAATTCTTAAGCGCTTTCTTTCTATCATTTAAAGCCTCGTAACATTTACCAATTCTTAAATAAACAAATGCAGTAGGATCATCAAGTTGCAAAGTCAATTGATAAATAGAAATGGCTTCTTTGTATTTTTTAAGTCGCTCAAGAACTTTTGCTTTTTCAATGTAAGCTCCAACAAAATATTCATCAGAAATAATCGCATAATCAAAAGCTTCAGTGGCTTTATGATAATCTTGGTTTTCAAAATGCAATTTCCCCATTTGATGCCAAGCGATTTCCGAGTAAGGATTTTCGTTAATAAACTCCTTTAAAAACTGAATAGCTTCTGCTTTTTGGTCTAAAAAATCAAAGCAATAAATCACGTTATACAAAGCTGTGTAATCGGATTTATCAAGCTTAACACATTCGATATAAGATTCTTTGGCTAAAGTGAAATTTTCCAAAAACAAATACTCCATTCCTAACATTGAATGAATTTCAACAGGTTCAGAGGCAAATTTTAAAGCGTCCTTTAAAACCGAAATAGCTTCATGATGTTGATCTAATTTAGACAACACATTTGCAATCATGATATAGATTTCTTCATTATGAGGCTCGATTGATTTCAGCTCAAATAATAAGTTATTTGCTTCCTCTAAACGATTTTCAAGAATAAGTAGTTCTGCTTTCAAAGAAAGTAAATTAACAGCAATGGGATGCTGATCAAGACCTAACTTTAAAGCCTTTTTAGCTAAAGTCATCTTGCCAGTATCCATGTAGTGACCAACGATATTTTCGAACTCAGCGAGATCAAAAAACAAAATTTCATTTGTCTTGAGCATCGTCTCAAATTTATCAATCGGAAAATTAAAATCCTCGTGTTGAAATGGATCTAACTTCATTCTAAAAAATTTTTGTCAAGATAAGTTTCTTTAAAGAATTCACATCTGCTTTCGCTAAAATCTTATCAACAATCTATGTAAGATTAGTTTTTATTTTATCTAATATACCAATAATAATGCGACATCCTTTCTCTATCTCTTCATTTGATATCGTTAGAGGTGGTGAAATTCTGACTGCTTTTTTTTCATAAAGCAACCAAAACAAAATAAGATTATTCTTTTTAGCCTCAAGAACAAGTTGATTAGCCATGTCTTCACTTTTGCAAATAACGCCAATCATCATGCCCTTGCCTCTCACCTCTTCGATTAAATCGTGTTTTAAAAGCTTTCTAAACAGTTTTTCTTTTTCTAATGTTTCAGCAATAAGGTTGCTATTTAATAACTCTTGTAAAGTTGCTAAAGCTGCAGAAGCAATAACAGGATTTCCTCCAAAAGTTGTGATATGACTCATTTTAGGATGATCGCTCAATTGATCCATTAACTCAGATGAAGCCACAAATCCGCCAATTGGCATACCAGAGGCCATCGCTTTGCCAATCACTAATATATCTGGCACAATGCCATAATATTCAAAACTAAAGAGCTTTCCTGTTCGTCCAAAGCCTGGTTGAATTTCATCCAATATCAATAAAGCGCCTACCTCTTCACAGCGTTTTTTTACTTTTCGTAAATAATTATTTCGAGGTTCAATAAAGCCTGCGCCTCCTTGAATTGTTTCTAAAATAACAGCAGCAGTTTCTTCAGTAATTTGATTTAACTCATCGACAGCATTAAAGTTAATATGTCGAATTTCAGGAATCAAAGGTCTAAAAGGTGCGATACGTTCTTCATAATCCATCAAACTTAAAGCACCAAAAGAATTACCATGATAGCAATTTTTAGCAGCGATGATTTCTTGACGTCCAGTTGCGCGTCTCGCTAACTTCATGGAAGCGTCAATGGCTTCTGTTCCGCTATTCACTAAGTATGTTTTTGATAAAGGTTTAGGTAAATTCTCAGCGAGTAATTTCGCAAACTCAACAGCAGGTTTTTGAACATATTCTCCATAAACCATCACATGCATATAGCGATCGAGCTGATCTTTAATCGCAGAGATTATTTTAGGGTTTGAATGTCCCAAACCACAAGCCGATACGCCGGCTACAAAATCTAAATGTGCTTCGCCGTCTGTTGTGTATATGTAACTTCCCTTTGCATAATCAACCTCCAAACCCAATGGATGTGGTGTTGTTTGCGCTTGGAATTTTTTAAAATCTGTTTGCATTATTCCGACTTTAATTTGTCTTTTTTATCTTTTGCTTCTCGCAATGAAGATTTTTCATTAATCTTAAATTCAGTTGGTTTTTCTTCTTCCTCTTCAGGATCTTCTATCCCTTGAATTTCAGTTTTTTTGTAAGTTTTACGATTGGTAAACAAATCAGATTTTTGGTAAAGTCGTTCGTCTCCTCGCCATAAAAATCCTTTTAGTTTTCTGGCATTTGGCGGAAAATCATCTTCAGGATAAGTTTTATCTTCAGGTTGGTTGTAATAATAAATATCTGTCACTTCACGATTTTCTAACAACATCTTTATTTTTGCAGCAAGAGATTTATTTATTCCAAAAAGCTCACCATCATCTTCACGAACGTAATAAATCGTTTCCGTGTTTTTAATCACATTTACCTCGTAAATTTCATTGTCTTCAAATAAACCATATAAATATTGTCCTTTCACTTGGTTATAGCCGTCGATACTGTCTTTTTGAATCATGAAACTATTGTCAAAAACTTTTAAAGAATCTAATTTTTCAGTTTCTGTGTTTGATATCAATTCAATTGTATCGCCTGTGATTTGATTATCAAAAGACCACAAAACAGGATTACCAATCATTTTTGTCAAACCAGTTTTTTCATTGGTATGAAGTGAATCAGACTTTCCATTGAGGTCAGATTTATAAATCCTAACATCATAGAAAGCGCTGATGTCTCTATCTGTTTCTTTTCCTTTTAAAATTAAAGTATCACTTGCTATAAAAAGAGAATCTTGTTTCGCATCGCCTTCTTGTAAGGTCGCAACGTGAGGTAAACCAGTCACAATTAATGAATCTTTATCCCTAAAAACTTCAGCAAATTGACCATACAAAGTTGATGCATTCACTGTGTCAATCACTTTAATATCATTTGTGGCTGCCGCATAATTTTTATTTCGATTGAAATAAATACTGTCACCATAAAGATCTCGATTTTCATATTCTACATGTGAATTTCTTACAAAATAACCTTCATCTGCTCGTGTATCATAAAAACCTCTCTCACAGTAAACCGTGCTGGTTTCTCCCTCAATAGTTGAAGGCCCATATAAATATGCATGTGCAGATTTTGTGTAAAAATCGATATGCTCAGAGTGAATAATATATTCAGGATGCGTCACAACAACATCTTGACGGAAACTATACTTTTCTTTTTCCATAAAGTAAGTTCCGCGCTGACTTGTAATTGTGCTTAGAGAATCTCTCACTTTTCCACCGCTTCTGTAAAAAGCTTCTTGTTTTTGACGATCAAAAAACAATGAATCTGTTGAAAGTTGGTTATCTGGTGTTCTTAAACTGACTTTATCACTGGCGAAAGCAAATTTTGAATTCCCATCATATTCAGCATATTTACTGTTCATTTTAATGGTATCACCTTGATTCATTTTCACATTTCCGTAAGCTTTAAAGAAATTATCTTTTTGATAAAACAAAGCTTGGTCGCACCAAACTTCAATGCCTTCGTGCTTAAAGTAAACTTGATTTGTCACTTTATTAAAGATAACAGCATCAGGATATTTTTCTTCATCCAAATTAGTTCTGTCACTTTCGTAATAAATATCTTTTGTTTGCGAAAAAAGAAACGCGGGAAAAATGAATAAAAGGTATATGAATCTTTTCAAGAAATATAATTTTCGACAAAATTAAACATAAATTGCTTCTCATGCTTTCATTCAATAAGTATTATGACTCCATTAATAAATTCTTTAACATTTCATGTCAAATTAAATTGATTATTTTGAAAAAAATTATCGTAGTTTTGCTGTGATGAAAATTTTATTTATCTACATATTGAGTTTTCTTTCATTGTCACAATCACTTATATTGACAAGCACAAACTTGTATAATATCAATGAGCTTTATAAACACTATCAGTTGCATAAAGCAGAGTTCAATGATAATGTTTACGATTTTTTGGATGAACATTTTGGAATAGATAGACAATCTCACGCTGATAATCACGGCCACTCTGACCATGAAAATTTACCTTTTAAGGAGTGTCAATTTCATACACATAATCACAATTTAGCATTACCCAATTTAGATTTCGATTTTAAATTAATTTTTAAACATTACAAACCAGAACTCAACGTCGCTTATATCAAGCATTTTGATTCTGCTGAGCTTTCCAAAATACTACAACCTCCTCGCATGATTTAATTAAATATTGTTTTAAACAAGATTTTTAATTAAATACTTATACACATGTTATCTAAAATTATTGATTTTAGTTTGAAGTCCAAATACTTCATTCTATTATTAACAGCTTTTATAGTGGGTTTTGGACTATTTTCCCTCACAAAAATTTCCATTGGCGCTGTTCCAGATATTACCAACAACCAAATTCAGGTTATTACAACCTCAAGGCATTTATCAACTGCTGATGTTGAGCAATTCATCACCTACCCTATTGAGTTAGAGATGTCCAACTTACCTGGCGTAACTGAAATTCGTTCTGTCAGTAAATTCGGACTTTCTGTTGTGACTATTGTCTTCGATGATGATATGGGAACCTACTTACCTCGACAATTAATTGCAGAAAAAATTAATGCGGCAAAGGAAAAAATTCCTGAAGAATTTGGTTCACCAGAAATGGGACCAATTACAACTGGCCTTGGAGAAATTTATCAATATACTTTAGAAGTTGAAGAAGAACACCAAGGCAAATACTCAGTAATGGAGTTAAGAAGTATTCAGGATTGGATTGTGAAACGTCAACTTTCAGGAATTCCTGGCGTTGTTGAGATTAATACCTGGGGAGGCTATCTTAAAGAATATGAAGTTGCCATTAATACTGAAAAACTCGATGCTTTTGATATTAGCATTGATAAGGTGTTTACAGCTTTAGAAAAAAACAACTCTGTTGCAGGCGGTAGCTATATCGAGCGTAACAATCAGGCGTATTTTATACGTGGTGAAGGCTTGGTTAAAAGTCTTGATGATATCAGAAACATCAGTGTCGAAAACAGAAATGGCAATCCTATTTACATCAGTGATATTGCTAAGGTTGGGTACGGGCACGCCAGAAGATTTGGCGCTATTACAGGAAACGGAGAAGGTGAAAAAATTCTCGGTCAAGTGATGATGCTTAAAGATGCTGATGCCAATACAGTTATTAATGATGTCAAAGAACGTCTCAATTCAATTGAAAAATCTTTACCTGAAGGTGTTCACATCAACGGGTTTTTAGATAGAAGTGAATTAATTAGCAGAACAACTTCTACAATTTCAGAAAATTTATTGATCGGATTATTTGTTGTCGCATTTATCGTGATTTTATTAATCGGTGATTTACGCTCTGGACTTATAATCTCCTCTGTTATTCCATTAAGTTTCCTCATAGCGATTAGCTTGATGTATATCTTTAATATCGATGCAAACCTCATGAGTATGGGGGCGCTTGACTTCGGGATTATCATTGATGGTGCCGTCATTATTGTGGAGTTTGTCGCTTTTAAAATGATGATGAAACATAAAGATTTTAATAAATTAAACTCTGAAGAATTCAAAAATCTTAAAGACAAACTAACTCGTTCTGGCGCTTCTAGAATGATGAATTCAGCCATATTCGGACAATTGATTATTCTGATTGTTTTTATACCTATTCTAACACTTTCAGGCGTTGAAGGAAAAATGTTTAGACCTATGGCGTTAACTTTTAGTTTCGCCCTACTTGGTGCTATGTTTTTATGTTTTACATGGATTCCTGTTGCATGCAGTCTATTTCTAAAACCTAAAAAAGAAAATAAATCAACTTTCTCTTATAAAATTATCAATAGCACAAAGCGTGGATATTTGCCCGTTCTTAAATGGTCTTTGGATCATCCACGTATAATAATTGGTTCAGCTGTTCTTTTAATTGGTATTGGTGCTTTTACTTTTTCCAAAATGGGAAGCGAATTTGTTCCCACTCTAGACGAAGGTGATTTTGTGATTCAGCCCGTCTTAAAAACAGGTAAATCTCTCGAAAGCACCATTGAAAGAACGACAGAAATAGAACAAATCTTACTCAATAAATTCCCTGAAGTCACGCAAGTTGTCAGTAAAATTGGTGCTGCAGAAGTCCCAACTGATCCGATGTCAATGCAAGACTCTGATATCATTATTAGACTAAAACCCCAAAAAGAATGGGAATCAGCATCAACAAAAGATGAGTTAGCTGATAGAATGAAAGAAGAACTTAGCATTATACCAGGTATGGAAATCCAGTTTACGCAACCTATCAAAATGCGTTTTAATGAATTGGTAAGCGGTGTTCAAACTGATATTGCAGTTAAAATTTTCGGCGAAGATCTTAATGTTTTAGCTCAAAAAGGAAACGAAGCAAGGGCGCTCATTTCATCTATTGAAGGTGCCGCTGACATCAGTGTCGAAAAGATAGTTGGTTTACCTGAAATGACTGTTAATTTTAAACGTGAAAAAATTTCTCGTTACGGTCTCAACATCGAAGATATTAATATGATGCTTGCCGCAGGTTTTGCAGGTAAACAAGTCGGTGTTGTTTTTGAAGGAGAGAAACGTTTTGACCTTGTTGTCAGGTTAGATGAAAGCAAAAGACAAGATATTGATGATGTCAGAAATTTAATGATTGACACACCAAACTCTGGTAAAATTCCTTTAAGCGAAGTCGCTGATATTCAGCTTCAAAAAGGCCCAGCACAAATTTCAAGGGACGAAACAAAAAGACGTGTTGTTGTAGGTGTTAACGTAAGAAACCGTGACCTTAAATCGGTGGTGACAGATATCCAAAATACACTTAATGCAGATTTAAATCTTCCTGTTGGTTATAGCTTGACCTATGGCGGTGAATTTAAAAATTTAGAAAGTGCTACAAGACATCTCCTTATTGTCGTGCCTATTGTTCTTGTACTAATATATCTTATGCTTTTATTCGCATTAAAAAAACACCGTGATGCCTTATTGATCTTTACGGCAATACCTTTTGCTTCCATCGGCGGTATTTTCCTTTTATGGTTACGTGATATGCCTTTCAGTATTTCTGCAGGTGTTGGTTTTATTGCGCTTTTTGGAATTGCAGTTCTTAACGGAATTATTCTCGCAGAATATTTTAAAGATCTTAAAGAGAGCAAACATCGTTTAACTAAAGATGACATTACAAAAGCGACTTTAGATCGTTTACGTGCTGTTCTATTAACAGCCAGTTCAACAGCTTTAGGTTTTTTACCAATGGCTTTATCAACAGGAGCTGGTGCTGAAGTGCAAAGACCTTTATCTACTGTTGTTATTGGCGGTCTTATCACTTCAACAATTCTAACTTTAATTGTTTTACCTGTTTTATATATGATTGTAGAAAATAAAATAAATAAACCGAAAATTTCTAAATCAGCTTTAAGCATTGTTATTTTTATTATTTGCAGCTTTTCAGCTTATTCGCAAGAGTCAGAAATCGAAAGATTAAAAAATCAGATGCTTCTGAATAATCAAGGTTTAAAAGCTCAAACACTTTTAGCTGAGTCAGAAAAGATGAATGAAGGCAATGCATTTAAGTTTGACAAAACAAATTTGAGTTTCGGATATGATAACTTGGAAGTTGATCCAGTCAAAGGTGAACCTATGATGAAATATGGAGTTTCTCAAGATTTTAAATTCCCTACTTTATACGGAACCCAAAAACGTTTATTGAAAACGAAAACATTATATGCTGAAACACAAACTCAACTTTCAGAGATTGTCCAAACGAAAGCACTTTATATCGCTTATCAAGATTATTTGGCAGCAACTGAAAAACTGAATATCTATAAACAATTAGATAGTGTTTACAGAGACTTTGCCTATATGGCAAAACGTAAATTTGAAGAAGGCGAATCGACATATTTAGAGAAAATCACCGCAAAATCTAAGCAACAACAAATTGAAGTCCAACGCAATAACATGATGCAAGAACTCGATAATGCAATTTTAGGTTTAAAGCAAATTGTACAAGCCGAAGAACTCAATCTCAATGGGGGAAAACTTTCTAGATTGACCTTAGATTTGAATCAAATAGAGAATAATCCTGGTTTAGAGCTACAAAAAATTAATACTAAAATCAGTGAACGAGAAGCTGCTTTAGCCAAAAATGAGCTTCTTCCTGACATTAGTTTAGGCTACTCAATAAAAACCAATTCAAACATTTCAACAAATTATGATATTTATGAAATTGGCTTAAAGGTGCCATTATTATTCTTCGGAAATCGATCAGACATCAAAGCAAAAAAACATAAACAAATTGCGGCACAAGCCAATGAAGCTCAAGCCAAATTAGATTTTGAGAGTCAAAAAGAAAAGCTTTTGAACATTTATAAAACACAAAAAAAGAGTTTAGATAACTTTGAGGAAAACCAATTACTTGTCGCTGATCAAATAATTGAAAGTTCTCAATCAAGCTTCAAAAACGGGGAGATTGATTTCTTTAGATATGTGCAAAGTATTGAAAATGCACAAGACATCAAATTAGCATATATTGAATTGATCAGAGCTTATAATACAAGCGTTATCCAACTTAATTACTTCACCTTAAACTATTAATCATGAAAAATTTAAAATTTTTATATATACTATTTATCATCATTGCAGGATGTACTTCCTCTGAATCAAATCAAAATTCGGATGAGAAAAATGAAGATAATCTTTCGCATAATGATGAACATATTGAGGTTTCTCAAACGCAATTTGAAACAGCAAATTTCGAACTTGGCAAAGCTGATTCTTTAAGCTTTTCCAATAAAGTTAGCGTTAGAGGTTCAATTGATGTCCCACCAAAAAACAAAGCGTCTGTGTCAACCTTTTTTGAAGGTTATGTTTCAGAAACATCGCTTTTAATCGGTGACATGGTCGATAAAGGCGATGTTTTAGCCGAGCTTTCTAATCCGGATTATATTACAATTCAACAAGACTATATTGAAAACAATGCCAGATTAGAGTTTTTAGAATCTGAATTTCAGCGCAAGAAAAATCTATATGATGATCAAGTTATTTCACAAAAGGTTTTTCAAGAAACACGTAGTCTTTATAAAGCTGCTCAGGCAAAAGACAATGCTTTGAAGAAAAAAATTCAGCTGATGAATTTAAGTTCAAAAAGAATTTTAGATGGACATTTTTCTGAGAAAATAAAAATCTATTCGCCTATTTCTGGAAAAATCTCTAAAATGTTTATCTCTCAAGGAACTTATGTAGCTAAATCTGAACCGATGATGGAAATTATCGATACTGATCACGTGCATTTAGAATTGAAAGTTTTTGAGAAAGATCTCAATTTCATAAAATCAGATCAAGCTGTAGAATTTCAAATTCCTGAAATTTCAGATAGTATTTATGAAGGCTACGTGAGGTTAATCGGTGCTGAAATCGAGAGTGACAGAAGCATCAAGGTTCATGCACATCCTAAAGATGAATCTGAACGATTTAAGGTTGGGATGTTTGTAAAAGCTTCATTTAATAAAAAAACCAAAAAACAACTTGCCTTACCCGAATCAGCCTTTGCTGATTTAGATGGACATACTTATGTTTTAAAGTTAAAGCAACAAGACGGTGATCATTATGTTTTTGAAAAAATAGAAGTTGAGAAAACTGAACAACAAAATTCATTTAAACCTTTAATCACATCCGCTGAAATTGATATGAATACAGTCTTTTTAACAAAAGGAACATTCGATTTATTGACTGGAGATTCAGCTGGACATTCGCATTAATAAATGAACAATTCAGACTTTACAATACTAATAGCAGAAGACGAGGTTGGTATTGCAAAATTTATAAAATTAGGCCTTAGTGAGGAAGGCTATCGTTGTCTTGTTGTAAAAAATGGCGAAGATGTCTTTAAAGTATTAGAACAAAATACAGTTCATATTATATTGTTGGACTGGATGATGCCAAAAGTGAAAGGTATTGATGTATGTAAGCAGTTAAGACATAAAAAAAACACCACTCCTGTTATTTTCTTAACTGCCAAAGACACAGTAGAAGATATAATTGAGGGTTTAAGGAGTGGTGCTAATGATTATATTAAGAAACCTTTTAACTTTGAAGAATTACTTGCCAGAGTAGAAACACATTTAAGGCTACATTATAAAATTGATGAAATTATAGTGCTTGGTGATATCCAAATTAATATAAGTAAACATTGCGTTAAGAAAGGTGACAAAAAAGTATTATTAACCGATAAAGAATTCAATTTTCTAACGCATTTAATTCGTCATAAGGGTGAGGTCTGTACAAGACAATCCATTATTGAAAATGTTTGGGATATCCACTTTGAATATAATACAGGTATTTTAGACGTTTATATGAATGCGATTAGAAAGAAATTAAAACTTCAAAAAAATAAATTGATCAAAACCGTAAGAGGTGTTGGTTTTATAGCAAATGATGAATAAATTATCAATTAAAAATAGAATTGCTACATACTCTGTTTTGGGTATAGCGAGTCTATCTTTAATTGTTTTTATAGCTATTTATTTCACTGTTAAAAATACTATTTTCAATGAATTTGATAAACATTTAAATTTTGAGGCTCAAAAACATTTAAACGAACTTACATATGTTAATGACAGCGTCTATTTTGTGTATAAAGACGAGTGGCTAGAGCGAGAACATGTAGAAGTTCAAACCTTTCCTTTATATGTTGAAATTGTTGATTTAAATGGTAACATAATTGATAAGTCTCCTAATCTATATAATGCCTCACTTAAGTTTGATCTATACAGGAATACTAAATTTATAGTCAATCAGCATTTAGAAAATAAAAAAGTTAGACAAATTCAATTACCTCTAATAAATCAAGAAAAAAATTATGGTTATCTAGCTATTGCAATGCCTATAGATGATTCAGAAATACTATTAGAATCTCTTTCTGACACACTATTAATAATCTTCCCAATTCTGTTGGTTATTACTTTTTTTACATCTAGAATTATTTCAAGAGTGACTATCAAACCAATCACAATAATTGCCAAAACTGTAGATGAAATCAGTTCGAACGATCTTAACAAGCGTGTTCCAGAACCAAGTACTGGAGATGAATTGGAAACTTTATCAAAAACAATCAATGATTTCTTAAACCGTATTGATGCAGCTATCAGACGTGAAAAACAATTTACTGCTGATGCTTCACATCAATTACGAACACCACTTTCTGTCATTAAAGGCAACTTAGAAGTTTTGATTCGTAAAGAGCGTCAAACTGAAGAATATGTTGAAGAAATACAACAGAATATCAATAAAATAGACAGCATGGCCAATACATTGGAAAAATTACTTGTATTGGCAAGACTTGACAACAAAGAAAAAAATATTGAAGTTGAAAAACTAGATATTTATCACTTAACAGAAGCTATCCTAACAAATTACAAACAGCAAATACTACAAAAAAATATTAGCTTAAACGTGAAAAAAGTTTCTAAAACTAAGTTTTATGTTAACAAAACCTATTTGAGTTTAATTTTAGACAATTTAATTTCTAATGCTGTAAAATATGCAAATCCAAATACAACAATTGACATTAAGTTTTTCTTAAGCAAGTTAAATTTAAAAATTTCAATCAGCAATATCGGCCCTAAAATTTCTGATAAAGAAAAAAAACTAATCTTCAACCCATTTTATCGAAATATAGAACACACAAACACAATTAAAGGTGATGGATTAGGCTTAGCAATTATCACTAAGGCAGCACATTTATTAGATATCAAACTTGATTTATCTTCAGCTAAAACTACTACTTTCAGTATCGAAATACCTTTAAGGTCGCAAACTTAAGATTTGCTTAAGAAATGTCTATTTTTATACATTAAAATTACTTATACCGTTATTTTGTAATAAACCTATAACGTTATGAAAAACATTTTTGTTATTTTAATATTCACTCTGAATATTTCAATGTATGGCCAAGATTGGAAGTTTGATTTAGAGAAGTCAAAAAAAGAGGCTCAAAAAGAACAAAAGCAAATCCTATTAGTCTTTTCAGGATCAGACTGGTGTGCACCATGCATAAAATTAGATCGCGAAATATGGCAAAGTGAAACTTTTAAGAAGCATTCAAAACAAAAGTTGATTTTATTAAAAGTTGATTTTCCTAAACGCAAGAAAAACCAATTATCAGAAATTCAACAATCAAAGAACAATGCATTAGCTGAAAAATACAATGCTAATGGATATTTTCCTTACGTTTTGTTACTCGATGCCAAAGGAAAAGTACTGAATCAACTAGGTTACAAAAATTTATCTCCAGAAGATTACATCAAAGCGATTTATGCAAAGTAGATTTTATTTAATAATTATTTTTTTTATTGGGTTTAGCTCTCTGAGTCAATCAATTTATAAACGTGATCTTGGTATTATGGGAAGTAAATTTGATATTACTGTTGTGGCAAATTCACAAACAGAAGCGAATCAATATTTTGAAATAGCTATCGCTGAAATGAAGCGCATAGAAAACCTAATATCATCTTGGAAACCAACTTCACAAACATCTGCAATTAATCGTAACGCAGGTATAAAACCAGTAAAAGTTGATGATGAACTTCTTCAACTCATTAAGCGCTCTATTGATATTTCCAAAATTACTGATGGCGCTTTTGACATTAGCTTTGCCTCTATTGATCATATATGGAAGTTCGACGGACGAGCACATAGCATGCCAGCTGAAAGTCTAATTAATGCATCTGTTAAAGTCATTGATTTTAGGCAAATTGTCTTAGATAAAGAAAAGTCAACTGTTTTTCTCAAAAAAAAGAAAATGAAAATTGGCTTTGGAGCAATTGGTAAAGGTTATGCCGCTGATAAGGCCAAACAAATTTTGATAAGAAAAGGCGTTGTTGGTGGAATTATAAATGCATCTGGCGATATGAATACTTGGGGAGAACAACCTGATGAAAAACCATGGAAAATTGCAATTACAAATCCTTTAGATAAGACAAAAAGCTACGGTTTATTTGAATTAAATAATCAAGCCGTAGTCACATCAGGAAATTACGAAAAATATATAACTATTGATGGTGAGCGTTACGCTCATATCATTGATCCTAGAACAGGAATGCCTACTAAAGGAATTTTAAGTGTTACCATTTTTGCTCCTAAAGCTGAAATGGCTGATGCGCTAGCGACATCAGTTTTTGTAATGGGATCAGATGTAGGTTTGAATATCATTAACCAAATACCACAAGTTGAAGCAATTATAGTAAGAAACGATGGCAGTTTAGCCACATCAAAAAAAATAAATATAACATCACAATGATAAAAACATTCGCAAAACTAATAGTGATTAGTATTTTCTTTACGTCCTGTGCTACGGTAAAAGAATACGAGAAAATAAATATTAACGATCCAGACATGGTTTTATCAGAGCGTAAGCTAGATAAATATAAGTCAACTTTACAATCTTACCGAGAAGCTTCAGCAGGTGCCAATGGTGGTAAAACTGGTGGAGGCTGTGGTTGTAACTAAATCAAGAAAAATGAAAAAAATATTTTATACAATTACATTTCTGCTTTTGACGTTTAATGTTATTGCCCAAGAAGCTCAAACTGAATATAAAAAACGTGTTTTAGAATCAACTGAGATTAATTTGCTATCAAGTTATTATTCTCAAGATGGTGAAAATGCCGCTGTCACTGGTGGTCGTGGCACTGAAGAATTAACGGATTTCGCCCCATCAATTAATGTTGCCATTCCACTCAATGACGATGATGTTTTAAGTATTGATGCAACGGTTTCTGCCTATACTTCAGCTTCATCTAGCAATATAAATCCATTTGATGGTCAACAACCTGCAGATGCTTTTGTGGCTTCTTCAGGTGCTTCAGAAAAAGATACTTGGTTTGGATTAACTGCTGATTATTCACATTCATCTGATGACAGAAATACGATTTTAAGAGGAAATGTTTCATTTGCCAATGAATATGATTACACTTCATTTGGTTTTGGTGGTAGCATTACTAAACTTTTCTTTGAGAAAAATACAGAGTTACAACTTAAAGCTAATGTTTTTATAGATTCATGGGATCCGCAATACCCCATTGAATTTAGAGATGATTTTAACTTGAATGATTATATTTTTGATGGTAAAACTAATTATGATAATAATTATACTGAATTTAGTTCTTTAAACAGAAGCTCTTACAGTCTAGGTTTAAGCTATTCACAAATCTTATCAAAATCTATACAAACAGCATTTTTAGCAGATTTTGTACTTCAAGACGGTTTGCTTTCAACACCACATCAACGCGTCTATTTTTCTGACATTAATGAAACTATTATTGAAAATTTCAGGTTAGGTAATGATATAGAACAATTACCTGACACACGAACAAAAATTGCAATTGGTAATCGAAGTAGTTTTTATATCAATCAAAATTTTGTTTTTAGAACTTATTATCGATTTTACACAGATGACTGGGGTGTAAATTCACACACATTTAAAGCTGAATTACCTATAAAGATTGGTATATTTGTATCCAATGTATAGATATTACACACAAAGCAAAGCTGATTATTTTGGCAAGTATAATAACATTTTATCAACACAAGAATTTTATACTTCAGATTATGATTTGGATGATTATGATGCACATCAATACGGATTAGGTTTTAAGTTTTATGATCCACTCAACAAGCTTAATATTGGTGGTTTTGGATTAAAAAGTATAGACATAGAATATAACTATTATGAACGAACTACTCAGAATTTCTCTGCTCATATCACCTCAGTTGGTTTTAGTTTTATAGCGCATTAAATAGTTTTTTTTAGAATCGAATACAAAAAACAAACAATTTAAATGAAAGTACTCATCACCGGTATTGCAGGATTTATAGGAAGCCATATGGCTGAATACCTTCACCAGAAAAATTTTGTGGTTGAAGGTGTTGATAGTTTTAATGATTATTATGATACAAAATTAAAGCGCTTTAATGCAGAGGTTTTAAATGCTCAAGACATAAAAATCATTGAAGGAAATCTCTGTGATGAAAACACCTACAAAATGCTTGATCAAGATTATCATTTTATCATTCATTTTGCTGCGCAACCCGGCATATCAGAGACAAGTTCTTTTGAAAGTTACTTGAACAATAACCTTATTGCGACCCAAAAATTAGTTGAGTTCGCCAAACTCCAAAAACAATTGGTACAGTTTATCAATATCAGCACCTCATCAGTTTACGGCAAGTTTGCTACTAAAAATGAAGAAGCAAAAGTGGAGCCGACGTCTTATTACGGCGTCACAAAGTTAGCTGCCGAACAATTGGTTTTAGCCGAAGCTAGAAAACATCATTTTAAGGCTTGTTCCTTGCGATTATACTCAGTTTATGGACCTAGAGAACGACCAGATAAACTTTATACAAAACTTATTTCTGCTGGCATTAATAATCAAAAATTCCCACTTTTTGAAGGCAGTAAATCACATAAACGTAGCTTTACATATGTAGATGATATTGTCAATGGAATTTATTTAGTCATAAAAAATTATAAAAAAACAAATTTAGAAATCATTAATATTGGTAATTTCCAACAAGAGACAACCGAAAACGGTATTCTATTTGTTGAAAAAAACTTAAAAAAACACATCTCTATAGAGACTAAATCTCCGAGAAAATCTGACCAACAAGAAACAGTCGCTGATATTAGTAAAGCAAGACAGTTGTTAGGCTATATACCAAAAACACATTTAAATGAGGGTATAAAAAAACAAATAAAATGGTATAATAATATGATTTTAAAACATGGAAAAATATAAATTAACGATTATCATCCCAGTTTTTAATGAGTCAGAAAACTTAAAGAGAGTAGAAAGGGAATTTTTAGATTATTTTAAAAGTTCTAAACTTCAAAGTAAAGCTTTGTTTATTAACGATGGCTCGACTGACGATAGCTTAAAAATTATCAAATCAATTTGTAAAGAAAATGAGCGTTTTCAATATATAAATTTTGATAGAAACTATGGATTAAGTACTGCTATTAAAGCAGGTTTTGACCATGTTAAAACAGAATTGACGGGTTATATAGACGCTGACCTTCAAACACACCCTAAAGATTTTGATTTACTCATAGAGCATATAGGTGAATATGATTTGGTAACAGGTAATCGGTCAAATAACAGAAAAGACAGTTTCGTTAAAAATATGAGTTCAAAAATTGCTAATACTATTAGACGCTGGTTTACAAATGATGGAATGGATGACACAAGCTGTCCTCTCAAAATAATTAAAACAAGTTACGCTCAAAGAATACCAATGTTTAAAGGTTTACATCGTTTTTTACCGGCAATGATTTTATTACAAAACGGATTGATTAAACAAATTGAAGTTAGACACTTTCCTAGAGTTGCTGGTAAGGCCAAATTTGGATTATTTAATAGACTTTTTGGTCCATTAATCGATTGTTTTGCCTATATGTGGATGAAAAAAAAATACATCAATTACAAAACAAAATCATAGCATGATAACTGAAACTTTAAGTTATGTGATAGGTTTTACAGCACAGATTTTGTTTTCAAGTCGAACTCTATACCAATGGCTTTCATCTGAAAAACAAAAGAAAGTTGTGGCGCCACGCTTCTTTTGGCAACTCAGTTTGTTGGCTTCATTTCTATTGTTTATTTATGGTTATCTCAGGAACGACTTTGCAATTATGCTTGGTCAGAGTTTAACTTATTTCATCTATATCCGCAATATTCAACTGGCGCAACAATGGAAAAAATTTCCTGTATTCCTCCGATGGTTTTTAGTCATATTTCCCTTTTTGATCGTGCTCTATTACTATAATAATAACACACTTGATCTCAATAAATTAATATTTAATAATGACATGTCAGATATTTTATTTGCATTAGGCATTATTAGTCAAGTTTTATTCACATCCCGTTTTATTTATCAGTGGTTGTATTCTGAAAAGAAAAGAACATCTAGTTTACCTCTTGTTTTTTGGATTATCAGCTTGTCTGGATCAATCTTAATCTTAATTTATGGTTTGCTAAGAATTGATCCTGTTCTGATTTTAGGCCATATTTTTGGAATTTTTATTTATTCAAGAAACATATATTTATTATCCTTAAAACCATGTTAACATTTATTGAAAAACATCCTACTCTAACATTAATCATATTCTGTATTTTAGCATATAGCTTTCATTTAAGTTCATTGCAAGTTTCAATTATGGAAGCTAGAAATTTTATTGTTGCCAGAGAAATGCTGACTGAAGGCAATTGGTTGTTAACGACCATGAATGATGTTCCTCGTTATGAAAAGCCTCCTTTTCCTTCCTGGTTTAGCACTCCACTTATTCAATTTGATATTAACTCCATCGTTTTAAATAGACTACCAACAAGCATAACGGCAACGCTTGGTGTTTTACTAAGTTATTATCTGTTTAAAGCATTGAGTAACAGCAAAAAACTAGCTTTAATAGCGGGGTTAGTCCTAGGCTCTTCATTTTATTATATAGCCATAAGGTTTGAAGCCCCATCAGACACCTATACACATGTAGCTATGATTGGAGGATTATTATTTATGGTGAAAACTATACAGTCTGCAAAACTTAAATTTTTGTATGCATTTCTCGTGATTTTAGGTTTTGCTATTTCAGTTTTATCAAAAGGGCCTGTAAACTTATACGCTCTTTTTCTTCCTTTTATTATAGCTTATTTGATAACGTATAAATCTACAACAAGACATATAATAATCATATTAGTCTTATTAATCTTAGGCACAGCACTAGGAGCAAGCTGGTATCTATATGTTAGATTAGAAAACACTAAAGTTTTTTTAGAAATAGCTAATAAGGAAGCCAATAACTGGTCTAGTTATAATGTAAAACCTTTTTATTACTACTGGAGTTTTTTTATACAATCTGGCATTTGGACCATTCCTGCATTTCTTAGTTTAATTTACCCTTATTTCAAGACTAAAGTAAAAAACAAAAAATTATATCTTTTCAGCTGGCTTTGGACTATTATAGGCGTGGTGCTTTTATCAATTATCCCAGAAAAAAAATCGCGTTACTTAGTGCCTGTTTTATTTCCTTTAGCATTGAATATAGCTCAAATTCTAGTTTATCAATTTAAAACTAAAAAACTTGACAAGCTTAGCAAATACATGATGAAACTTCATTATTTGATCTTGTTTTTGATTAGCATTTCTATAGTTGCTCTACCTTATTTTATTGAGTTAAAAACAACTGAATTTTGGATTTGGTATTATATACTAGTTATTTTTATGTTTGGAGTTTCAGGCTTAATTTTTTTCAACTTCAGACCTTTACAATCAAAGAGCTTATTCTTATCGAATATCTTTTTAATTGTAATTATAAGCTTTATTGGTACTTATGGTATAAAATTCATGAAAGGAAACGAAGATTTCAAAACCTTAGCTTCTTTCCAGATAAAAAACCCTTTATACTACTACGCTGAAATCCGACCTGAAGTCATTTGGGAATCTGGTACAATATCCAAACCTTTTAAGATTTCAAAAATCCCAAATGGCAAAGAACAAATTCTAGTAATCGTCAATAAGAATGCTGCTCAGGAATTTGAAGATAAAATTGAGAAAAAATATACTGTGCTATCAACAGAAAGTTTCGATAGAAATTATTTTAAAGAGCGAGAGAGAGATCAGTATGTTGTTTATACAATTCAAGGTAAGTCTGCCACAAAATAATTTTAAACTAAAGCATCATGAAAAGAACATATTCGAAAATTTATCGCATCATCCACTGGGTAATTGCCATATCATTTTCTTTTTTATTAATCACCATTTTCCTAAGGTTAACATGGATGGAAAAAGAACACGTGGCTGGAATTATAGGAAATTTTCTTAACGAAAACGGACAATCCTTACCTCAAGAGCAGTTAATTGTTTTAGCAAAGCAAATAAGAAAACCCATGTGGGATTGGCACATTTACACTGGATATGTATTAGTTGGTCTATTTGGTTTAAGATTCTTACTCCCATTATTTGATGAAATGGGCTTACAAAATCCATTAAATAAAGAATTGAACATCAAAGAAAAATTCCAAAAATGGACTTATATCTTTTTTTATATAGGTGTTGTCATTTCTTTAATTACAGGTTTATTAATTGAGTTTGGGCCGAAAGCATGGGAAAAAATAACCGAAGAAATACATAAACTTTCTATTTATTACTTAGTTGCTTATATTATCATTCATATATCGGGTGTTCTTTTAGCAGAATTCACTAATCAAAAAGGAATTATTTCAAGAATTGTAAGTGGGAAATTTATTTTTAATAAAAAGTAGCATTTTGAAAGTTTCAAATTTAGAGACTTATTAATATCCATAATGAACAAAGTCTTCAAGTTTTGAGAAGGCTTTGTTCATTATAATAAAATTATTATCTTTATATAAGAATAGTCTCTTTTCTGTCTGGACCTACGGAAACAAGCTTGATAGGTGTTTTCAATTCTTTCTCGATAAATTCTACATAAGTTTTTAAGTTTTTAGGTAAAGCATCATAATCTTTGACTTTCGTGATGTCTTCACTCCAACCTTCAAATTCTTTATAAATAGGTTTAACGTTTTCTGATTCAATATTAAAAGGAAGATGTGCTATCTTTTCTCCTTTATATTCATAACCCACACAGACTTTTAAAGTGTCAAAACCGCTTAAAACATCAGCTTTCATCATCATTAACTCTGTAACTCCGTTAATTTGTGTTGTGTATTTTAAAGCGACTAAATCTAGCCATCCACAACGTCTTGAGCGACCTGTAGTTGCTCCAAACTCATGTCCTACTTTTGCCATTCTTTCACCATCAGCATCAAAAAGTTCTGTTGGAAAAGGACCACTGCCTACTCTTGTCGTATAAGCTTTAAAGATCCCGAAAACATCTTTAATTTTTGTAGGAGCAATTCCTAAACCTGTGCATGCGCCTGCTGCTGTTGTGTTAGAAGATGTTACAAAAGGATAAGTTCCAAAATCAATATCTAATAATGAACCTTGTGCACCTTCAGCCAATATTGTTTTTCCTTCGGCTTGAAATCTATGTATATACTCTTCAGAATCAATAAATGTCAATTCTTTGATTTTTTCAATTGCCTTAAAAAACTCATATTCAAGTTCTTTTAAATCATATTGAACATCGACATTATAAAACTCAATCATTTTTTGGTGTTTATTGGCTAATTGTCGGTATTTTTCTTTCCAATCATCCATCTCAAGATCACCAATTCTCAAGCCATTACGGCCAGTTTTATCCATATAAGTAGGTCCGATACCTTTGAGTGTCGAGCCTATTTTTGCTTTTCCTTTAGCAGTTTCTGATGCTGCATCAAGCAAGCGATGTGTTGGTAATATCAGGTGTGCTTTGCGAGAAATTAATAATGATTTTTTGTAATCAATTTTAAATTTCTCAAGACCATCAAGTTCTTTTTGAAAAATAACAGGGTCGATAACAACACCGTTACCTACAATATTGATTGCATCTTTATGAAAAATGCCTGAAGGTATAGTGTGTAAAACGTGTTTGATGCCATCAAATTCAAGTGTGTGTCCTGCATTTGGCCCGCCTTGAAATCTTGCAATACTGTCGTAGTTTTTTGTGAGGTAATCTACAACTTTACCTTTTCCTTCGTCTCCCCATTGAAGACCTAGAAGTAAATCTACTGCCATATTTAGTCAGTCTTATCGTTATTTTTAGTGCCGTAAAAGTATAATGAGTGTTTGTCAATTGTAATGTCAAACACTTCTTCTATTGTTTTTTTGATCGATTCAATACGCGGATCACAAAACTCAATCACCTCTCCTGTGTCTGTCATAATCACATGATCGTGTTGTTTATCAAAATATGATTTTTCGTATTGTGCTTGTGTTTTACCAAATTGATGCTTTCGTACCAAACCACAATCAAGTAATAAATCTATCGTGTTGTAAAGCGTTGCTCGACTGACGCGATAGTTTTTGTTTTTCATAGTGATATACAATGATTCAATATCAAAATGCTCTTGATTGTCGTAAATTTCCTGAAGTATAGCATAACGTTCAGGTGTTTTACGATGACCATTATCTTCTAAAAACTTCGTAAAAACATTTTTGACGACAGCTTGATCGTTATTAATATTTTTTTTTGTAGCCATGTTGCAAATTTAAGTTTTTTATTCTCTAAAAGCCTTATCAATTCCTTCTATTTTTTTAAGGCGATTTAAGATCTTATTAACTTCAGCATTATTTTTCACCTTAACAACTATTTTACCTTCAAAAACACCATCATTACTTTTAAAACTGATGCTTTGCATATTAATCGTCATGTTTTTAGAGATTTCTGCTGTAATCTCACTCAATAAGCCCAAGCCATCAATACCAGTTAATTTAATATTGGCTGTAAATTCTTCTTGCGAAGAATCTATCCATCTTGCTTTTAGTATTCTGTAAGCATAGTTACTTTGAAGCTGTATTGCATTAGGACAATTTTTTTTGTGAATTTTTATTTCTCCTGAAGCAGTTGTAAACGCGAAAACACTATCACCAGGAATGGGATGACAGCAATTAGCTAAAGTATAATCTAGTTTTTGTTCATCATCTCCAATAACCAACTGATCATACTTCTCAGTGATTTCATCCGAAGTATCTTTCACTTGAGTTTTACTTGGACGTCGCATTTTATTTTTAAAGAATGAAACAAAAGCATTGCTTTTCGATGAC
The DNA here is from genome assembly GCF_002810405.1 of Psychroflexus sp. S27. NCBI lineage: Bacteria > Pseudomonadati > Bacteroidota > Flavobacteriia > Flavobacteriales > Flavobacteriaceae > Psychroflexus > Psychroflexus sp. S27. The sequence continues at coordinate 178,830 of NZ_NEXQ01000019.1, read as the reverse complement.
GCATAATCTTTAATAGCAACATTATCAATCGTTCCAATTCCTACGCGATAAAAGAGATCTTGACTGGTTTTTAATTTAAAAAAGTTAACCATCTCATTGACATTCTTTTCATTAAGGTCAATCTTTTGAGATTTTAATTTTCTTTTTAAAATTTCTTTTCCATCTTCAGCAACTTGTTTTTTAGTTGCATTTAAAGCTGATTTAATTTTAGACCTCGCTTTGGCAGTATTTGTAAAGTCAAGCCAGTTTTTGTTGGGCTTAGCATTTGAAGATGTGATTATTTCAACTTGGTTCCCAGATTTTAACACCTTACTTAACGGAACAATTTTACCATTGACCTTAGCTCCACGCGTTTGCATACCAACATCTGTGTGAATTGTAAAGGCAAAATCTAACGCAGTTGCTCCTTTCGGTAAAGATTTTAAATCACCTTGAGGTGTAAAAACAAATATTTCTTTAGCATAAAGATTCAGTTTAAATTGCTCAACAAAATCAACCGCATTGAGCTCGTTATTTTCTAAGGCATCTTGTAATCTATTTAGCCATATATCAAGACCTTGCTCTTCCACGTCTTGATCTCCATGCTTGTATTTATAATGTGCTGCGTAACCTTTCTCGGCAATTTCATTCATGCGAGCGCTTCTTATTTGTACTTCAACCCAGCGACCTTCAGGTTCCATAACGGTAATATGCAAAGCTTCATATCCTGTAGATTTTGGAGCTGAAATCCAGTCACGTAAGCGCGTCGGATTAGGTCGATAAAAATCAGTGACGATTGAATAGATTTTCCAAGCCAAAAACTTTTCATCATCAGGCGTAGATTCATAAATAATACGAATCGCAAACTTGTCATAAACTTCATCAAAACTGATGTTTTGAGCTTTAATTTTTTTACGAATTGAAAAAATTGATTTATGTCTTCCTTTTATTTCACACGCAATACTTTCCTTATCTAAAGCTTGTTTGATTTGTCCAGAAAAGCTTTGAATGTAAGACTCTATATCTTCTTTGCTGTCTTTTATTTTACTCAAAATATCATTATAAACCTCTGGTTCAGTATATTTTAAACTCAGATCTTCAAGCTCTGTTTTGATATTATAAAGTCCGATTCGATGTGCTAGAGGTGCATATATATAAAGCGTTTCAGAAGCTATTTTGACCTGTTTGTCAGGACGCATCGCATCCATTGTTTGCATATTGTGAAGACGATCGGCTATCTTAATGATAATAACACGAATATCATCATTCAAGGTCAGCAGCATCTTTCTGAAGTTTTCTGCTTGAAGTGAAATATCACCATCGCTTTTTAATGTTGAAATTTTAGTTAAACCATCAACAATGCGCGCGACCGTTTCGCCAAACATTTGTTCGATATCGGAAAGTGTGTATTCAGTATCTTCAACAACATCATGCAATAAAGCTGCGGTAATTGAAGTGGCATCTAAGCCTATTTCCGAAGCTACAATTTTGGCAACAGCAATAGGATGAAAAATATAAGCCTCACCAGATTTTCGTCTTTGCTCTTTATGTGCTTCAACGGCAGTTTCAAAAGCTTTTCTGATCATCACTTTATCTTCATCCGTTAGGCTTCTGTAGCTAATTCGCAGCAGTTCTTTATATTCTTGTGCGATTGCTTTTTTTTCCTGTTCTAAATACTCCTCGGTTAATTCCATATATCAATATCTCTAGCTGCCGTTAAATTTAAACATTCTGTCGTAAATTCCTAAACCTTTGAAGTAAACTTGGATGCGAATAATTTAAAAACACATTTAAAGAATGGGGTGTCAAATTAGATAAACTGTCGCGTGATAATTTTTTTAAAGCATTCATTAAATAAGTTCCTGAAAAAGTTTCCTTAGCAAAATTATCAGCTTGATATTCAAATTTACGAGAAATAATATTTGTCAAAATTCCTAAAATAGTATTGACAGGTGCGTAAATAAAGCTAAAAGCGATCAAACCTATGTGAAAATTAGGTTCTTCAACACCTAATGCTTGACTGATTATAGGTGAAATGATAAAAAAAGACAGAATATAGAAAGTCAAGCCTGTTGTAATCAATGCCATCATTAAATTAAAAATGATGTGCTTTTTCTTGTAATGGCCGACTTCATGAGCTAACACGGCGACAACCTCGTCAGGTGTCAATTTTTCAATTAACGTATCGTAAAGCGTCACTTGTTTTTGAGAACCAAAACCTGAAAAATAAGCATTGGCCTTTGAGCTTCTTTTAGAACCATCAATGACATTAATTTTGTCGAGATTAAAATCTTCTTTTTCAGCATATACTTCAATTTTATGCCTTAAATCACCTTCTTCTAATGGTTTTAATTTATTGAAGATAGGAACGATCAATTTTGAATAAAACAAGTTCATAAATACAATGATAATCGCCGTAAAAAGCCAAGCCAACCACCAGAAGTTATCTGCTAATAAGAGATAAAACCAGTTGATGAGTGCCAGAACCAAACCTCCTACAATAATTGTTAAAGCAATACTTTTAAGCTGGTCAAGCCAAAAAACCTTTTTTGTGCTTCGGTTAAAACCAAATTTTTCCTCAATGACAAATGTTTGATAGTAACTAAAAGGTAAATTAATGATGAAAGACGCACCGAAAAGAACACCAAAAAAAACTAAACTGATTAAAATCGGATGATCAAACTGTGATGACGAAAAATGATGAAGCCACTCAAAACCGTTTAAAAAAATAAAACTCAAAATTAGCAACAGACTAAAACCTGAATTGATTAAACCAAAATAAAGCTGTTGACGTTTGTAAGCTTGTGATTTTTCATATTCTTTATCATCATAAACATCAGACAAAATCTCTGGTACAGGATCATTAAAATGTTTTGCATTAAGCAAGGAAACATATAAATCAAAGAGAAAGTCGGCTAAAATAAGACCGACAATTAGATAAAAAATAAAATCTGAAGTCATCATCATCTTTAGTTTCAGCAAAAGTAAAATTAAATAATGAAGTGACTTCAAAAGCTAGATTTAAACAAGCTTAAAAAAATGAAACCAACATTAAGCCGTAAAAGTATTGTGATATTCAATTAATGATATTAAATTTGCCTTGATGTGCATTTGTAATAAAGTTGATGGGAAAATTAGTTCAAATAGTTGAAAAGCTTGAATTAGCAACAAAAAAGCTAGTTTTAAAACAACAAGATTTACAAAAAGAAAATCAAGGTTTAGAAAAAAAAATCATCAATAAAGATGATCAAATCAATTCTTTAAACCAAAAAATTGAAAAGCTTCAACTTGAGAATAAAAATCTCAAAACGGCGAATGCACTGTTAGGCAGTAAAGACTATAAGAGAGAAACAAAACTCAAAATAAATCGTTTAATTAAAGAAATTGACGAGTGTGTCGTACAACTCGCAGATTAATTTAAATTTGTTTAATGGCAACAGAAAAGCTCAAAATTAAAATCTCAATTGCAGATCGAGTCTATCCGTTGTCCATAAGGCCAGAACAAGAAGAAGGCTTACGAAAAGCTGCAAAAAAAATTGAAGAAACTATAAAAAGTTTTGAGCAAAATTATGCAGTGCGAGATAAACAAGATGTATTGGCAATGAGTGCACTCCAATTTGCTGCAGAAACTGAACAAAGTAAAATCAGTGGTTCGCAGGATATAGAAAAAGCAAGTTTTAAACTTGAGGAGTTAGAAAGATTAGTCAATAAACAATTGAAGTAAAATATAAACGTTCTTTACATATTAAGATAATACAATACTGCCTGTATTAGTCGTTAGATTTTGATAAACTCAACACTTATTCATTAAGAAGGGTGTAGTTTTAGTTGTAAAAGCAAGCCGCCACTTTTTGTGAAGCGGATCCTTGATCAGTTAAGCAGCCCTAAACCTGTTATAAACGGAGTTTTATACAAAAAACAACTAGTGCAGGCTTTTTTATTTATATAAACAAACATATGGAAACAATAACAATCATTGTCGCAGTCGCAGCAATCCTTATCGGACTTGCCGTCGGCTATATCGTTGCTAAGAATTTAGAAAAGAAAAGCTCTGATGGCATTTTAAACACAGCTAAAAAAGAAGCTGACAGCATCATCAAAGAGGCGAAGAAAGAAGGCGAAAGCATCAAAAAAGATAAAATCCTTCAAGCCAAAGAGAAGTTCATTGAGCTTAAAACTGAGCACGAAAAAACAATCATGTCTCGTGACAAGAAGATTGCAGATGCTGAGAAAAGAACTAAAGATAAAGAAGCACAAATTTCTAGTGAACTTTCTAAAAACAAGAAATTAAACGGCAAGCTCGAATCAAAGGTGAAAGATTACGATCATCGCAACGAATATCTTGAAAAAAGACAAGAAGAAATCGACAAAATCTTAAACCAAAAAATTGAAAGACTTGAACAGCTAAGTGGCATGAGCGAAGAGGAAGCCAAAGAGCAGTTGATGGAAACGCTAAAGGAAAGTGCGAAATCAGAAGCGATGTCATTAGTGCAAGACACTGTTGAGGAAGCTAAATTAACAGCTCAACAAGAAGCACGTAAAATTATCATCAACACCATTCAGCGTGTTGGAACTGAAGAAGCGATAGATAATTGCGTTTCAGTATTTAACCTTGAAAGTGATGATGTAAAAGGTCGAATTATCGGTCGCGAAGGTCGAAATATTCGTGCAATTGAATCTGCTACTGGAGTAGAAATTATTGTTGATGATACGCCAGAAGCGATTATCTTATCATGCTTTGACTCTGTCAGAAGAGAAATCGCTCGTTTATCACTTCACAGACTTGTCACTGATGGTCGAATTCACCCAGCAAGAATTGAAGAAGTTGTTAAGAAAACGAAGAAACAAATCGACGAAGAAATCACTGATATTGGTAAACGTACCATCATTGATTTAGGTATTCATGGTTTACATCCTGAACTTGTCAGAATGGTTGGGCGTATGAAATACAGATCTTCTTACGGTCAAAATTTATTACAACACTCTAGAGAAGTTGCTAAGCTTTGTGGTATTATGGCTTCTGAGTTAGGCTTAAACCCTAAACTTGCAAAGCGCGCAGGACTTTTACATGATATTGGAAAAGTGCCAGATACTGAAACAGAATTACCACACGCATTGCTAGGAATGCAATGGGCAGAAAAGTTCAATGAAAAAGAAGAGGTCTGTAATGCCATTGGTGCTCACCACGACGAAATTGAAATGACTTCATTACTCTCTCCTATCGTTCAAGTCTGTGATGCAATTAGCGGTGCAAGACCAGGTGCGAGACGCCAAGTCTTAGATTCTTACGTTAAAAGGTTAAAAGATCTTGAAGATATTGCTTTCGGTTTTGGTGGTGTTAAAAAGGCTTATGCAATTCAGGCAGGACGTGAACTTCGTGTTATTGTCGAAAGCGAAAAAGTAAATGATGACAAAGCGAGTAGTTTATCATTTGAAATTTCTCAGAAAATCCAAACAGATATGACTTATCCTGGACAAGTAAAAGTCACTGTTATCAGAGAAACACGTGCTATAAACGTTGCAAAGTAAAGTGTTAACAAAAAGTTAAACCTGTTAAAATAACTTATATAGCAATTATATTTGTTAACATAATCATAAATTTTTTAACATGAAAAAATTATTACTTTTAGGTGCTTTCTTAATTGTCAGCACATCTTCGTTATTCGCTCAAGAATTCAACCTCGGTGCTAGTGCAGCCTTACCTCTAGGTGATGCTGGTGACCTTACGACATTTGGCTTGAACATTGAAGCAAACTATTTAACAGATGTATCAGAACAATTTGACGTTGGTGCTACGGTTGGCTATCATCATTATTTTGGAGATAGTATGGATATCCCTGGATTTGGATCTATAGATATCGATGACTTTAGTTTTATCCCAGTTGCTGCATCTGCTCGTTTTAATGCTTCAGAAGCATTTACAATTGGAGCTGATTTAGGTTATGGTATTGGTATAAGTCCTGATGGAAATGATGGTGGATTTTACTATGCACCAAAAGTTCAATACGGTATCTCTGAAACAATTGATATTGTTTTAGCTTATAAAGGAGTAAGCTTAGACGGTGGTTCTTTTGACTCAATTACTTTAGGAGTTGAATTTGGACTTTAAGAAAATATCTTTTTAAAACAAAAAAGGCAAGATTTTAAAAAATCTTGCCTTTTTTTATTTCTCAACTGAAGTTGATTTAGAAAGTCTCTCTTCCTGAAAAATGAAAAGCAGCTTCTATTTCTGCATTTTCATCGCTATCACTTCCGTGTACAGCGTTTTCACCAACTGATGCAGCATATTTTTTTCTGATTGTTCCTTCAGCAGCATCCTCTGGATTAGTCGCACCAATAAGAGCTCTAAAGTCTTCAACAGCATTTTCTTTTTCTAAGGTAGCAGCCACAATTGGTCCTCTTGTCATAAACTCAACAAGCTCTCCAAAAAATGGTCTTTCTTTGTGAATTGCGTAAAACTCCTCAGCATCAGCTTTAGTCATCTGCGTTAATTTCATTGCAGATATTTTAAATCCTGAAGATGTAATTTGATTTAAGATAGCACCGATGTGTCCATTTTCAACAGCATCTGGCTTTAACATTGTGAATGTTTTATGTCCTGACATAATTGTTATATTTTCTGCAAATGTAAGTATTTAAAAGTTATTTCAAAGCTTATCAATGAGTTTCAAAAATCATTTCATTTGTAAAACAAGTTTTTGCAATTGCTTGTTATTTTTTGTTGACTTAATTTCCAGTAAAAGTTGATTATTTTCAAAATCAAATTCAATCAATCCATAGCTTATTTTTGGAACAACCTTCCCCACTCTATATTCATTCTCTTCACCAGAAAAACCAGTATAAGCATGTGTTAATCCACTGGACGTAAAATCGGTTAAAGGCACATCTAAACCTTCAATTTCTTTTTGAGAAAATTCCGAAATATGTCTGTCTCCACTTAAAATTAAAGGATTTTTCACTTGACGTTTTACTAATAAATTTTCTAATTTTTCAACTTCAGAAGGAAAGTTACCCCAAGTTTCAAAACCATGTTGATGAGAAAGGACTTGAATACTCGAAACAATTAAATGATAATCTGCATTGCTTTCCTTCAACTCTTCATCCAACCATTTCCATTGTTTTTCTCCTAATAAAGTCAGTTCAGCATCTTGAGAAGCTTTATAACGTTTGGATTGATTTGAAGATTTTTGTAAATCTGATCTGAAATAACGCGTATCTAAAATAATCACTTTAATCTCATGACCTTTAACTTTAATAATTTCACTGCTGTAAATGCCTTTTCGATTTCTTCTTTCTGAATCTTCAACATCTAAAAAATCGAGAAGCAATTGTTGACTCTGATCTTTATATTCCCAATTGACTCCACCGTCATTCAAACCGTAATCATGATCATCCCAAGTTCCGTAAACTTTATTATCAAGTTGATAAATAAATTTCTGATAATAAGCATTCGTTTTCTGCTGTGCGTACATACGCTCCATCTCATCCATATCCTCTGTGTCAGCATAGATATTATCACCTCCCCAGATAAAAGCATCAGGATTTTCAGAACCTATCAACTCCCAATAACTTTGATCTTTGTCTTGTAAATTACAACTCCCAAAAGCAATTTTAAATAAATCATCTTCACTTGGTTTTTGTGTGGTTTTACAAGAAAGAAATATGAGTGAAAGACTTAAAAATATAAATTTTTTCATGATCGATAATTTTTAGTAAAAATACAATAATATCATAAAGCTATGTGATGTTTTTATTACATTTGAAACTATGAAAATTTTTGAACTAAACGGCCTAAAATCTATTCTTGAAAAGAGTAAAAACATCATTATTGTTGCTCATAAAAATCCTGATGGTGATGCCGTTGGCTCATCTTTGGGACTCAGCTTACTTTTAAAAGAAGCCTTTACTGATAAAAACATTCAGGTTGTTTTACCGAATAAATTTCCTGAATTTTTGGAGTGGTTACCAAAACAAGAACAAATTCTATTTTTTGATCAAAACAATAGTGAAGCAAAAAAATCAATTAATAATGCTGATCTCATTTTCACTTTAGACTTCAACAGTTTTGGAAGAACTGGAGAAATGGCTGAAGAATTAGAGCAATCAAAAGCTGATTTCGTGATGATTGATCATCACCAACAACCAGATGATTATGCAAAATTCACTTTCAGTGACACCTCGATAGGTTCAACTTGCGAAATGATTTATTTAACGATTCAGCATTTAGGTTATGAAAAATTTCTCACTAAAGAAATCGGGGAATGCATCTATACTGGTATCATGACAGATACTGGTTCTTTTAAGTTCTCGAGCACAAGTAGTCAAACGCATCGCATTATCGCAGATTTAATTGATCTTGGTGTCGAAAATTCTAAAATCCATCAAAACACTTTTGATAATAACAGTTTAAGTCGTTTGCAACTCATGGGAATTGCCATGAGCAACTTAAAAATTATCGCTGAAAAACATGCAGCCTATATTACTTTATCTCAAGAGGAATTAGACTTAAATGATTTTAAAAAAGGTGATACTGAAGGTTTTGTCAATTATGCGCTTTCTCTAAAAGGAATTAATTTGGCAGTCATTTTTATTGAAAATAAATCTGAAGGAATTATCAAAATTTCTCTGAGATCTATTGGTGATATTGATGTAAATACACTTGCTAGAAAGTATTTTAACGGTGGTGGTCACCAAAATGCAGCGGGAGGAAGAAGCGAACTTTCCATGTCAGAAACAATCACTAAATTTGAAAAAATCTTAACTGATGAATTTTAAAACTAAAACAATTTTGAGTTTAGTTTTTGTAGGTCTTATGTTTAGTTCTTGCAAAACATCGCCAGAGCCTCGTAAACCTGTAACAACCAAATCTGATTCTTTTATTCAACAATCGATAAAACGCAACAAAGCCATTGTTAAAAAAGAAGAAGAATTAATCAAGAAAATAATTGATGCTGATACGACAAAACAATATTTTTCATCAAAAAATGGTTTTTGGTACGCTTATAATGTTTCCAATTCAAAAGACAGTATCACGCCAGACATCGGTGATGAAGTTGAGTTTAACTACAGCATTTTAAGTTTAAAAAATGACACAATTTACAGCCGTGCCGAGTTAGGCGAGCGCGCCTTAATTATCGATAAAGAAAATATTTTTTCTGGTTTGCGACAAGGTCTTAAATTAATGAAAATAAATGAAACTGTAACCTTTTATTTCCCATCACACAAAGTCTATGGTTACTACGGCGATAAGCAAAAAATCGGAAGAAACGTTCCTATAAAATCAATTGTAACACTAAATAAAATCACAAAAGATGACACACCTTAAAAAAATGAAATTACTTCCATTATTGATGTTGGTTTTTGCCTTCACATCATGCAATGAATATCCTGATTTAGAAGACGGATTATATGCGAAATTCAACACAAATCATGGTGAATTCTTATTAAAATTATACCATGACAAAAAACCTATTACAGTAGGTAACTTTGTCGCTTTAGCAGAAGGGAATCATCCAGATGCTGATGATGAATTTAAAGGAAAACCTTTTTATGATGGTTTGAAGTTCCATAGAATTATCGACGGATTTATGATCCAAGGAGGTGATCCACAAGGAACTGGACAAGGAAGCGCTGGCTACAAATTTAACGATGAGTTTGACTCGAGTTTAACGCATGATAAAGGCGTGATTTCGATGGCCAATTCTGGACCAAATACAAATGGAAGTCAGTTTTTTATAACAGTTGCCCCAACTAAGCATCTTGATGGAAGACACTCCATATTTGGAGAAATTGCTCAAGGAGAAAAAGTTGTTGATTCAATTGGAAAAGTTGAGACAACAAAACCTGGTGACAAACCAGTGAATGAAGTGGTGATGGAGAAAGTTGAAATTATCCGTGTTGGAAAAGAGGCTAAAAACTTTGATGCGCCGCAAGCTTACAAAGGTGGACTTGAAGCTATTAAAAAAGAAAAAGAAGCTGAAAAAGCAGAAGTTGTGAAAACAATTGAAGAAATGAAAGCTAAAATGGAAACTTCTGAAAGTGGATTGATGTACTACATCGAAGAAAAAAATCCAGAAGGCAAACAAGCTGAAGCGAGCAAAACAGTGAGAGTTCACTACGCCGGTTATTTAACTAATGGAACTAAATTTGACTCTTCATTTGATCGTGGTCAACCAATTTCTTTCCGTTTAGGAACAGGTCAAGTGATCAAAGGTTGGGATGAAGGCGTTGAACTTCTTAAGGAAGGAGAAACAGCACATTTATTAATTCCTTCTGACTTAGCTTACGGTAGCAGACAACGCGGTCCGATTCCTGCAGATGCTACACTTTACTTTAAAGTTAAATTGGTAGAAGTTCTTGATAATTAAATTGTATTCTGACAGAATATCTTAAATTGGCTGCAAATTATTGCAGCTTTTTTTTATGACTCATTTTTACTCAAAAGCACTATTATTACTTTTCTTTATAAGCCTTGTCGGGTGTCAATCATACCGCGTTAAAGAACAAAACAACGACATCATCAGTTTTATTGATGAAACAACTGTTAGTGAATCAGAAATTGAAAAATTTCCTGATTTCGGTGGAATCTCCAGTATTGATTATTTAGGAGACGACACTTACATTATGGTATGTGATGCACCGTCTGATCCGCGTATTTATAAAGCTGAAATAAAGATAAATCAAGATCAAATTTCTTCATTTAAAATTTTAGAAGAAATTAAAATTGATATTCCAAAAGAGCATCAAAACAAAGCTTTTGACTTGGAAAGCATGAGATATGACCAAGCAAATAATGTTTACTACATAGGAAGTGAAGGAAGAATTTTAGCTAATAAAGAAGGTTTTATCATGGTTTTAGATGCTGATTTTGAAATTAAAAATATCTATAATTCTCTGAAACACTTCACAATTGAAAACTCAAGAAACAATGGGCTTTTAGAAGGTCTTAGCACAGATTTAAATCATGAAGGATTTTGGTTTGTTAATGAATTACCTCTAAAAAATGATGGCCGCGAACCAGGTTTATTTAACAGCTACTCGCCTATCAGAATGAGTTATTTTGATTTGAAAAAAGAAAAAATATCTCAACAATTTGCTGTTGATCTTGGTCGGATTTCGAAAATCCCTTTTCTACCATTTAAAGTAAATGGCGTTACAGATATCCTTCAACTTAACGAAAATCAGTTTTTATTTCTAGAACGCGCTTATTCTGCTGGCCATGCGAATAAAGGAAACAACGTCAGAATTTTCATGATTGATATTTCCCAAGCAACTGATGTTCTTGACATTGAAAGTTTAAAAACACATAAAAAAGAAATTCAACTGGTTGATAAAAAACTTATATTTGATTTTAAATCAGTGAAAAATAAATTGACTGATAAGATTATCGATAACATTGAAGGTATCACATTTGGTCCAAAATTACCAAATGGTCAACAAAGTTTGCTCTTAATGTCGGACGATAATTTTAGTAGTTTTTCTGATCAAATTAATCAGGTTATTCTGTTAAAACTTAACTTATGAGAAAAATACTACTCCTCTGCTTGCTCACGTTTATCAGCTTTTCATGTAAAAAAGACAAGAAAAAAAGCACTGATGAAAAAGTAACTAAAAAAGAAATTTCCAAATTTCCTTTTGAAGTTCCAAAAAACAGAACTAAACAAGAAACAATTTATTACATCATCAGGCATGCCGAAAAAAATACTGAGAACAAAAATGAGAAAGATCCATTTCTAACAGAGCAAGGCATAACTAGGGCTAATGATTGGGCTGATTACTTTAAGGATAAGAATATAGAACAAATTTTCAGTAGTCAATATAAGCGCACCACGCAAACTGCAATCCCGACTGCTTCGCTTAAACAATTGAATATCAAAGATTACGACTCAAATGCTGAGCGTATTTATTCAAAATCTTTTTGGCTACAAACTTATGGGAAAGTCAATTTAATTGTTGGTCATTCAAACACAAACCCGAGAATTGTCAACGAGATTCTCGGATATTCAAAATATGATGATATCGATGAAAGTGTACACGATAAAGTTTTTAAAGTTGTGATTACTAAAGATCTTAAAATTCAAGATCAAATCAAAAGTCACTCAATTTCGACATCTACTGACAATCAAGATTAAGCTTCTCAACTGACATATTTTTATTAATAATTTCAGATAACTTGATCAGCTTATCATTATGATAATCCTTTAATAATGTCTCTAAATCAACATCAATAGATTCAGGTCTATAATTATCATAATCAACAAAACGAACACCGTCTATTTTCTGTGGGTTTTTAGCGGCTCTAAAACGAACACCTCCATTATTCATTTTAAATGAATATGCAAAATAATCCATTGCGAAATCATCTTTGTTAAACCAGTACATATAAACATCTTCGTGGTCAACACCTCCACCTTCTTTCTTAAATTTCACCTCAACAACATGATAAGATTGATCTCTAAATGTTTGTGATTCTTTTAATTCTTTCATCACCGCGCCATCATTTAAACGCATTGGTAATTGCATAAAATAAAAAACAGAGTTAATCGATTCCGATAATTTAAAAGCAGTTGAGTCTGCAACTTTAATATCATTACCAGATACTGACCGTTTAAAATCAGAATTATGAAGAACATCTAAGGTGTCATTTTTTTCTCTAGAAAATTTAAAACCATTACAAGTTGCTTCACTTTCAAGATGGAAATCTCTAAAATCAAAAATTATTTTTGAATTCTTATAAGCATCAGTACCGTTAAATTCAATCGCTTTATCGACGATAGTTTGCGCTGTTAATTCTTTAGGTTTGGAAGACTTATCTTCTTTTTTTTCAGATTGACATGATGCTAATACAAAAATTAAAAAAACTGAAGCTATGGAAAACTTTTTCATAATCATTTAATGTTTAGAGATTAACTCAAATAAAATCATATTTAAACAAAGTCAAAGGGTTTAAGTAAAAATTTAAGAAATATTCCAAGATATAATCCTATTTTTGAGATCGGTTAAAAAGAGATATGGCAAAAAATAAAATTAATATACAGAATAAAAAAGCAAGATTTAATTACGAGATTTTAGACAAATTCACGTCAGGAATTGTTCTTGCAGGAACTGAAATAAAATCGATTAGAGAAGGAAAAGCGACAATTGCTGAAAGCTTTTGTGAGTTTAATAATAAAGGAGAGCTTTTCATTATCAATATGGATATTCAACAATATTCGCATGCTTCACATTTTAACCATCAACCTAAAAGCTCAAGAAAATTATTATTAAATAAACGTGAGCTTAAGAAGCTTTATAAACAAGTGACAAATACAGGATTGACAATAGTGCCTCTAAGACTTTTTATCAACGATAGAGGGTTTGCAAAGTTACAAATCGCACTTTGTAAAGGTAAAAAGCTTTACGATAAAAGAGAATCGATTAAAGAACGTGACACTAAACGAAGACTGGATCGCATCAAAAAAGCATATTAAAAAAAGCCCTTGAAAAAGGGCTTTTTAGTTATTTAGTCTTAGAATTTATAGCGGAATATTCCCATGCTTGCGGTTTGGCCTCAGCACTTCCTTATTTTCTAACATCGCAAAAGCCTTAATTAATTTACGGCGTGTTGTTTTTGGCATAATCACTTCATCAACAAAACCACGTTGAGCAGCTTTGTAAGGATTGGCAAAAGCATCAGCATATTCTTTTTCTTTTTCAGAAAGTTTGATTTCGGGATCTTTCGCCGCTTGTATTTCTTTTCTAAAGATAATCTCACTCGCACCTTTTGCACCCATTACAGCAATTTCAGAAGTTGGCCAAGCATAGTTTAAATCTGCACCAATATGTTTTGAGTTCATCACATCATAAGCGCCACCGTAAGCTTTACGCGTAATTACAGAAATACGCGGCACAGTTGCTTCACTTAAAGCGTAAAGTAACTTCGCACCGTTTAAAATAATACCATTCCATTCTTGATCTGTTCCTGGCAAAAATCCAGGGACATCAACTAAAACGAGTAAAGGAATATTAAAAGCATCGCAAAATCTGACAAAACGTGCTGCTTTTTTAGAAGCATCAACATCAAGTACACCAGCCAAACTCATCGGTTGATTCGCAACAATACCAACTGAACGACCTCCTATTCTTGAAAAACCAACAATGATATTGTCAGCATAATCTTTATGAATTTCAAAGAAAGAATCTTCATCGATAATTCCATTGATCACCTCATGCATATCATAAGGTTTATTCGCATTTTCAGGAACGATATCCTCTAAAGCTTCTCTGACTTCATCTTGAATATGATACTCTAATTTTTCAGGTTTTTCCTGGTTGTTTTGAGGCATATAACTCAATAAAGTCTTGATGTTTTCTAAACATTCAACATCATTAAGCGCAGTTAAATGTGTCACACCAGATTTGGTTGAATGCGCACTTGCACCACCTAATTCTTCGGCTGTTACTTCTTCATTCGTTACTGTTTTAACGACATTTGGTCCAGTCACAAACATATAACTTGTGTTCTCGACCATAATTGTAAAGTCTGTCATGGCTGGAGAATAAACAGCTCCACCAGCACAAGGCCCCATAATTGCTGAAATTTGAGGCACAACACCTGAAGCTTGTACATTTCTGTAAAATATATCAGCATATCCCCCAAGTGACCTAACGCCTTCCTGGATACGTGCACCACCAGAATCGTTTAAACCGATAATTGGAGCACCAACTTTAACAGCGTGATCCATGACTTTACAGATTTTCTCAGCATGAGTTTCAGACAAAGCGCCACCAAAAACTGTGAAATCTTGCGCGTAAACATAAACTAAACGCCCATCAACAGTTCCAAAACCAGTGACAACACCATCTCCATAATACACTTGATCCTGCATATTAAAATCGGTCGTTCGGTGTGTCACAAACATGCCGATTTCTTCAAAAGAACCTTCATCTAAGAAATATTCAACACGTTCTCGCGCTGTCAATTTTTTCTTCTCGTGCTGCTTGTCAATTCTTTTTTGACCACCACCGAGTTTAGCTTGTTCTATTTTATGATTTAATTCATCTATTTTCTGACTCATGTTATTCTGCTTTAGTTTCAGGAATTCGTAATTGATTTTGATCTTTCAGATAAGCTCTTAACGCAATCATTGCTGCTAATTTCGCTTCATCCTTTTGTTCTTCTTCAAGAATTTCTGGCGTGTAATGATGTTTAACAAAATGTGTATCAAAATGACCAGATCTAAAGGCTTCATGCTGACACACGAATTTACCAAATGGTAATGTTGTCGCAACACCTTCAACTTCGTAAGCGTCGATAGCTGAAATCATTTTCTGGATTGCAGCCTCACGATTATCATCATAAGTGACTAATTTTGAAATCATTGGATCATAATAAATCGGGACTTCCATGCCTTCTTCAAATCCATCATCAACACGAATACCTTCACCTTTTGGGGCTTTATATTTTTCTAATAAACCAACACTTGGCATAAAATCATCAGTTGGATCTTCAGCATAAACACGTAATTCTATTGCATGTCCTTTGATTTTCAAATCCTCTTGTTTGATATTTAACTTTTCACCACGTGCAACTTTTATTTGTTGTTCAACTAAATCAACACCTGTTATTAATTCAGTGACTGGATGCTCAACTTGCAAACGCGTATTCATTTCTAAAAAATAAAAATTCATTTGCTCGTCCATCAAAAACTCAACAGTTCCGGCACCAACATAATCACAAGATTTAGCGACATCAACTGCAGCTTTTCCCATTTTCTCTCTCAGCTCTGACGTTAAAATAGCCGAAGGTGCTTCCTCTACAACCTTCTGATGACGACGCTGTACAGAGCATTCTCTTTCAAAAAGATGAATGACATGTCCATGAGTATCTGCCAAAACTTGAATTTCGATGTGTCGCGGAGAACCAACATATTTTTCTATAAAAACGGCACCATTACCAAATGCAGATTCAGCTTCACTGATGGCACGTTTCATTTGGTTTTCGAGATCTTTTTCAGACTCAACAACTCGCATTCCTTTACCGCCACCACCTGCAGAAGCTTTAATTAAAATAGGATAACCAATATTATCAGCAATTTCTTTTGCTTTATCAACATCGGTAATAGCTTCATCAATACCTGGCACCATTGGTATGCCATAGGATTTTACAGTTTCTTTTGCAGAAAGTTTATCTCCCATAACTTTGATAGCATGAGATTTTGGTCCGATAAAAATCAAACCACTATTTTCTACTTTTTCAGCAAAATCAGCATTTTCACTTAAAAAACCATAACCAGGATGAATGGCATCAACATTTAGTTTTTTTGCTTCATCAATAATTTTATCACCTAATAAATATGATTCATTTGAAGCAGCTTTACCTAAACAAATTGCTTCATCAGCGTATTTAACATGAGGTGAACTTCTGTCAACTTCAGAGTAAACAGCAACACTTTTGATGCCCATTTTTCTGATTGATTTCATGATTCTCAATGCAATTTCACCTCGATTTGCAACTAATATTTTTTTCATTTTGTGTCTTCTTTTGGGTTATTCCATCTCAATTAAGAGTTGGTTTTTTGTCACTGTCTCTGATTTGTTAACACTGATTGACTTAATTACTGCATTACGAGGAGCAGTAATCGCATTTTCCATTTTCATGGCTTCTAAAACTAAAAGCTGATCGCCCTCAGAAACTTCATCACCCTCAGAGACATTAATATCTAAAATCAATCCTGGCATTGGTGCTTTGATGTCATTAACAACTTGTGAAGCTGCAAGTGACAAGCCCATTTCTTTAATCAACAAATCAAGATCATTTTTAATACTGACCACGTAAGTGTTAGCGTTGATTTTAATATTGTATTTTTTGTTTAAAAAATCAGATTTAAGAATTTCGGATTGAACTGATTCGTTATTTTGTAAAATATGTAGTTTGTTTTTTGATTCTTGGACGTCAAGAGATTGAATTTCAGCTTCAGAAAATTCAAAATCATGAGCATCGTTTACTTTAGCTCTCAGATTTTGTCCCATAAATATGTCATATTAATTTGTCGTAAATATAAGAATATATGAATAATTCAGGTCTAAATCGATGACTCTGTCATTTGAAACTTAGATTTTTCCCCTTTTAAATGGTGCTTTAGTTTGAGCCAAAAAATCTTGAGGATAATTTTCGACACCATCAAACCCAAGTTCTATGTCTTTACCTTCTTTAGGAATATAGGCTGTTTTAAATAAATAATCCCATAAACTAAGTGTCAAGCCGAAGTTCATTCCGTATGGATGTTTTTCAGGAAGCGCTTTAGCATGATGCCAAATATGCATTTTAGGATTATTAAAAATGTAACCTAAAAACCCATAATCCCAAGATAAATTTGCGTGGTTAAGATGACCTACAAATAAAGCAAACATATGAACAACAATAAATTGTTCAATCCCGAAACCAATCATCGCTAAAGGAATATACTGGGCGCTTTTATAAAAAATTGTTTCCATGAAATGAAAGCGAAACTGTGCAGCAAAACCCATTTCTTGAACGCTGTGATGCACTTTATGAAATTTCCACAGCCAAGGTTGTTTATGTAATTGAATATGCACATTCCACTGAATAAAATCGGAAATCACAAACATGATAAGCAATTGCAACCAAGCGGGAAACGACTGAACTTCAAATGCAATGATATTTTCGATGCCAAATAATCCCAAAAAATCATTAAACAATTCGACGCCAACATTTGAAATTGCATTATAACCAATCAATGAAAATAAAAAGAAATTGAAAAACACATAAAAAGCATCTAACCAAAATCCTTTTCTAAAAATTTTCTGTCCGCGACGACAAGGCAAAATAATTTCAAGTGCTAATACTAAAAACGATAATGCTAAAAGCCAATAGAAATAATTACCCCAGCTTGGGTTAGAAATTTCAGAAACTAAATAATGGTAATATCCTGAAAATGAATCTAAAATAATTTTGAAGTAACGCTCAAACATATTGCAAAAATACGATTTTGAATAAAAATTAAAGCGTACATAAAACTAAAAATAGTTTTAAAATTTTATAAGGTTTAGCAAGCTTCACCAAACCAAATAATCAATTGATCTTTGACAATTATCATTGCTTTAGTAATAAATTCTAAATATTTTTGAAATAAATACTAAATTATGGAAAGTCTAATTTCTAAATATAATGTCCCAGGCCCAAGATATACAAGTTATCCAACGGTTCCTTACTGGGAAAACGAATCGTTTACAACACAAGCTTGGATTGAAAGTTTAAAAAAACAAGACAGCAACGCCTTAAGTTTATACATTCACCTTCCTTTTTGTGAAAGCTTATGCACATTTTGCGCTTGTAATAAACGTATTACAAAACGACATGAGGTTGAAGATCCTTATTTAAAATCTGTTTTGAAAGAATGGAAAATGTATTTGGAAGTTCTTAATGAAAAGCCACAGATTAAAGAAATTCATTTAGGTGGAGGAACACCAACATTTTTCTCACCTGAAAACTTAGAATATCTTTTAAAATCTATCCTTGACACCGCAATTGTCACTGATGATATTGAGTTTAGCTTTGAAGGTCACCCGAACAACACAACGGAAGATCATTTAGCAACTTTAAATAACCTTGGTTTTACAAGAGTGAGTTATGGTATTCAGGATTACAACCCAAAAGTTCAAATTGCCATTCACAGAATTCAAAGTTTTGAAAATGTCAAAAAGGCAACCGAAAATGCTAGAAAACTAGGTTACAAGTCAGTTGGACATGATATCATTTTTGGTTTACCTCTGCAAACACTTGATGATGTGATTAACACCATCAATTACACTAAAGAGTTGATGCCAGATCGTATCGCTTTCTATAGTTACGCTCACGTGCCATGGACGAAAGGAAATGGACAACGCGGATTTAGCGAAGACGATTTACCTACGCCAGAAGAAAAAAGAAAACAATACGAAACTGGTAAAAAAATGCTCGAAGAAATCGGATATATGGAAATTGGTATGGATCACTTTGCATTGCCTGATGATGATTTGAGTATTGCTTATAAAGAAGGTTATTTGCACAGAAACTTTATGGGTTACACCATTACTAATACAAAAACAATGATTGGACTTGGTGTTTCGGCAATAAGTGACAGCTGGACAGCTTTTGCTCAAAATGAGAAAAAACTCGAAGATTATTATGCTAGATTAGAAGAAAATGTGCTACCTGTGGCTAAAGGACATTTATTAAATGAAGAAGACTTAATTATTCGTCAACAAGTTCTTAATTTAATGTGTAACTTTGAAACATCTTGGTCAAAAAATGAAGAAGAAATGATTAATTTTGATCAAATTATAGAAGGATTAAAAGAATTTAAGAATGATGGTTTGTTAGAATATACTGATCACTCTGTGAAAGTTCACGATAAAGGTCGCGTTTTTATCCGTAATATTTGCATGGCTTTTGACCTCAGGTTAAAACGTGCAAAGCCGCAAACCAAACTTTTCTCAATGACAATCTAAAACAATTAATATAAACTAAAAAACCCAAAGAAAATGAAAAATATACTCGTACCAGTCGATTTTTCTCAACCCTCAGAAAATGCTCTTAGAGTTGCTGCAAAATTAGCAAAGAAAAATAATGCTAAGATTCTATCTCTTCACGTTGTTGAACTTGCTGAATCTCTTTTTGGTAGTGGACAGTTTAACGTGGATAACGAAGAAATCGTTTTCTTCATGAAATTAGCAAAGAAAAAATTTGAAGAATTTTTAGACAAAGACTTTTTAAAAGGTGTTGACATCGCTCACGACATTGAAGTTGGTTCAACGACATTTGCCATAAATGATATTGTTGAAAAACAAAATATTGATCTTATTGTGATGGGTTCTCAAGGTGTTAGCGGCTTAGAAGAAGTTATGATAGGTTCAAACACTGAAAAAGTTGTAAGACACTCTGAAGTTCCTGTTCTAGTTGTAAAAAATGATATCAAAGATTTTGACTTTAAAAAAGTTTTATTTGCAACTAATTTTGATCTTAAGAATGTTAAAGCTTACAACAAAGCAAAAGAATTTGCAGATAGCTTTGATGCTCAGATGAAACTTGTTTACATCAATATGCCTGGAAACCAGTTTTACAGCTCAGATGAAATCAGAGATCACATGCGTAAATTTTTAAATGAAGTTGAAATTCCTTTAAATAATGAAAACGTAAAAATCTATAATGATTATTCAATTCAAGAAGGTGTTTTAAACGCTTCTCGCTATGAAAAATTCGATTTGATTGCGATGCCAACGCATGGTCGTAAAGGTTTAGCTCACTTCTTCAACGGAAGTATCGGTGAAGATGTCGTTAACCACTCTGATTTACCAGTGATGACATTCAAAATTGGAAATTAAATCTATAAGATTTTAATAATATTAAAAAAGGTCTCATTTATTAAAATGAGACCTTTTTTTGTGTCAATCTAAAAATATATAAACTAAAACGATTGGATAATCTTAATCAGATCGTCTTTTTGAGAAACGCCACTTTGACGCCACTTCTGTTCTCCTCTTTTATAAATGATTAAGGTCGGAACACCTTTTACTTGAAACTTTTGAGCTAAACTTTGATTTTTATCAACATCTACTTTAATGATCTTGACATTATCTCCTAGCTGCTCTTTCACTTCTTTCAGAATTGGTGATAAAGCTTTACAAGGTCCACACCAATCAGCATAGAAATCGACAAGAACAGGAACTTCACTCTGTACTATAGCATTAAATTTCTGACTCATATTATTGATCTATTAAAGTGAATTTTAATTAAAATTATAGAGGTCAGTATATAAATACGTATCTTTACTTGCAGTAAATATAAGAAAATATGGACATTTTTAAAGGACAAAATCTTCTAGAGTTCGCTGATCGATTCAAAACCGATCGAGATTGTAAACAATATCTTGCTTCGATTAAGTCCAAAAGTGGCTTTAAATGTACTCGATGCAACCATAATGCCTGTCAATTGCGTAAAGATTTTGCTATACAATGCAATATTTGTCGCCACATCGAATCTGCTACAGCCGAGACCCTTTTTCATAAGGTAAAATTTGGAGTACGAAAAGCGTTTTTTATCTGTTTTGAAATGGCTACCACTACAAAGAGTTTATCTGCCAGTTATATGGCTGTACGATATGGAATAACCGAAAAAACAGCAAGGCTGTTTATGCTAAAAGTAAGGGAAGCTATGGCTTCAAGTGGGAACAACCCGATGGACGGCGATGTTCACGTTGATGAATTCGTTTTGGGAGGAAGAGACGAGGGAAAAACAGGGAGGAGTTATGATGGCAAGAAAAAGAAGGCAATCACAGCTGTTCAACTGACCGAAGAGGGAAAAGTAAGACGGATGTACGCCATGAAAATTGATGATTTTTCCGCACATTCACTGCAATATATTTTTGTAAACCACATAAGCCGTGAAGCTAAGGTTACAACTGACAAATGGCGAGGTTACAGACCAATATCAAAGGCATATAACATTACACAAATTGAGAGCAACAAGGGCATGAACTTTAAAGCAATCCATACAATGATACACCAGATAAAGTCTTGGATAAGAACTACTTATTCTTGGGTAAGCGATAAAAATCTAAACAGGTATTTCAATGAGTTCTGCTTCAGGATTAACAGATCTCAAAGTAAAGCTACAATATTCAATAATCTAATAACGAAAATGGTGAAGGGAGAAATTATTTATCAATCAAAATTAATAAGTAATTAACTACTTACCTCTATAAAATTAATTTCCAAATCTCTCAAACATCGCTTTGTTTAAATCTTCTTGATGATCTGGATGGGCAATCGAAATCATAGCTTTTGCACGTTGTTTTAAACTTTTACCATATAAGTTAACAACACCATATTCTGTCGCGACATAATGCACGTGAGCTCTCGTTGTTGTCACACCAGCACCTTGATGCAAGTGAGGTACAATCTTCGTAAGGCCTTTTGTTGTTGCGGCTGGCATAGCTATAATCGGCTTACCACCTTCTGAAAGTGATGCCCCACGAATGAAATCCATTTGACCGCCAACACCAGAAAACTGACGTGTGCCAATAGTATCAGCACATATCTGCCCCGTTAGATCAATTTCAATAGCAGAATTAATCGCTGTTACTTTAGGGTTTTTTCTAATTAAAGCTGTGTCATTTGTATAAGAAGCTTCCTTAAAATGAACGTAAGGATTCTCATCTACATAATCGTAAAGTTTCTGAGATCCCATTGCAAAACAGGTTACAATTCTTCCTGGTTTCACGCGTTTATGTTCTCCTGTGATTATTCCTTTTTCAACTAAAGGTAAAATTCCATCAGAAAACATTTCTGTGTGAATTCCTAGGGCTTTATGGTTATTTAAATTTGCCAAAACAGCATTTGGGATAGCGCCAATACCCATTTGAAGTGTAGCGCCATCTTCAACGAGTTCTGCAACATGTGCCCCAATTTTAGCTTCGATTTCGCTTGGTGCTGCTAAATCGTGGACAAATAAAGATGTATCAACCTCAACTGCAGCAGTTATTTTGCTGACATGAATAATTCCGTCACCGTGTGATCTCGGAACATTTGGATTCACTTGAGCGACAACTTTTTTTGCTTTTTCAATAGCTGAAAGTGTAATGTCAACAGAAGTTCCTAATGAACAATATCCATGTTTATCAGGAGGTGAAACTTGAATAAAAGCAACATCAAGTGGTAAAATATCACGTTTAAAAAGTAAACTGATTTCACTCAAAAAAATCGGGATATAATCACCATGTGGAGAGTTGACTGCATGTCTAACGTTTCCTCCTACAAAAAAACTATTGAGGTTAAAAGCACTCGAGTAAGGCTCTTGAGTATATTTCGCATTTCCGTCGGTATGCATCTGCACAATTTCGACATTATTGAGTTCTTGGTATCTTTCTGATAAGGCATCGATCAACATCAAAGGCGTCATTGCTGCACCCTGGAAGAATACGCGATCACCACTATTGACAATCGAGACAGCCTTTTCTTTACTTATATATTTCATCATATTTTATTTTTTTTAATAACATTCCATATTAGATTCAACCTTTTGCTCAACAGGTTTTGGCGAAACATAAGGAATTCCTAGTCCCATTCCTCTTAAAATAAAAAGAATTCCAATTAGACCGACAGCATAAGGAATTACTTTTTTTAAATTCAACTTGAGTACATTCTGTGTAAAAGATTTCAAATAAATCACAAAAGTCATCATCGGTAAAGTTCCTAAACCAAATAATGCCATATATAAAGCACCATTGACAATATCACCGGTTGCCACTGAGCCAAAAACTGCCATATAAACTAGCCCGCATGGTAAAAACCCATTGAGAAAACCGATTGAGAAAAAGGTATCTAAACTTTTCTTTTTAAAGCTAGCGCCAAGTTGTGCTTTAATTTTGGTAATCGCACGATAAAAAGGTTGTGATACTTTAAATCTGCTTAAAAATTTTTGAGGAATCAACACAGATAAAAGCATGATTGCCCCAATGGCAATCGATAAATGTTGTTGAAAACCGAAGCTTGCTATACTTTCTCCTAACAGGCCGAAAAGTAAGCCAATAATCATATACGTTAAAATACGACCACTATTATAAAGTAATATTTGTAGGAATTTTAGGCTTTGATTGGTTCTGCTAACAGGCAGCATTAATGCGATTGGCCCGCACATACCAACACAATGTAAACTTCCTAAAAACCCTAGTATGAAAGCGGACCAAAGCATTAAAACAAGAATTTTTCAGCAACCATATAATCTTGACCTTCGTATTGAAACTTCAAAGTAGCATCCCATCTTCCTTCTTCTAAAAGATCATTTGGTAATGTAAATTGTAAGCTTGAGAGATCTAAGTCAATCGTAAAATCTTGCTCTTTATCAATTGGGCGATACATAAATAATTCGCCAGATATTTTTTTATGATCAAAATTATCTGGAAAAGTTACTTTGAGTCCCAGATTTGTTTTTTCAATTGTCACGCGTTCATCAAGAGCGAGTGCATTTTTCTTTTGGTCAATATCATTCTGAAGCGTCAAATCTTTTTCATAATAAGATTCGACAACAAGGTCATTATTATACTTATCATCTGTCATCATCGTGATAACGAAATACATAATAAAGCTGATAAAAAGTACAAAAGCAATAACGATGGATTGACCCCAATTTAATTTCATAATTATACATTTGAAGTGTTACAAATTTCTAGTAAAATAGTCTTTTTTTCTATGATAGTTGTCATGTAGTTGACAGATATTCTAAAAGAAACAGCCTCAAAACTAAAGCTTATTAGTAAACAATAAAATAGCTTTGATAGTTTTGAGGCTGTCTCTGAATTTTGAAGTAATTGAATATTATTTAAATAAACGAGGTCCCATAAAATTGGCTTTCGCTTTATCAATAAGTTCGCCGTCGCTGTAAACACCGATTTCAACATCATTGAGTTCGCTGTCTATTAAATTAGAAGGAATTTCAATAAAAAGCGTTCCTTCAGATAAGCCTTGTTTAGGTACGGAGAAGTTTGCTCCTTTTACAAGTTTTAACTGTCCATCTTCATGTGATAACAACTTAAACTCAACTTTATCAATATCATGAGTTGTTTTGTTAATCAGTTTATACGTGTAAACATTACTAATATTTCCGTTTTTCTGCGTTTCATAAGTCTGTCCAGGTAAGCGTAAAAGCTTCGCTTCAACACTTGTTCTAATAAATAGCATCCCGATAAGAATACCAACTAACACAGTTAAAACAACTGAATAAGCTTTCATTCTTGTATTGAAAACAAAAGGCTTTTTCTCTTCGATATTCTCTTCACTTGCAAAACGAATTAATCCTCTTGGGTAGTCAACTCTGTCCATAATTTCATCACAAGCATCTATACAAGCAGTACAATTGACGCACTCGAGTTGTGTTCCATTTCGGATATCAATGCCTGTTGGACAAACGTGAACACATTGATTACAATCAATACAATCGCCGTGGCCTAAAGCTTCACGATCTTCGTTTTTTCTAAACTTTTTACGACCATTTTCAGCTTCTCCGCGCTTGTGGTCATAAGCAACAACAATTGTTTTCTTGTCAAGCAATACACCTTGCAAACGTCCATATGGACAAGCAATAATACAGACTTGCTCTCTGAACCATGCAAACACAAAATAAAAAACTGCCGTAAAAATAAGTAAAGGAATAAATGTTCCTAGATTTTCTAAAGGTCCTTCTTGAACGTATTTAAATAACTCATCACTTGAAATTAAATAAGCTAAAAATACATTAGCGATTAAAAAAGAAATGAAAGCGAAGATTGTCCATTTTGTCCCTTTTTTGATAATCTTTTCTTTCTTCCATGGCATTCTGCTAAGTCGCATTTGCTTTCCTCTATCGCCTTCAATTGCATATTCGATACGTCTAAAAACCATTTCCATAAAAATGGTTTGTGGACATATCCAACCACAAAAAACACGACCAAAAGCAACTGTGAAGAAGGCAATAAAAATAATGCCTATAATCATAGAAATTACAAAAAGATAAAAATCTTGAGGCCAAAAAGGAAATCCAAAAATATTGAACTTTCTTTCTAAAATATTAAATAGTAAAAATTGGTTTCCATTAATTTTAATAAATGGAGATATAAACAAAAAGGTAAGCAAAAAGTAGCTTACCCATTTTCTATAATCGTACAAGGCACCCGATGGTTTTTTGGGATAAACCCATTCTCTTTTTCCATCTTCGGTTAAGGTGCCTATACTATCTCTAAATTCTTCATTATTGTCGGTACTCATTATTTTGTATTTTAATTATCATCTGGAGTCCAAATGATATCTCCTTCTGCCTCTTTTGGATCGGTAGGAGATGTGCCATTAAGGCTAATTACATAACTAGCAGTTTTTTGCATTTCAGATGGAGATAAATCATTTTTCCATGCAACCATTCCTTTTCCTGATCGCCCACCTTCACTAATTGTTTTATATACATTTTGAATGCCTCCACCTAAAATCCAGTGATCATCAGTTAGATTTGGACCAATACCTCCACCACCATCAGCTTTATGACAAGCAACACAGTTCGTGTTGTATATAGTTTTCCCTTCGTTTAAATCACTCGCATCCGTTAGAAGAGTCACTGTTTCGAAATTAATTAAATCTTTAGCTGTTCGTTTATATTCTTCAATTGCGGCTTCAGCTTCAGCAACCTCCATTAAATATTCTTCTTCTTGTGTGTAATCATTATAAATATGAAATCTGATCATATAAATTGCTGCAAAAACAATACTTGCGTAGAAGCTATACAACCACCATGGCGGCAACTTATTATCAAGCTCTGTAATTCCATCATACACGTGATCTAGCTCAATTTCACCTTCTTGCTCAATAGATTTAGATCTCGTCATTTTACTTAAAATAGACTGAATCTTTTGTTCAAATTTGGTGCTTTTGTGTGCTTCTAATTCGTGGTAGCGCGCTTTCTTTTCTTCAGACAAAGATTTGTATAAAGTTGAGTGAAGTGCTGCCACAGAGGCTTCAATAGCAACTGCAAAAAGTAAAACAATACCCAAGAATAGCCAAGTTTTCGGATATTCAACAACAGCCCAATGCCCGGGATCTGTTTCTAGTAAGAATTCAACACCTAGAAAGGCAATTCCTACCAAAACGATAATTCTTAAAATAGATGCTGTGTTTCTCATGATTCGTCTTCGTTTTTAAGGTCTAATGGCAACTCACTTAGCGCCTTTATGTTTTTCTTGTTATAAGTCATTACCCACCAAAATAATCCTACAAAGAATGTAAAAAAGATGAGCAGAGCAATGATGGGATAGAGTTCTATCCCATTTATTGTTTCTAGATTTTCTTTAATAAATTTCAACATAGCTATGATATTTAGTTAGAAGCTGTTTCTTCTGAATCATCAACTTTGATATCTGTTCCTAATCGTTGCAAATAAGCAATTAATGCAACAATTTCACGATCTTTCATTTCTACAAATTCTTCTCCGTTAGCAGCAGCTCTTTCTTTACTTGCCTCATAATTTTTTACAAAGTCAGGATCTGTGTAAAGATTTTCAACAATTTCAGTTCCTTGCTCTGTCATATGTTGCTGTGCATTTTCAACTTCTTCTAGTGAATATGGCACACCTAATTGTACCATCGCACGCATTTTTTTCTCCGTCAATGATTTATCAAGTTCACTTTCAATAATCCATTGATAACTTGGCATTATTGAACCTGATGAGGTACTTTGAGGATTATACATGTGGTTGAAGTGCCACGTATCAGAGTACTTCCCACCAATACGATGCAAATCTGGTCCTGTACGCTTACTTCCCCACAAGAACGGGTGATCGTAAACATATTCACCACCTTTTGAATATTCTCCATAGCGTTCAACCTCTGACCTAAAAGGTCTGACCTGTTGAGAGTGACAGCTCACACATCCTTCACGGATGTAGAGATCTCGTCCTTCTAGTTCCAGTGGAGAATATGGTTTGACACTGGTAATTGTAGGGACGTTCGAGTCAATCATTAAGGTTGGTACAATTTGTACAATACCACCAATCAAAATAGCGATAGTTGCTAAGATTGCTAATTGAATTGGTTTTCTTTCTAACCAAGTATGGAAACCTTCTCCTGCTAAACGACCTTTAGAAATTTTCTTTAATGCTGGAGCTTCAGCTAGTTCATCTTCAACTTTAGATCCAGCTTTAGCAGTTCTATAAATATTATAAATCATAATGAAAACACCAATGATATAAAGCGAACCACCAATAGCTCTCATCGCATACATTGGCATAATCTCTGTCACAGTTTCTAAGAAGTTGCCGTAAACCAAGGTTCCATCAGGATTAAATTGCTTCCACATTGAAGCTTGTACAAATCCAGCAACATAAAGCGGTAATGCATAAAGAACAATACCTAAAGTCCCTACCCAGAAGTGTGCATTTGCTAATCCTGTAGAGTGTAATTTTGTTTTAAATAACCTTGGCGCTAACCAGTAAATCATACCAAATGCTAAGAAACCATTCCAAGCAAGCGCACCAACGTGAACGTGAGCAATAATCCAGTCTGTAAAGTGTGCAATCGCATTAACGTTTTTCAGAGATAACATCGGCCCTTCAAAAGTTGCCATTCCATAACCTGTAATAGC
This sequence comes from Psychroflexus sp. S27, assembly GCF_002810405.1. Lineage (NCBI taxonomy): Bacteria > Pseudomonadati > Bacteroidota > Flavobacteriia > Flavobacteriales > Flavobacteriaceae > Psychroflexus > Psychroflexus sp. S27. The sequence continues at coordinate 150,714 of NZ_NEXQ01000019.1, read as the reverse complement.
AACAACCATAAATTTCAAAACAGGATCAGTTCGTACTTTATCCCAAGCACCACGTAAAGTCAAAAGACCGTTAATCATACCTCCCCAAGATGGCATTAAAAGCATAATAGAGAATGTTGTTCCTAAACTCTGAGCCCAATCCGGTAAAGCGGAATACAATAAGTGGTGAGGTCCAGCCCAGATATAAATAAATATCAATGACCAGAAGTGAATAATCGATAGTTTGTAAGAATAAACAGGTCTATTCGCTGCTTTAGGAACGAAGTAATACATTAAACCTAAAAACGGTGTTGTTAAGAAGAACGCCACAGCGTTATGTCCGTACCACCATTGCACTAAAGCATCCTGAACACCAGCATAAATTGAGTAACTTTTAAACAAGCTAACAGGCAACTCTAAATTATTAAAAATATGGAGGACTGCAACAGTAACAAAAGTTGCTAAATAGAACCAAATTGCAACGTAAAAGTGTCTTTGGCGACGCTTAATCATTGTACCGATTAAGTTCCAACCAAAAGCAACCCATACAATAGTAATTGCAATATCAATAGGCCATTCTAGTTCAGCGTATTCTTTTGTTGAAGTAAAACCCATGGGAAGCGTAATCGCCGCTGCAACAATAATTAGCTGCCACCCCCAGAAGTTAAGCTTACTCAAAGCATCACTATACATTCTAGCTTTAAGAAGACGTTGAGTTGAGTAATAAACTCCTGCAAAAATTGCGTTCCCTACAAATGCAAAAATAACTGCATTTGTATGAAGCGGTCTTAAACGACCAAAACTCAACCATGAAATACCATCAGTTAAGTTTGGGAATAAAAACAGGAGAGCTAATAATAAGCCGACTGCCATACCTACAACACCCCAAAATATTGTAGCATAAAGGAAATTTTTTACGATTTTATTATCGTAATGAAACTGTTCTAATTCCATAGTTATACTTGTTTGTGTTTATGATTTGATTGACTTGATTTTTGTTTTTTTTCAACTTTTTCTTCAGATTTCTTTTCCTCGTCAACGAGCTCGTCGTCAAAAAGCATTCTTACTGAAGGCGTGTAAGCATCATCATATTGACCTTTTTTTACAGATAACACGAAAATCACAAAAAATACGATTGCGATAGTGATACTGATAGCAAGAAGTCCGTAAATGGCACTCATTTTTAAATAATTTTTTCAAAAATAATATGATAAAAAACATGATAAAATGATTTTCATCATATTTTTTAATCTTTAGATTTTAATGTTTTGCGACTCACATAAGAAGTTGCAAATGTCGTAAAAGCAACGATACTAATCGAACTTAAAGGCATTAAAATTGCTGCGATGACGGGTCTCAATAATCCTGAAACAGCAAAATAAATCCCAATTGCGTTATAAAAAAATGAAAACACAAAACTTAATTTGATGATAAAGATACCTTTTTTGGAAACTTTAAGAAAATTATTAAAATTCTTAAATTGATCCGCACTCATAATCGCATCACAAGCGGGTGAAAAAACATTTACATTTTCGGAAATTGCAATTCCAACATCTGCTTGCTTTAAAGCACCAGCATCATTTAATCCGTCTCCTAACATACAAACCTGCTTTCCTTCATCTTGCAACTTTTCAACAAAACGCATTTTTGAATCTGGTTTTTGATTAAATTTCATCTGTATCGTTTTAGGTAACAACTTTGACAAGTATTGTTTTTCGCCAGAATTATCTCCTGACAAAATCACAAGTTTGTGTTCTTGATCTAAGGTTTCAAACAACTCTACCAAACCTTCTCTATAAACGGTATCAAAAATAAATTTTCCTAAAACTTTATTATTCTTTTGAACAAAAACAGAAGTTTCTGTCGGATTAATGGTTTCTTTTTCAGCTTCAACAAAACTTGCTGATCCTAATTTATATGCATTTGACTGTGATTTTGAGGTAATACCCTGTCCTAAATGTTCATCAAAATTATCGATTTCTTCAGTGGGTGTAGAATTTAAAAATGAATACAATTGACGGCTCAACGGATGATTTGAGTTTCTAAAAGAATCCTTCAAAACACCTAAATCTTTTTCTGTTAAAGCTTCGCCTTCATAAGTAATATGACTTTTTTGGCTCGAACTGATCGTTCCCGTTTTATCAAAAACAAAAGTATCAATCGCAGCAAATTGCTCTAAACTGATAATGTTTTTCATATAAAAACCATGCTGCCCAAAAATTCGCAGTAAATTCCCTAAAGTAAATGGAGTCGCCAATGCAATCGCACAAGGACAAGCGATAATTAAGACAGCTGTAAATACATTAAGCGCCATGTTAGGCTGATAAAACAACCAAAAAATCAAAGCTGTTGTTGCGATACTCAAGACGGTAATAGTAAACCTTTTACTAATTTTATCGATTAAGGTTTGAAAACGCGGATTGTAATCTTTTTGAAAAACATCATTACTCCAAAGTTGAGTCAAATAACTTTGTTCCACTGATTTCTCTGCAACAATCTCTATAGCTTGTCCTTTAAGTTTTCCGCCTGCAAATAATTTATCACCAGATTTTTTTTCAATTGGATCAGCTTCACCTGTCACAAAACTATAATCGACTTCACAGGTTTCTGTCATCAAAATAGAATCAACTGGGATTAGCTCTTCGTTTCTAATCAATAAACGATCGCCTTCTTTTATTTTATAAACTTCAATATTCTCTTCAGTTTTATCTGTGTTGATTTTTGTAATTGCTATTGGGAAATAAGATTTATAGTCGCGTTCAAATGACAAATAATTGTATGTTTTCTGCTGAACAAATTTTCCTAATAACAAGAAAAAAACCAAACCTGTTAAGCTATCGAAAAAACCAGAACCAAAATTAAAAGCAACGTCTACAAAACTCCTTAAAAAAAGCACTGTGATTCCGAGTGCAATTGGCACGTCGATATTCAGCATTTTGGAACGCAATCCTTTATAAGCCGAAATGTAATAATCGCGTCCTGCATAAAAAACAACAGGCAAACTAAAAGCGAACATCAACCAGCGAAAAAGAAATTTATATTGATCTAACCAATATTCTGAGACTTCAAAATACTCAGGAAATGAAAGAAACATCACGTTTCCAAAAGCAAAACCTGCAACGGCAATTTTATAGATTAAAGAATTATCAGTTGCCGTTTCTTTTTTATCGATATTATCTAAGCTAATATAGGGCTCGTAACCTATTGAAGTCAAAAGTTCAACAACTTCCTTTAGACTTGTGCCATCATTTTTGTAAGTAATATTAATCGTCTTTTTAGGGAAGTTGACCTGAGATTGACGAATATGTGGATTCAATTTATTTAGATTTTCAAGAATCCAAATACATGAACTACAATGAATATGTGGAATGTATAAACTGATAACCTCTGTTGAGCCATCAGAAAAATCAAGTAATTTAGCCTTAATTTCTTCTTGATCTATAAAATCAAATTTACCTTTTATATCTTCTGGTGTTGCACCTGGAGAAGAAGCTAAATCATAATAACAATCGAGATCGTTTTCTGAAAAAATCTCATAAACTGTTTTACAACCTTGACAACAGAAATGTTTTTCATCGTGTAAAATATCGAATTGTGAACAAGCATCTCCACAATGGTAACAAGATTCTACTTTAGACATTAAATAAAATTTGCAGCAAAATTAAAAGTTTTACAAGATACATAAAATGATAATCATCAGCTATGATTCTATCTTTTTTAATAATCCTATATTTGTCAAAACCATAATCATGAAAAAAACAGTAATCCTCCTCCTATTTGCATTTTTCTATCAAACTTATCAAGCGCAAGAATGGTATGATGATCAATGTGATATCGAAACCAAAATTGATCTTAAAACTTATAAAAAAGAGAATGTCAGAAATATTTTGACTATTATAATTGATCAAGAAAACACTTTGATCCTCAATGATAAACCTTACCCTCAGATGTCTGAAGTGAAGTTTAAGGAATATATTTTAGACTTTATCACAAATCCTGAAAACAAGAAAACATCTGCTGAATCACCTAAGTCAGCAATCATCGCTATTTCTTCTTTTGGTGAAAAAAACAATATGCAGATGATTGAGAATTATGTTCGTGAAGTTTACCTCTATCTTTGGAATCAAAAAGCCGTTCAAGAATATGACAAACAATGGCCAAATTTAAATTGTAAGAAGAGAGAGAAAATCATAAAAAAATATTTCCCTTACAACCTTTACAAAATAGAAAACGAGTCTGATACTTCAAAAAAGAAAGAAAATATGTTTCTTTCAACACCAACTTTTAAAGGTGACGTTAATGACAACTAATTCTTAAGAACAAGAGTTTGATCTTTTAAAAACGAAAAAGCTTCAGATTTGATATAAGTGACTTCAGAAGAATTAATTTTTTTTCTAGAAACTTCAAAACTGTCTATTTTCCTGACGCCTGCTTCGTCACATTTACAAAAGGTTTGCACGTAAATAGACATTTTATCTCTTGTTAATTCAGATTGAGCTGGATAAGAAAAACTGATTTTATAAGATTTTAAATCCGCTGCATAAGCTAAATTCGGATCGTTAGAATTGACACTCATATACATAATGTCATAATTTTCATCAACTCTTGTCTTTAAATACATCGCACCGATGCCATCCTGAACTTCGATTAAATTTTTCCCTTTTTCAAATTCTGCCTCACAATGAAATTTTTCTTGACAGATCGTTTCTGTCATCGGCTTATTTTTTGTGCTTTGACAGCTTATCAACACCAAAGCAAACAATAGATATAAAATTCGCATTTTCTTTATTTTGATGGCGAAGGTACAAGAATTTTAAAATATAAGTTTTGTTTAACTTTTAAACATTTTAATTGAACAAAATAAAATCTATTTTTGAAATATGTTATATAAAGTACACACCAAACAAGCACTCCCTATCAGCCGCCAAGAGGCTTGGGATTTTCTTTCTGATCCTCGAAATTTAGAAAGAATCACACCCAAAGATATGGGTTTTAAAATTACATCAGGCGGAGATAAAGCCATGTATCCAGGACAAATCATTCAATACAAAGTGAATCCATTTCCAGGGTTTACAACCAATTGGGTGACTGAAATCAAACAAGTTGATCATCTTAATTTTTTTATAGATTCTCAACTTTTCGGTCCTTATAAATTATGGCATCATGAGCATTTTATTCATGAAATTGAAGGTGGTGTGATGATGGAAGATTTGGTACATTATAAATTACCACTAGGTTTCTTGGGTAGAATGGCACATTCATTTTTAGTAAAACCGAGAATTGATGAAATTTTTGAAACACGTAGAAAAAAAATGATCGAACTATTTGGAACGATCTCTTAAAATAAAAAAAATGAAAAAGACAATATTATTGATCGGAGGCTCAAAAGGTATTGGCCTCAAAATTACAAAACTTCTACAAAGTGATCACGACGTTTATGTCGCTGCACGATCAAAAGGAGAACTTGACACTGAAAAAGTCAATTATCAAGAATTCGATGTCATGGAGAATGATATTGATGATTTAGATTTACCAGACACAATTGATGGATTGGTTTATCTACCAGGCTCAATCAATTTAAAACCCTTCAAGATGATGAAAAATGAAATCTTTGAAGAAGATTTTCAGATTAACTTTATGGGCTTGGTCAAAACAACCCAAGCGCTTTTACCTAAAATAAAAAAATCAAATCACGGAAGTATTGTTTATTTTAGCACAGTTGCTGTCCAAACAGGGATGCCATTTCACACAAGTGTCGCTGCTGCAAAAGGCGCCATTGAAGGTTTTGCGCGTTCATTAGCTGCTGAATATGCGCCAACTGTTCGTGTCAATGTGATTGCGCCATCATTGGTCAATACTGATTTAGCAGATAAATTATTGTCTCGTGAAAAGCAAAAAGAAAAGATGGATCAGCGTCATCCATTACAACGTGTTGGTGAACCTGAAGATATTGCTCAAATGGCGAGCTTTCTTCTTGAAGAAAAATCATCTTGGATGACAGGACAAGTGATTGGTGTTGATGGCGGAATGTCGAGTTTAAAAATTAATTAAAATAACATGAGTAAAAAAGAGCTTTCGATTTTTTGGTTTAGACGCGATTTGCGTTTTCAAGATAATGTAGGATTGTATCACGCACTTAATGATGAATATCCTGTATTACCCATTTTTATTTTTGATAAAAATATTCTTGATGAATTACCAAAAGATGATGCTCGCGTTACTTTTATTCATGAGACAGCTCAAAAATTAAGAAGTCAACTTCAAGAAAAACACGACTCCTCTTTAGCGATGTTTCACGGAACACCTGAAAAGGTTTTTGATGAATTATGTGGTCAATATAACATCAAAAAAGTTTTTACAAATCGTGATTATGAAAGCTATGCATTAAAAAGAGATGCCAAAATAAAAGCCAATTTAGCTAATTTAGGCATCGAATTTCATGACTTTAAAGATCAAGTGATTTTCGAAAAAGATGATGTCGTCAAAAATGACGATAGCATGTATTTGGTATTTACACCTTACATGAAAAAATGGAAAAAAGTTTTTGAAGATTATTCCATTCAAGATTATAACTCAGAAAACTATCTTGATAATTGCTACAAAAATCAACGCCTCCCAAATTTAAGTTTATCGGATATTAACTTTGAGAAATCAACAATTGAAGTTAAAGACTATCAACTTGATCAAGATTTTATTAAAAATTACAACGACACCAGAGATCTTCCCGCCATTGAAGGAACGTCTCGCTTGAGTCCGCATCTCAGATTTGGCACTGTTGGCTGCAGAAATATTATAAAGAAAGCCTTAGAATCTTCTGAAGAAACTTTTCTAAATGAATTGATTTGGCGTGAATTTTATAAAGCCATTTTACATCATTTCCCTGAAACTGAAACTCGCGCTTTTAAACCTAAATACGATGGCATCAAATGGCGCAACGATAAATCAGAATTTGAAAAATGGAAAAAAGGTGAAACTGGTTATCCAATTGTTGATGCCGGCATGCGACAACTTAATGAAACGGGTTGGATGCATAACCGTGTGAGAATGATTGTGGGAAGTTTTTTATGTAAACATCTTTTAATTGATTGGCGTTGGGGCGAGGCTTATTTTGCAGAAAAACTTTTGGATTACGAAATGTCATCCAACTTGGGCGGTTGGCAATGGGTTGCCGGCTGCGGTGTTGATGCAGCGCCTTACTTCAGAATTTTTAATCCTGAATCGCAAACTAGTAAGTTCGATAAAGACAAAAAATACATCAAAAAATGGGTACTAGAATTTGACACAAATAAATATGTAGAACCTATTGTTAACCACAAAGAAGCGCGTGAGCGATGTTTAGAAACCTATAAATCGGCTGTGAAAGCTAGCTAATTATTGGAAATGTCGCCTTGCTTGAATCAAATCTTCAGGCGTATCAATACCAATGCTAATTTCGTCTGTTTCAATCATCTTAATTGTTTTACCGTTTTCAAGGTGGCGCAAACATTCTATTTTTTCAGCAGCTTCAAGAGGACTCATCGGCATTTTGTAAAAATCGAGTAAGGCTTGTTTTCTAAAAGCATAAATACCAACATGTTTATAATAAGCCACTTTCACCTCTTTATCTCTATGAAAAGGAATCGGTGAGCGTGAAAAATATAATGCCAAACCTTCAAGGTTAGTAATCACTTTAACGTTATTCGGATTTTCAATCGCTTCATATTCAACTAATTTAGTTTTCAGAGAAGCTAAATCAATCTTATGCTCAGTATCAGTTTCAAAAACTTTCAAAAGTTTTGACAAAGCCTTTTCATTGATAAAAGGCTCATCACCTTGAACATTAAGAATAATATCAGCCTTAATTTGTTCAGCAGCTTCAGCGATTCTATCACTTCCACATTCGTGCTCCTTTTCACTCATGATGACTTGACCTCCATTATCTTTGATTTCATCAAAAATTTGCTGACTATCCGTCACTACATAAACAGCGTCAAAAAGTTGAGAATTTAAAGCAGCTTCATAAGTTCTTAATATAACAGTTTTACCAGCTAAATCTTGCATTAATTTACCTGGGAAACGACTCGCTTCAAAACGTGCCGGAATCATTGCAACAACTTTCAAATTTGTTTTCATTCTATAATATTATCAATATTTTCATCAAAAAACTCATCTTTAAAACCAATCAAATATAAGCGTTCTTTAGCTCTGGTAAAAGCAGTATAAAGCCAACGCAAGTAATCTTCATTCACGCCTTCCTTTAAATAAGGTTGCTCTACAAAAACAGTATGCCACTGCCCACCTTGGGATTTGTGACAGGTCATGGCGTAACTAAACTTGACTTGAAGTGCATTAAAATATTTATTCTTCTTAAGTTTTAAATACTTTTTATATTTTGATTTCTCATCAGCATAATCTTCTAAAACAGCTTCATATAAAGCGTTAGACTGCTCATAACTCAAAGCAGGACCATTTGTATCTAAAGTGTCTAAAACAATGACAGTTTCAAAAGGATTCATGTCAGGATAATCAACCATTTGAACGCGAACTTCTGCAAATCTAAATCCGTAAAGTTCTTTGATTGCATATATTTCAAGGATTTCAATAATATCTCCATTGGCAATAAAACTCGCTTCTGATGAAGACTTTAGCCAAAAATAATTGTTTTTAACCACCATCAAATAATCACCAGCTGCAATTTCGTCTTCTCTAAAAAGAATTCGAGATCGTATTTGTTGATTATAAATATTGGCACGTTTATTTGACCTGACAATGATTGCCGTTTCTTCATGACCTAGATTATCAAATGAATCATTGATCGCGTTCATTATATCATAACCATCAACTAAACGAACCACATCATCTTTATTAGTGATTTTTAATTTAAAATGATCATACTCACCATCGCTTAATAGCTGTCGAATATAGGTCGCATTATATAAAATTTCACTTTCTTGCTGTTGACGTAAAACTTCATCAAGCTCAATAGATTTGACATCCATCTGAAAATGTGATGACAAAGTGTGCTCAGACAATGCCGGACTCAATTCCGCATTAACAGGAGGCAACTGTGCTGTATCTCCTATGAAAATGAGTTTACAATTTTCACCAGAATAAACATATTCAATTAAATCATCTAACACAGAACTACTATTTAGCAAGTCGGCTCCTTGAGGAAAATCAGGAATCATGGAAGCCTCATCAACAATGAAAATAGTGTTTTTGTGTTTATTCTCCTGAGGAACAAATTCGATTCCACCTCCAGATTTTTTCTTAGGGAAATAAATTTTTCTGTGGACGGTATGTGCGGTGCGTTTACTGTAACTCGAAATCACTTTTGCTGCACGACCTGTTGGTGCGCATAATGCAATGCGTTGACGAGATTTTGAAATATTCTTAACTAGCGTACTGATAATTGTTGTTTTACCAGTTCCTGCGTAACCTTTTAAAACAAAAATACTTTCCTTGGAAGAGTCAATAATAAAATCAGCTAATAAATTGAGTGCCAGATTTTGTTTAATTGTCGGCTGGTGTCCAAACTCGCTGACTAAATGTTTATAAAACTTAGACTTGTCCATGAATACGATCGATTTCATCAAGATATCAAATATAACAAGCTTTTTTAGATGCAAAACTTTTCTGATAAAAAAAAAATTGTAGATTTGTGCTTAAGCAATAAATAACAAACTCAAGCATGAAAATTGTAATTCAAATCGTACTCACTGTCGTTATAGGGGTTTTAGGATATTATACTTACAAATCTGTTTACGGGCCTGTAGAGTTTAACAAAGTTAAAGAAAAGCGTTACCAAAAAGTTATTTTAAAACTTAAAGATATTCGTGATGCTGAAATGGCTCACAAAGAAATCAATGGTACATTTACAGGATCTTTTGATAGCCTAGTTAAGTTTCTTGATACAGCACAATATGTTGTCACACAAAGAAGAGATACAACTTTCCTAGATGAAGAATACAAAAAGACTTACGGCGTTGATAAATACGTTGAAGACGTTGTTATTGACACATTGGGATATACCTCTGTTAAAGATTCTTTATTCAAGAAAACTAATCGTTATAAAGACATGATGAATGTCCCTTATACCGATAACAAGAAATTTGAATTGAAAGCTGGCTACTTGCAAAAAGACAACAACAAAATTGCTGTTTTTGAAGCTAAAGTTAATAAATCTGACATCTTAAGTGATTTAGATCAAGATTTAGTTGTTCAAGAAAAACAAACGATTGCCGTTGATGGTGTTAATGGAGAATACATTAAAGTAGGCTCAATGTCAGAAGTTAATACAAGTGGTAACTGGCCTAAAAACTATGGCGATAACGAGTAACATATATAGTTCGAAAAACTTTAAGAAACTGTCCATTCTGTTATCTCAGGATGGACTTTCTTTTTTGTACTTAGACGTAGATAACGACTTGGTCAATGAAGTTTATGAAAGCTACAGAACAGAAGATTCTTCACCTATAGAAGCTGAAAAATTAATTGATGAAGAATTTAAAAAGCTTGAGAATTTCGATTTTGAGATCAACCTCATCTATCAAAATATAGATTATACATTAGCACCTTGGAACTTAATTGAAAATCACAACATGAGTGATTACATTAAATATAATGTGCAACTCTATGAGGGAGACAATTACAGCAAGGATCAAACAGGTTTTAATAATATTTCGACTTTATTTATCCCGTATGCGAATGTTAATAATCAGTTAGTCGAAGCTTTTGGAGAATTCAAACATGAGCATCAAACTTCTCGATATCTCAAAATTCTAGGAACCTCAGATTATGATCAGCCACATTGTTATTGTTTTATCAATCATGATCAAGTTGACATTGCCATCCTTTCAACAAAAAAATTAGAGCTTTTCAATACATTTACTGCTGAAAATATTGAAGATGTAGTGTATGCGATTCTCTATTGTCTAGAAGTGAACGCGTTTGATAGATCTGAAATTATTTTGAAGTTGATCAATTTTGAAATTTCATATCCTGAAAAAGATTTTGCAAATTATTTTAAGCATTACATCAAAACATTCGAGTTTAAAAACATGATCACCTCTAAATATGTTGATCACACAAACAATCCGCATCTTCACAATCATTTATTCCTCAACAGTTTATGAGAATTATTTCTGGCATACATAAAGGCAGACGCATTCAAGCGCCTAAAAATCTTCCAACTCGACCAACAACCGACAGAGCAAAAGAAGCTTTATTCAATATTCTTGAAAATCAATACAGTTTTTCTGAAATCAGTGTTTTAGATTTATTTTCAGGCATTGGCTCTATTTCTCTTGAGTTCGGTTCGCGAGGTGTCAGAGATATCGATTTGGTTGAGAAAAATTCAAATTGCATTAAGCACCTCAACAAAACCTTTGAAGATTTAAACTTAAATGTTAGTATTGATAAACGTGATGTTTTTCTATACATAGAACAAAACAAAAAAAGTTACGATGTCATTTTTGCTGATCCGCCTTATGAAATAGAGAAAGAAAAGCTCAATGATTTGATAGAAATTATCAATCAAAACGAAATGCTTAAAGATGAAGATTCACAAATTATCATTGAGCATAGTAAGTTTCTAAGCCTTGAAGATCATCCTCAATTTATACAATCAAGACGTTATGGTTTGTCTAACTTCTCGTTTTTTGAGAAAATTTAAGTTGAATCATTTTCAATAACACATGAAAATCCTGAGGAAATAAAGACAACTTTAAACAAAATCAAATTTGAAACAAGTGTCGTATCAGATCAAAACAAAAAAATTCATAAGGGTCTAAAGATTGAACATAATGGCATCATGATTTTGCCAAGAACTGTTTTAATCAATAAAAAGAATGAAATTATTTGGTACGGAACACCTTCTCAGCTCAATAAAAAAATGATTAATCAATTTTTAGAAGCAAATGAAGAACTTTAGTTAGGTTTCATCTCTATTATTTACAAACTTTAATTATAACAAAAGCCATCTCAAAATGAGACGGCTTTTGTTTTGCATCAAACCTAATGAAAGAGTTTATTAAGACTGCTCTTGTTGTTTAGCAATTGCAGCTGATAACTTTTTATAAGTTCCGTTTTCTAAACGTTCTCTGATAGCTGAGAAAGCGACTAAAGTATCTTCAATATCTTGCATTGTATGTGTTGCAGTAGGAATCATTCTCAACAGAATTAAACCTTTAGGAATAACAGGATAAACAACAATTGAACAGAAAATACCATGATTTTCACGTAAATCTTTAACAAGAGCCATCGCTTCAGGAATACTTCCTTTTAAATAAACCGGCGTAACACAACTTGTTGTTGTTCCAATATCGAAACCTCTTTCTTTTAAGCCACCTTGTAAAGCACGAACGTTTTCCCAAAGTTTGTTCTTAAGCTCAGGCATCGTTTTTAACATCTCAAGACGTTTTAAAGCACCTTCAACAAGTGTCATTTGCAATGATTTAGCAAACATTTGAGATCTGAGGTTATATTTTAAATAGTCAATAACTTCTTGATCACCAGCGATAAATGCGCCAGTACTCGCCATTGATTTTGCAAAAGTTGCAAAGTAAACATCAATATCGTTTTGCACACCTTGCTCCTCTCCTGCTCCAGCACCAGTTTTACCTAGCGTTCCAAAGCCATGAGCATCATCAACTAATAATCTGAAGTTGTATTTCTTCTTAAGTTCTACAATTTCTTTAAGCTTACCTTGCTCACCACGCATTCCGAAGACACCTTCAGAAATCAAGAGAACACCGCCTCCTGTTTGTTCAGCAATTTTTTCAGCACGAGCTAAGTTTAACTCGATGCTGTCCATGTCGTTGTGTTTATAAGTAAAACGCTTTCCTAAATGTAATCTGACACCATCAATGATACATGCATGCGCATCAACATCATAAACGATAACATCATCTTTGCCTACTAAAGCGTCTATTGTTGAAAGGATTCCTTGGTAACCAAAGTTTAGAACATAGGCTGATTCCTTTTGAACAAAATCAGCAAGTTCATTTTGTAATCTTTCGTGCAAATCTGTGTGACCACTCATCATACGAGCGCCCATTGGGTATGCACTACCATATTTCTCAGCTGCTTCTGCATCCACTTTTCTAACTTCAGGATGATTTGCAAGTCCAAGATAATCATTGATACTCCAAGTAATGACATCGCGTCCTTGAAACTTCATTCGATTACTAATTTGACCTTCAAGTTTAGGAAAAACGAAATAGCCTTCAGCTTGATCCGCCCATTTACCAAGAGGTCCTTTATCTCTATAAATTTTTGAAAATAGATCTTTCATAATTTAATTTTGATTCAAATTTTTTGACAAATGATATTAGCGCGTTGTGCTAACATCTTCTTTTTGATTTTTCTTAGTTTCAGGTCTCGTAAAACCTTGCTCTTTCATCCAAGCGTCGCTGTAGATTTTGCTCATATAACGCGAGCCATGATCAGGGAAAATAATAACAACATGACTGTTTTCATTAAACTCGCCTTGTTCTGCTAATTGCATAACACCTTGAAGAGCCGCACCACTTGTGTAGCCTACGAAAAGACCTTCAGTTTTTGCAATATCTCTAGCCATAAATGCACTTTCTGCATCAGCTACTTTTGTAAATTTATCAATAATTGAGAAATCTGTCGCTCCTGGAACAAGATTTTTACCTAAACCTTCTATTTTGTAAGGATAAATCTCATCCTTATCAACTTCACCAGTTTCATGATATTTCTTTAGAATTGAGCCAAAAGCATCAATTCCTAAAACTTTAACTTCAGGATTTTTCTCTTTCAAGAATCTTGCTGTTCCCGAAATAGTTCCGCCAGTTCCACTACAAGCAACTAAGTGTGTGATTTCACCTTTGGTTTGTTCCCAGATTTCTGGACCTGTTGTCAAATAATGTGCATCGATATTTAATTCATTAAAATACTGATTCACATAAATTGATCCTGGTGTTTCCTCATGAATTCTCTTTGCAACTTCATAATAAGAACGCGGATCATCAGCAGGCACATTTGCAGGACAAACATGAACTTCAGCTCCCATTGTTTTTAGTAATGAAATTTTATCTTCAGAAGATTTATCACTCACTGCCAAGATGCATTTGTAACCTTTAACAGCACTTGCCATAGCAATGCTGAAACCTGTATTTCCTGAAGTGGTTTCAATTATTGTATCTCCAGGTTTAATCTTTCCTTCTTTTTCAGCTTTATCAATGATGTATAGAGCTATTCTATCCTTAGCAGAATGGCCTGGATTGTGAGCTTCGTACTTAACGAAAAAATCGCCTTTAAGATTTTTTGTAATGTTATTAAGGCGTACAAGAGGCGTACAACCTATCATTTCTAATACATTATCATGAACACTCAAGTCACCATGCATAAAACACTTTTCTTTACCACGCATATATTCGTTCACAGGTTTTATTACAGTCCGCAAAATTACACTTTTTTTTTAATTATTTTAAGATTCCAGCTAATTCAAAGATAAAAGCATACTCTTTTGCTAATTCTTTCAGTGCCTCAAATCTTCCAGATGCACCACCATGACCAGTCTTCATGTTGGTCTCTAAATAAACTTTATTCGTATTGTTTTTTTGTAACCTTAAGCGCGCCACCCATTTCGCAGGCTCCCAATATTGAACTTGGGAATCATAAAACCCAGTTGTGACAAGTAAATGTGGATATTGACAATCTTTAATATTATCGTAAGGCGAGTAAGATTTAATGTAATGATAATATTGGGCATCATTAGGATTTCCCCATTCATCATATTCACCAGTCGTTAATGGAATGCTATCATCTAGCATCGTCGTGACAACATCAACAAAAGGAACTGCCGCAATCATGCCATGGTATAAATCTGGTCGCATATTCATAACTGCGCCAACAAGCAAGCCTCCTGCTGAGCCACCCATTGCGTATAAATGCTCAGGACTTGTATATAAATGCTCAATCAAATATTCTGAAACAGCGATAAAATCTGAAAAAGTATTTTTCTTTTTTAATAATTTTCCATCTTCATACCATTGTCGCCCTAAATACTCACTTCCTCGAATATGAGCGATAACAAAAACAAAACCGCGATCTAAAAGCGACAATCGTGTTGATGAAAAGTGCGGATCAACTGTGTGTCCGTAACTTCCGTAACCATACTGCAACAAGGGATTTTTACCATCACGTTGAATGCCTTTTTTATAAACAATAGACATTGGTATTTTTACACCATCAGCAGATGTTGCCCATGCGCGCTCTGCAATATAATTTGAAGCTTTAAAATTTGGATCCAAAACTTCTGATTGCTTCATCACGACTTCCGTCTGATCTTTCATATTAAAATCAATGACAGATGTTGGTGTAGTTAATGAACTATAAACATAACGCAATGTATCAGTTTCGAAATCAGGATTTGAAGACGTCCCTAATGTGTATGTTTCACTTGAAATCGGCACAAAATAGTCTTCTGACAAATCCCATGACAAAACTCTTAGTCGTGTCAAACCATTAAAACGCTCTGTCAAAACAAGATAATTTTTAAAAATATCAGCGTCTTCAAGTAGAACATCATCACGATGCGAAATCACATCTTCCCAATGCTCAACTTCAGTTTTGTCGATTGGTGTACGCATGAGTCTGAAGTTAGATGCTCCACCTTTATTTGTCAAAATATAAAAGTAATCCTCATAATGTGCAACGCTGTACTCTAAGTTTGGAGTTCTTTTCTGAATGATTTTAAAATCAGCATTTGGCTTATTTGCTGAAATGAATCTATATTCATCTTGTAAAGTACTAGACGAACCTATGATGATAAAATCACGCGATTTTGACTTAAAAACATAAGTATTAAATGTAGCATCATCTTCTTGATAAACAAGTTCATCTTCGGTATTGTTTTGATCAAGGTGATGCTTGTAAATTTGATGAGATCTTAGAGTTTGTGGATCTTTTCTAGTATAAAAAAGCGTTTTATTATCACTTGCCCAACATGAACTTCCAGTTGTTTTTTCAATTTTTTGATCTAAAATCTCACCTGTTTCAATGTCTTTGATATGAATTGTATATTCACGGCGGCTGACATTGTCCACTCCAAAAGCTGCTAATTTATTATCTGGACTAATTGAAATACCTGATAACTTATAATAATCGAAACCTTCTGCCATTTGGTTGACATCAAATAAGATCTTCTCCTCCGCATCAATGTGATCTTTTCGTCTTGTATAAATCGGGTAATCTTTTCCTTTCTCAAATTTAGCTTGATACCAATAGCCATCTAAGAAATATGGAACTGAAGAATCATCTTCTTTAATTCGAGATTTCATTTCCTGAAATAAATCTTGAGTGAAATCTTCTAAGT
The DNA here is from genome assembly GCF_002810405.1 of Psychroflexus sp. S27. NCBI lineage: Bacteria > Pseudomonadati > Bacteroidota > Flavobacteriia > Flavobacteriales > Flavobacteriaceae > Psychroflexus > Psychroflexus sp. S27. Next base: position 134,411 of record NZ_NEXQ01000019.1, on the reverse strand, counting down.
GTTGTGTTTCCTTTTTATAGTAAGCATTCTCTTCTTCTAAATATTTGCGAACTTCTGGATTCTCACGCTGATTTAACCAATAAAATTCATCATGACGTTGATCACCATGTGCTTCTAAAATTTTAGATTCCTGCTTAGCTTTTGGAATACTCATAGTTATTTATTTTTTTGCAAAGATAACTTTTTGTAATACCTCACTCATTTTAAAAAACTTTAAAATCAATTCTCTTTAATTCATTTTTATAAATTTGTAGAAAAAAATTATGTTTGGAGATATGATGGGGATGATGAGTAAACTCAAAGAAGCCCAACAAAAGGTTGAAGAAACTAAGAAAAGATTAGACACTGTCACACTTTCAGAGCAAAGCAATGATGGTCTTTTAAAAGTGACAATCACGGCAAATCGCGAGATAAAGTCTTTAGATATTGATGATGAATTGTTTGAAGATAAGGAACAACTCGAAGATTACTTGATCTTGACACTTAACAAAGCGATTCAGAAAGCAACAGAAGTGAATGAAGCTGAAATTTCGGCTGTTGCCAAAGATGGCATGCCAGATATTCCTGGCTTAACAAGCTAGTTTAAAACTAATTTCGTAATTAAAGGATTTGGTAATTGCTCGTTAAGCCGGGCAATTATTTTTTCCTTTCCATAGCTTAACTCTTCTCGCAAAGCAGAAGATTTTAGGCTGACTCTTAAAGTCCCATTATTGAAATCAACTTTTTCGGTATAATTTTTAATTCCATTGCCGAGTTCACTGTACCAAAGTTCTTCAATTTCAACTTTGTCAAGACCTTTATTCAGATGCATTTTATCTTTAAATAGATCAAGAGCATCTTTCATACTCAATTCTTCTCTATTCCTTTTATTCTTCAATTTCAATAGGTTTAAAACGTTTATAAATGTAATAAAAAGATGAATCGTTTTTAACAACGAGCTTCTCTTCAGTCAACTCAATAATAGTCTCTCGCCATTGATCAAATTGATTATCATAAATAATTCTCAAACTGTCATTTTCATATTTTAAGCTAAATTCCTCTTGATCTTTACTAGCTTTGTCTTTACCGATGAGTTGCGGCTGAACTTTTTTACGAAAGCCAGAGGAATCTTCTACGTAAAAATAATCCACAGTTGTGCTAACTTTATATTGTTTATCACCAAAAGGTGTTTCTGCTTTATCGATTTCCCAATAACCTTCAAGATTTTTCAAATCAAAATCTTTAGGTGATTTTTCGCAAGCTGTCAATAAAACTGCGATTGATAAAAGGTAAAATATATTCTTCATTATTCTTAATTGCTTAAATTAATCATTTTATAATTTTCCGTACTCGATTTCACAACATCTTCAGTACGTTCTGCGTGTGTGTCACTGATAAAAAGTTGTCCCATATCTTCATGTGTCACCATTTGAATAATTTGCGCCACGCGATTTTCATCTAACTTATCGAAAATATCATCAAGAAGCACAATGGGTTTAAAGCCTTTAATGTTTTTTAAAAAATCATATTGTGCAAATTTTAAAGCAATCAAATATGATTTCTGTTGACCTTGTGAGCCAAACTTCTTTACCGAATGACCATTAATCTTAAATTTTAAATCATCTTTATGCGTTCCAACTGTTGAATATTGTCTTTGCAAGTCTTTTTGTTGCGCCTCGACAAATAAAGCATTGAGATTTTCAGAATCGTTCAGTTGGCTTTTATAATGCAAACTTATTTGCTCACGACCACCACTAATGTCTTTGTATCTCTTTTGTAAAATAGGTTCAAATATTTTGACAAAAGCTTGTCTTTTTTCATAAATCACTTCAGCTAAGTCATTCATTTGATCGTTGTAAACCGCTAAAGAATCACTGTTAAATGTCCGATTGACAGCGAAATACTTCAGAAGCGCATTGCGTTGTGATAAAAGCTTTGAATATTTCAGAATGGTTTCAAGATATTGTATATCTCCTTGTGCAATAACGCCATCCATAAATTTTCTTCTTGTTTCACTCCCTTCTAAAATCAAATCTCTGTCTGTTGGCGTGATAATAACAAGAGGAATCAAGCCGATATGATCACTTATTTTGTCATAAATTTTAGCGTTTCTTTTCAGAACTTTTTTCTGTCCTTTTTTAAAACTCACAACAATACGCTCGTTTTTATCAGAAATTTCTAACGCACCATCAACAACAAAAAAGTCGTCTCCGTGATGAATATTTTGACTACTAATGGGATTATAGTAACTTTTACCGAAAGCTAAATGATAAATTGCGTCTAAAATATTTGTTTTTCCTATTCCATTTTGACCCACCAAACAATTAATATGCGCATTAAAATTAAGATCTAACTGACTGAAGTTCTTATAGTTTAGCAAGGATAATTTGTTAATTTGCATAGGTGAAAAATTCTCTGGAAATCAAATATTATTAAGAGAAGCGAAAATATCAAATAAAATGTATTTTTATATCGTGATAAAAATTATATTTTTGCGCGTCTATATAAACTGATATAACGATATTATGGCATCATACAAGAAAAGAGGATATAAATCTTCAAAGAAAGCTTCAGACAAAGATCAAAACCAAGTTGAAGATCACGACTCAACAACAGCTGAAGTTTTTGAAACTTTAGATGAAAAAGCGAATAAAACTGAGCGTTTCGTCAGTCAATACCAAAAGCAAATCTTCGGTGTCATTATCGTCATTATCGTTGGTGTTATCGGCTTCTTAGGCTACCAAAAATTAATCGTTGAGCCTAATGAAAATGAAGCTGCAAACGAACTCAACCAAGCGCAAGTTTACTTCAAAGACGCTATTGAAGCACAAAATAAACCAATGAAAGACTCGCTTTACAAGCTTGCGATCAACGGTGGAAATGGAAAATTTGGTTTTGCAGATATTTCTGATCAATACAGCGGAACAAAATCTGCTAATCTTGCAAATTACTACGCAGGAATGTCATACTTCAAATTAGCTGAATACAAAAAAGCGATTGAATATTTAGATAATTTCAAAGCAGACGATCAAATTTTAATGCCTATTGCACAAGGAACAATTGCTGATGCATTCCAACAAATTGGACAGCCAGATAAAGCACTTTCATATTATGAAAAAGCTGCAAAAATGAAATCAAATTCATTTACAACGCCTAAATATTTATTAAAAGCAGGCATTACAGCTATTGAATTAGGGAAAGCAGATGTTGCAGTGAAGCATTTGAACAACCTAAAAGAAAAATACGCAGATAGCCAAGAAGCTAAAGATGCAGAAGTTTATATAGGACAAGCTAACGCAATGTAATCATGGCAACCGCAGGAACAGACCTTTCGTTTTACGACAAATCAGTATTACCTGAAGCAAAGGATTTCAGAATAGGAATTGTTGTTTCAGAATGGAATAATGACATTACAGGCAATCTATTTCAAGGCGCATTTGACGCCTTGACAGATTGCGGTGTTCTCAAAGAAAACATCGTCAAATGGGACGTCCCTGGCAGTTTTGAATTGATTTACGGCTGCAAAAAAATACAAGAAAGTTACGACATGCTTGACGCTGTTATCGCTATTGGAAACGTGATTCAAGGAGAAACAAAGCACTTCGATTTTGTTTGTCATGGCGTTACGCAAGGCATCACAGACCTCAATGTCAAAAGTGATATTCCAACCATTTTTTGTGTTTTAACAGATAACACAAAACAACAATCTATCGATAGATCTGGAGGAAAACATGGTAATAAAGGTGCTGAAGCTGCAATTGCAGCAATCAAAATGGCACAATTAAGAAAAGAGGCTAAGTTTTAATCAAAATCAAATCTTTTACTTTTCTTAAATTATAGGCTTTGCTTATATAGATCGCTAATATTTCATTAAATTTGATTTTTCTAAACTGAACTATGTTTAAAGTAAAATCATTCAAATTAAGAAAAAATACGCGATACAACTATACGCCTCGCTATTATGATGGCAAAAAAGTAGATAACGTTTACGAAATTGATTCGACTTTTAACAAATTCAAATCAACACACAACTCAATCGACTTTGGCTCTCACTGGTCTGATGTACGAAAAAATAGCAGAACAAGAGGTAATCGTTCCATCAATAAAAGAGTGATTCTTATCGCTCTTGTTTTAGTTTTTATTTTCTTATGGATCATTGATTTTGATTTGTCAATATTCAGTCAATAGTTTATGAAAAGGAGAATTCAGTTACTGCCAGATCATGTCGCGAACCAAATCGCTGCTGGTGAAGTCGTCCAGCGTCCTGCTTCTGTTGTTAAGGAACTCATAGAAAATGCTGTTGATGCCAATGCACAACACATCAATTTGTTGGTAAAAGATGCAGGTAAAACTCTTGTGCAAGTGATTGATGATGGCGATGGCATGACAGATACTGATGCCCGACTATCACTTGAAAGACATGCGACTTCAAAAATTTCAAAAGCCGAAGATTTATTTAAAATTCATACCAAAGGTTTCCGTGGCGAAGCGCTTGCATCTATCGCAGCGATTGCGCATTTGGAGATGAAATCAAAAACTGATGATAGTGACATCGGTGTTCAAATCAATGTTGAAGGCAGTGAAGTAAGTCAGCAAATTCCAACGGTGACGCCAACAGGAACCTCAATTGCTGTTAAAAATTTATTCTTTAATATTCCTGCTCGCCGTAATTTCCTGAAATCTGATAGTGTTGAACTCAAACATATTATTGATGAATTTCAGAGAGTTGCATTAGCGCATCCAGATATTAGTTTTAAAATGATTCATAACGGCAATGAACTTTTCAACTTGCCACAATCAAATTTAAGACAGCGTATCGTCGGAATTATGGGAAGCAAAAGCAACGAAAAGCTTGTTCCTGTTAGTGAAGATACTGATCTCATAAAAATTAGAGGCTTTATTGGTAAACCTGAATTTGCAAAGCGCTCTCGCGGCGAACAATTCTTCTTTGTGAACAATCGATTTATCAAAAATAATTATTTGAATCATGCTATTACAATGGCTTATGAAGGTTTGTTGAAAGACAAAACACATCCCTCCTATTTTCTCTATTTAGAAATTGATTCAGAACGTATTGACATCAATATTCATCCAACTAAAACTGAAATAAAATTTGATGACCAGCATGCGATTTATTCGATTTTGCAAAGTGCTATCAAACACAGTTTAGGTCAATTCAATATTGCGCCAAGTCTTGATTTTGAAAAAGATTCAAGTTTTGAAACCTCATATCGTCAACATAAAAATCCTGCAAAACTTCCAGAAATAGAAGTTGACAGGGATTTTAATCCTTTTAAAGAAGAAAAGCAAAACCCAAGACCTCAAGCTTCATTTCAACAAAGCTCTTTTCAGCATGAGAAAAAAGCAGTTCCGAGCAATTGGGAAGATTTATATAACGTTGAGTCAGCAATTGCAGATGACCAGCAACAAACAAATTTATTTGAAGATAAACAGGTTGAACAATCCTCAAAATCTTTTCAACTCAACAACAAATATATTGTCACGCCGTTTAAATCTGGCGTTTTGATGATGAATCAACATCGTGCTCATTTCAGAATTTTGTATGAAGAATTACTCAAAAATATCACTGAACAACCTGCTGCGAGTCAGCAATTATTGTTTCCGCTAGAGTTGAGTTTAAATGTGCATTCAATTGAAATTTTTAAAGAATTAAAAGAATCTTTAGAAAACACAGGATTTTCTTTTACTAAAATGACAAATCAAAGCGTTGTGATTAATGGCATACCTGATATGATTCAGGAGAGTCAAGTAGATCAAATCATAGACGAATTATTTTCTGAATTTGAAAATGAGATTCCAGAAACTGGTTTTGAAAGCAATACGATTCTCGCCAAATCTCTTGCAAAAAATATGGCGATCAAAAATGGTATTTCTTTAAAAGAAGATGAACAACAGCAGTTGATCAACTCTCTTTTTTATTGTAAAGATTATTTACAAACACCTGATGATAAACAGATTTTCATTAATTTATCCGTCGATGATATCGATAAAAAATTTGCTTAAATGGGAAGAATAACAACCACTGTTAAAACGCTTTTAATAGCGAATGTCCTTTTTTTTATAGGTTCTCAATTTATAGGTGATTTTGCTTATAAGCTTTTTGCTTTATGGTTTCCTGAGAATCCAAATTTTCAGATTTGGCAGGTTGTCACACACATGTTCATGCATGCGCAAGAAGGCATCTCACATATTTTGTTTAATATGTTTGCACTTTACATTTTCGGGAGTGCTTTGGAGAACTATTTAGGACAACAAAAATTCTTGTTTATCTACTTTTCAGCAGGACTTGGTGCAGCAGGTTTACAAATTTTATTTAGCTATTTCAATTTTAACTCAGCTTATGAATATTATGTCAATGCTGGTGTTTCTCCTGATCAAATACAAAATATGCTGCAAACTGTCTATGAAACCGGCCAATATCAGGTTTATGATAAAATCCCTCAAGACGTCACAACAGATTTATTAAGAACTTATATCGTTCCTATGGTTGGCGCTTCAGGAGCTATTTTTGGTATTTTGGCTGCCTTTGCAATTGTGTATCCAAATATGCCATTATACATTATATTTGTTCCAATTCCGATTAAAGCCAAATACCTCATTGGTGGTTATTTTGCCATTAATGTATTTTCAGCTTTAACTGGTTTGTCTTTATTTGGGCCATCAAATACAGCTTATTGGGCGCATATAGGTGGTGCAATTATCGGCTTTATTGTGATGTGGTATTGGAAGAAAAATGAGTTTAACGCGAATAGGTGGAACTAAAATGAATTGGAAAGATAATTTACGTTACAAATACAACACTGCAAGTATTTTAGAAAAATTCATTGCAATTAATATTGTGATGTTTGTGCTCACCTTTGCTTTTAACACAATTGGTTTTCTTTTTGGATCTAGCGGAAATAACTTCCTGATAGAATGGCTTGTTTTTCCAAAAGATTTATCGGATTTATTGTTCAAACCATGGTCCATTCTTACCTATGCATTTTTACATGCTGGCATATTTCATATTTTATCAAATATGATTGTTCTTTACTTTTCTGGCCAAATTTTTCTCAATTTTTACAGCCGTAAAAAATTTGTGAATTTCTACATTTTAGGTGCTATTTTTGGAGCGCTTATTTTTGCCCTGAGCTATAATTTGTTTCCAGCTTTTCAAGGCACAGGAAAATCATATCTCATTGGTGCATCAGCTTCTGTCATGGCTATTTTGGTTGGTATCGCTACAAAAATTCCTGATTTTCAGGTTCGCTTGATGTTTTTAGGAAATCTTAAATTGTGGTGGATTGCAGCTGGTCTTGTTGCTTTGGATTTTATTCAAATCCCTTTTGGAAATCCAGGCGGACATCTTGCACATTTAGGAGGCGCAGCCATTGGCTATCTTTATACAAAACAGCTTGAAAAAGGAAATGACATCGGCTCTTGGATTGAAAGTACTATCAATGTTATTTCTGATTTTAGCTTTTCTTCCAAATCTAATCCGAAAATGAAGACTGTTTATAAAAACAAGCAAAAGAAAACAGAGAAGAAAAAATCCAACCAAAAGGATAAAAACAATCAGGAAAAGATTGATAAAATTTTAGATAAAATCAGTAGTAGTGGTTATGGCAGCCTAACTAAAGAAGAAAAAGACTTTTTGTTTAGAGCTGGAAAAGATTTATAAAAAATGAAAAAATCTGGGTTAAGCATATTTGAAAGATTGATTTACATCATCAACATTCTCTTCGCAATTTTGCTCATATGTGTTTATGTTTTACCATTTATTCCACCAAAATTTTCATCAACACTTTCTATTCTCAATTTAGGACTTCCTCCCTTAATCATTATCAATTTAATCTTTATTATTTTTTGGCTCGTTAAGCTGAAAAAGCAAATGATTCTTTCAATTATTGCTATTCTTTGTGGCTTTCTTTACTTCGATTCTATTTATAAATTTGGATCAAACACCTTAATGGATGAAGAAGGAAGTTTAGACATTATGAGTTATAATGTCCGCTTATTTGATAAATATAACTGGACGGGTGAGAAGGAGATCACTTCAAAAATTAAAAAATTTATTGAATTAAAAAATCCTGATATTGTCACTTTTCAAGATTACTATATCAGTGATACGACAAAATTAGAAGGTTACGAATACAATTATATTGTTCCTTCTAAGAAGAAAGGGAAACATGGACTTGCTATTTTTAGTAAAAAAGAAATCATCAATCGGAAAAATCTAAGATTCGAAAACACAAGTAATAACGGCATTTATGTTGATATTCTTCATGGCAAAGATACTATCAGGCTTTTTGGGATTCATCTTGAATCTTTAAAAATTGATCCTGATGTACGCGAATTACAAAGTGAGAATCAAAAGAAATTGATTTCAAGAATTGGAAAATCATTTGTTAAACAGCAATCTCAAGCTGAAATAATAGCTAATGAAATTGCTAATTCTCCGCATCCTGTTGTTGTTTCTGCAGATCTTAACAACTCGCCGGTATCATATGTGTCAAAATCAATTATGAGCGACAGGCTTCAGGATAACTTTAGTAAAGCTGGCAATGGCTTTGGACGCACTTTTGTTTTTGATTTTATCCCGATTCGTATCGATGTTATTTTCTCCGATTTACAATTTAAAGTGATTGACTTCCACACTTACGATGTCAAATATTCTGACCACTACCCGATTCAATCAAAGATCAAATTGAAAGATTAAAATATTTATTGTGCTGCTGCAACTTCAGATAAATAGCTTTGGGCTGAAGGTCCTAGATTAAAAAGTAAATCTAAAATAGTGAGGTTTTCGATGTAGCCGTATTTATCCTGAAAGACTTGATTGTATTTTTTAAGTTCATAAAAAGCCTCTCTTTTTGAAACTGCAAAACGTCTCTCATCAATGATTTGATCATTATCGTCATAAGACTTCATAAAATCATCAGTCAGTTTAAAATCGATTGGTAAACCTAAAGCATCAAGAACAGTTTCTGTACATTGGACATTAAAATCATAAAGATAATCTGCTGTTTTTTCATATAAACCTATAAAATCATCTTCATAAAATTCGAAAAAAGGCGAGGTTCTATAAGCTGTTTCTATTGATCGCCAGTGTAATTGCTGCCATTTAAAATCGTTTTCAATTTTGACATCTTTATAATGCTGACGCTTATGCACACCTTTACGATGCTTTATCGGAATATTAAGCAATAAGCTTCCATTTGCACCATAAATGTATTGACGTGTTCTATAAGTCTGCTTTTGATAATTATCCAGTTTCTCTAAAATAATTTCGTCTTCTTCATGTAAAGACACATATTGATCAATTGGTCCAAAATAACTTGGATGAAAAATTTTACGAGTCATAATCAGTCTTATTTAGATTTTCGACGTTTAGAAAAATAACGGAAACCAAACCAGAGAACTAGTACAATTAAGAAATACTGAAAGTAAGAAACGCGTTCTCCTTCACCAGCAACAGTTGTAAAAAGTCTTTCCCAACGAATACGTTCGATTAAACCACTTGAATGATTATCTAAACTCATCCAAATAAAAACTGGTTTACCTACCACGTGATTCATCGGTACGTAACCCCAGTAACGGCTATCTTCACTGTGATGGCGATTATCACCCAACATAAAGTAATAATCTTGTTTAAAAGTATAAGAATCAATTGGGCGACCGTTCATCAGAACCTGGTCATCATTAAGACTTAAGTTTTGCTGAACATTCATCTCAGAACCTTCATAAACTTCGATAATTCTTCTGTAAAGTGAAAATGATTCTTTGTTTAAAGCAACTGTTTTCCCTTTTTCAGGAATATAAATCGGTCCAAAATTATCACGATTCCAATCAACTTTCTGGTTGTTAGGAAATATAGAATTAGATTTTTCACCTTGAGGCTTTATGTAAGGTTTTGTCCATTCTACATTTGGATGGCTCTTTAATTTCTTGAGATTTTTTTCAGTAATTGCAGGAATCATATACTGTCTCTTCTCTTTATCATACCAAGCCAAACCATCCGTGATTCCGTAGATTTCAATTAAGCTACGCATGTTGAATCCTTGACCTTTACCTTGTACGATATAAGACAACTGAGGTTCAGCTCTTTCAGGAAATTCAAGTGGCTGACTGTTAATCATGACTTGTGCATCAACAATTGAAAGCGAATCTCCAGGAACACCAACTGCACGCTTAACGTAATTTGATTTTTTATCAATAGGTTTATAATAATGCTTCCCTGATCTGTCACCAAACATCCTGATTGTATCAACAGGCCAGTTAAAAACGACAATATCATTACGCTCAATATCTTGAAAACCTGGCATTCTCATTTCTGGCAATTGGAGATCTGACCAATATGATTTAACGCCAGTTCCCGGAATCGAATCATGCACCATTGGCAAAGCAATTGGCGTTTGTGGCACACGCGCTCCATAATGGAATTTACTAACGAAAAGAAAATCGCCAACTAGTAAACTTTTTTCTAATGAAGAAGTCGGTATCGTAAAAGGTTGCATCACATAAGTATGCACTAAAGTGGCAGCAACAATCGCAAAAAGCAAAGCACTAACTGTTTCTCCAGCCTTCGTTTTTGCTTTGATGCTTCTGTTTCCAATAAATTTATCAGTGGTTAAATAGTTGATGTAATAATTATAAAAACCTAAAGTCACAATTGATAAAATTGTATCAACAGTTGAGTTTTTACCAAAACTCCTCGCTGTTTCCACCCAAATAACTGGGAACATAATCAAATTAATTACAGGAATAAATAACAAGAAAACCCACCACCAAGGTCGGTTAATCATACGCATCAAAACGATGGCATTGTAAACCGGAATTGCAGCTTCCCAAGCTTGGCGACCTGCTCTTTTATAAAGCTTCCATGTTCCTAAAAAGTGAATAACTTGAACAGCAAGAATAAATATAAGGAGTTGTGTAAATGTCATGATAAATTATTTTATTAAATCGTCTAAAACTTGAGCCATTTGATAAACTCCTGGTTTTTGTTTGCTTAACCATTCCGCAGCCATCACAGCGCCAAGTGCAAAACCTTGGCGAGATTTTGCCGAATGCTTGATACTCAATTGGTCTATTTCTGAAGAAAAAGTTACACAATGATCGCCAAAAACTTCTCCTTCTCGGTAAGCTTTAATCGGTATATTATTTTGAGAATGATCTGGCGGACAAGCCCAAGATTCATAAGATGTTTCTTTGATAACTTGTTCTGCTAAACTAATTGCAGTTCCGCTTGGCGCATCTTTTTTATGAATATGATGCGTTTCTTCAAGTTCAGGCTGATAGTTTTCAACTGAACTCATCAACTTTGAAAAATATGCATTGAGCTTAAAAAACAAGTTAACACCAACACTAAAATTGGATGCATACAGGAAATGTCCTGATTTTTCTTTACAGAGTTCAACGACTTTATCATAGTCATCAAGCCAACCTGTCGTTCCTGAAATCACAGGAACTTGTACTGAAATAGCCAAACTGATATTTTCAAAAGCAGCACTGGGTTCACTAAAGTCAATAGCAATATCAGCTTTCTTTAATTCTTCTTGATTAGGTTTTATATTGGTTTTCAAAACTATTGAATGGCCGCGTTTTTCAGCGATTTTCTCAATATTTTGTCCCATTTTTCCGTAGCCTAAAATTGCTATATTCATCTTAGTCTAATTTTATGTTCAAGCTTAAACCATAATCAGGTTTTCCGCTTAAATAGTTTGGTTCAAACTTGGTTTGAATACTCAAATCCCGTGTGATACTAAATTGATTGAGATGCGCATCAACATTGGCATCAACAATATTTAAAATATAAAAACCTATGATAAAAAGAAGTGAATATTCTCTGTTTTTTCTGAATTGTTTTTGAGCATCAATTAAGTTTTGCTTGGTTAACAGACCATTGAACTCATCATCCTCAAAACCAGCAAGCCTTCTTTTATAAGCATCTCGGTATCTGTTGTATTCTTTATCATTATGAATGTAGAAATACGCGCTCGTCCCAATTGCGCCGTAAACGATAGGAACTTTCCAATAACTTCCATTATAAACTTGACCTAAACCAGGAATAACTGCTGAATAGAAAGCTGCTTTTGCTGGTGCTAGTGCATCAAAAGGATCGGCACGAAAAGACTTTTCTTCAACCTTTAATGTTTCTTCAGTTTTGTTGATTTTTAAATCGCTTTCTTTCTCTTGAGCGTAAGAAAGACTGCCAAAAAGCAAAATGAGATATAAAAATCTACGCATCTTTTGAATCTTGTAAAAGTTTTGAAATACGATTAAAATCTTCTTCTGATGAAAAAGGTAAGATAATTTTACCGTTTCCTTTTTTACTCAACTTCACCTCTACTTTAGCACCAAAATGCTCAGATATTGACTTGACAACTTTTTGCTTTTGCTCATCGATTTTAGGCTGACGTGTTTTTTGTTTTGGTCCTTCATTTAAGGATTTAACCAACTTTTCTGTTTCTCGAACTGAAAGTTTGTTTTTTAATATTTGCTCATAAATGTCAATCTGTTTTTCAACATCTTGAATATTAATTAATGCACGACCATGTCCCATACTCAGAAAACCGTCTCGCATGCCTGTTTGAACAATTGGATCTAATTTTAAAAGTCGTAAATAGTTCGCGATTGTCGATCTATTTTTACCGATGCGTTCACTGAGTTGCTCTTGCGTTAAATCAATTTCGTCAATTAATCTTTGGTACGACAAAGCAATCTCAATCGGATCTAAATCTTGTCTTTGTATATTTTCGACCAGAGCCATCTCTAACGACTCTTGATCATTTGCAATACGGATGTAAGCCGGAATTGTTTCTAAACCAACTATCTTAGAAGCTCTAAAACGACGCTCACCCGAAACAAGCTGGTATTGATTTCGGTTTACTTTACGCACCGTAATCGGTTGTATAACACCAAGCTCTTTGATTGATGTTGCTAAATCATCAAGTGCGCTTTCGTTAAAACTTGTTCTTGGCTGAAAAGGATTAACTTCAATACTGCTTAACTCAAGTTCAACAATATTACCAACAACTTTATCGGCATTTTTATCTTCAGCTGAATTTATTTCGTTATCGGGATCATTCAATAATGCTGAGAGACCGCGTCCTAATGCTTTTTTCTTTGTCTTAGCCATAATTACTATTTTCTTCTTCTAAGCATTGATTATTTCTTCTGCTAAACTTAAATAATTATTTGCACCTTTACTGGCTGCATCATATTTAATAATACTTTCACCATAACTTGGCGCTTCACTTAATCGCACATTTCGCTGAATAATCGTCTTGAAAACCATATCGCTAAAGTGTTTTTTCACTTCTTCAACAACTTGATTTGATAAGCGCAAACGTGAATCGTACATGGTTAAGAGCAAACCTTCAATCAATAAATCTTTATGGTGAACTTTCTGTACACTTTTAATTGTATTTAAAAGTTTACCCAAACCTTCCAAAGCAAAATACTCGCATTGAATCGGAATAATTACGCTATCAGCAGCAGCTAAAGCATTTAAAGTTAATAAACCTAATGATGGTGCACAATCGATTAAAATATAATCGTAATTTTCTTTAGCGCCAGCGATAGCTTGCTTCAACATCAATTCACGATTATCTTGATCAACAAGCTCTAATTCAATCGCAACCAAGTCAATATGAGCTGGTACAATATCTAAATTAGGTGAATCCGTTTTAATAATGGCGTTTTCTAATTTCTCAGTATGTTCAAGAATTTGATAGGTACCGATCTCAACAGATTCGATATCGATTCCGAGGCCAGATGATGCATTCGCTTGCGGGTCAGCATCAATTAACAAAACTTTCTTTTCGAGTACACCCAAAGAAGCCGCTAAGTTAACAGCTGTCGTTGTCTTGCCAACACCTCCTTTTTGATTTGCAATTGCAATTATTTTTCCCATCTACGTAACTGTCGATTTTAAGTTTGTAAAAATACAATTAATTCAAGCATATAAAAACCAAAGTTATTAACAGCTTTTTGAAAAGAAAATTGTCTCTAAAACTTATATTAAACTTTAAAACAGAATGCATTCAACAAGATTAAAAATTTACCAAATTAATAGAATTTCATCCTTTAAAATAGAAATGCAACTATATTTGCTAAAAAACTAAATTGAACATTAAATTATCCTTCTTTTTTATAATATTTAGCATTTTTCAAATTGCTTATTCTCAAGAAAAGTTTGAAATCTCAGGGCAAATATTTTCTGACAAAAACGAAGCAATCCCTGGTGCGAATATCACAATTGGTGATACAGGAACCACATCAGATTTTGAAGGTCATTTTAAAATAAAAATTCCAGAAGGTGAATACATTTTAAAAGTCAGTTTTCTCGGTTTTAAAACTTATACACAAAACATAAGGATTGATCAAAATAAAAATTTCAAAATTCAGTTATCTGAAACTGAAGAAGTCTTGGAAGAAGTTGTCATCACTCAAGATGTTGAAGCGCTAAATACAAAAACTGCACAGATGAGTGTTAACACTCTGAAAGCTGAAAGTATCAAAAAAATACCTGCTGTTTTTGGTGAAGTTGATGTCATTCGTTCATTATTACAATTACCTGGCGTTTCTAATGGTGGCGAAGGCACATCTGGCTTTAATGTGCGTGGTGGTAACAACGATCAAAATTTAATTCTGGTTGATGATGTTGTTCTTTTTAACGCCTCTCACCTTTTTGGTTTTTTCTCAGTTTTTAATGCAAATTCAATTGATTATCTCAAATTATATAAAGCTGGTATTCCTGCCAACTTTGGTGGTCGCGTATCATCAGTTTTGGATATCAAACAAAAAAAAGGTTCTCAAAAAGACTTTAAAGGTTCAGCGAGTATTGGTGTTATTTCAAGTCAACTTTTGCTTGAAGGCCCTATCAGAAAAGACAAGTCTTCATTCTTATTTGCAGGTCGAGGAACTTATGCACATTTATTTTTAAAACTAACCGACAATAAAAACTCAGCTTATTTTTATGACTTAAACGGTAAATATTCAACTGAATTAAGCCCAAATAACAAACTGAATTTTTCTGTTTATCATGGCAATGATTATGTAACAATTAATGAAAGTTTCTCAAACACTTACGGCAGCACATTTGCTAACTTGAATTGGAACCATCGTTTCAACCCTGACATCTCAGCAGATATTAATTTTTCATATTCTCTCTATGGATATTTACTAGATTTAGATTTAGTTGGGTTTGAATTTAAAAATGATATCAGTAATCTCAACTTAAATGCAAAATTCAATCATCGAATCTCTAATGATTTTAAACTGAATTATGGCGTCAGTTCAATCAAATACAACATTAATCCTGGTGAAATTAAACCAACAAGAGCAGATTCAGGAATTAACCCTAATAAAATTGCTGATAAAAATGCTTACGAGCACGCTGTCTTTTTGAGTGCTGAACATCAACTGTTGGAAAATTTAAAAGCTGAATATGGCGTAAGATTGAATGCTTTTTGGCGAATGGGTGAAAAAGAATTTAAGCGTTACACAAACGACAACCCAATTCTTTATGATGCTGAAAAAGGCATTTATGAAAAAGCAAAACCTTCTGAAGTTGTTGACATCTCAAAAAACCACATTCAAAAAGAATTTTACAACTTAGAACCTCGCGCCTCTTTAGCTTATAGCTTTAACGATGATACTTCAATAAAAGCAAGCTTTAATCGTCTAACGCAAAACTTGCATTTACTTTCAAACACCTCATCTCCAACGCCTTTTGATGTTTGGACGCCAAGTGGAACTTACGTCAAACCTCAAAAACTGAATCAGTATTCTTTTGGGTATTTTAAAAATTTTGAAAACAGAAAATATAGTTTAGAATCTGAAGTTTTCTTCAAAACTGTCAAGAACAGAATTGATTATGTTGATGGTGCTAACCTTATTGCCAATGATGCCATTGAGCAAGTCATTTTAAACGGCGAAAGTCGTGCTTATGGCTTGGAGTTTCTTCTAAGAAAAAACAAAGGGCAATTAACAGGTTGGATTTCTTACACACTCTCAAAATCTGAGCAAAGAACGCCAGGCAGAAATCCTGGTGAAAGTGGTATTAATAATGGTGAGTGGTATTTATCAAATTACGACAAAACTCATGATATTTCTGTAGTTGCAAGTTATGAACTGAACAAAAAATGGACATTCAACTCAAGTTTTAATTTACAAACTGGTCGCCCTGTGAGCTTTCCTGTTGGACAATTTGAATATCAAGATTTAAATATTCCTGTCTATGAAGGCCGAAATCTAAACAGATTGCCTGCTTATCATCGTTTAGACATTTCTGCAAAATTAACACCTGAAAAAGATCTTTCAAAGAATTGGACGTCTTCATGGACCTTTGGTATTTACAATTTATATAATCGTAAAAATGCTGCTTCTTTAAATTTCGAACAAAACGAAACCACAGGTTTAAATGAAGCCAACAGGTTTTCAATATTCGGTATCGTCCCGTCTGTGAGCTATCAAATCAATTTTTAAAATGACAAATACAATTTCTAAATATATCGGTTTAATATTTATCAGTTTATTTATTACAAGCTGTATTGATACTGTTGATGTTGATCTTGCAACTGCAAAACCTCGCCTTGTCATTGATGCTGCCATTAAATGGCAAAAAGGAACTGGCGGAAGTGAACAAAAAATAAAAATTTCAAGAACGCGAGGTTTTTACGAAAACACTCCAACCCCTGTTACTGATGCATTGGTTAAAATTACCGATGAAAATAACCAGGTTTTTACATTTATAGACGCTAATGCTGATGGTGTTTACATCACAAATAATTTTCAACCTCAACTAGAAAATGAATATACTCTTTCAGTAAATGTTGATAACAGAAGCTTCAAAGCGACAGAAAAACTGAAGTCAGTTTCATCTATTGATTCCATCCGACAAATTAATGATGGTGGTTTCACTGGAGAAGATATTGAAGTGAAAGTTTATTATAAAGATCCTGCCAATATTGAAAATTTTTATTTGTACACTTTTGATGTTGAGTATTTAGCTTATCCTACTTTTTCTATTTTTGATGATGAGTTTAACGATGGAAACACAATTTTTGCTTATTACACAGAAGAAGATCTTGAGATTGGCGATACACTTAAAATAAGAGCTCACGGAATTTCTGATACATATTATAACTATTTGGAAGTTCTGCTTGACCAAGCCGGTGCTGCTGGTGGTCCTTTTCAAACACAGCCAGCAACTGTTAGAGGAAATATTGTTGATCAAGACAATCCTGAAGACTATATTTTTGGCTATTTTAGCCTTTCAGAAACCGATCATCTGGATTACGAAATTAAATGAGCGATTTTATAAAAATTACCGAGCAAGATTCCCTTTACAATGACATTGAAAAAATGTCGACAACAGAGATGTTAACCAACATTAATAATGAAGATCAAAAAGTAGCTTTAGCCGTTCAGAGGCAAATTCCAATGATTTCGAAATTTATTGATGTGATTAGTGAAAAACTGTCAAAAGGTGGTCGTTTATTTTATATCGGCGCTGGCACAAGCGGAAGATTAGGCATTTTAGACGCCAGTGAATGTCCGCCAACTTTTGGTGTTGATTCTAATATGGTCATCGGACTTATTGCTGGTGGTGATGAGGCAATCCGTATAGCTGTTGAAAATGCAGAAGATGATAAAAAACAAGCCATTAAAGATCTTGAAGATTATAAAATTGATCAGCTCGATGTTGTCATCGGCATCGCTGCATCAGGCACAACGCCCTATGTCATCGGCGGTTTAGAAGATTGCCAAAATAAAGAAATTGTAACAGCTTGCATCACTTGTAACAAAAATTCACCGGTAAGTCAATTTTCAGATTTTCCTATTGAAGTAATCGTAGGACCTGAATTTATTACAGGAAGTTCACGTATGAAAGCAGGTACAGCTCAGAAAATGGTTTTAAATATGATCAGCACTTCTGTGATGATCAAACTCGGTCGTGTGAAAGACAATAAAATGGTTGATATGCAACTTTCCAACCAAAAATTGATTGAACGCGGGTCAAAAATGATTTCAGAAGCCTTAAATTTGAACTTATCAACATCAGAAGAATTACTCAGAAAACACGGCAGTGTTCGAAAAGCAATTGACAATGAAACACACTAATAAAGACAAACTGTTTAAAGGCATAAAATTTTTAGCAGGCGCTTTACCCCTATTTTTTTTAGGCCCAACAATTATGTACAGTGCTTTTAGCAATCAAGACAAACCACTTTATTGGCCTGTCTTAATTTTTTCATTTCTTGTTTGTGCTGGCGCTATGTTTTTGATGTTTAGAGGTATTAAAACAATTATGTCATCTATGTTTGATGATTAATTTTCTGACGAGGAACCCTTAAAAGAAGTAGTATTCCTGCAATAAAGAAAATTGCTAAGTAGATAATTGAATATCTTAAACTGCTTGTCAATTGCGCAGAAACACCATAAAAAATCATTCCGATCACAATGCCGACCTTTTCAGAAACATCGTAAAAACTAAAATAAGAAGTTGTATCAACTGCATTATCTGGTAAAAACTTGGAATAAGTTGATCGTGATAAAGACTGAATTCCTCCCATTACTAAACCTACAAAAAACGCAGCGACGTAAAACTCAACTGGCGTTTCCATAAAAAAGGCATAGATGCAAATCCCAACCCAAATGATATTTAAAGCGATTAAAACTTTAATATTTCCTATTTTTCCTGCTAAACGTGAAGCTAAAAATGCACCTAAAATCGCCACTAGTTGAATCAATAAAATGCTCACAATCAAACCTTGCGTCGCTTCTCCTTCAGCCCAATCAATTTCTTCAACACCAAAATATGTTGCGATTAACATGATTGTTTGCACAGCCATACTGTAAACAAAATAAGCAACCAAATAACGCTCAAGAGCAACGGATTCTCTTACTTTTTTAAAAATTAATTTTAACTCCTTAAAACCGTGAAAAAATAAACGAGAAGTCATTTTTCCTTTTGCTTCAGGTTTTGGCAAATGATAGAATGTATATTGACTGAAGGTTATCCACCAAACTCCTGTTAAAACAAAAGACAATCTTGTCGGCATATCTTCAGATTCAAAACCAAAAAACTCATAGCCTAAAATCATACTCAAACAGACAAGAAGCAAAATCACACTTCCGATGTAGCCTAAAGAAAAGCCTTTTGCACTGACTTTATCTTGTTGATTTTTAAAAGCAATATCTGGCAAATATGAGTTGTAAAAAACAATACTTCCCCAAAACCCAATTAAGCCTAAAAGGTAACACAACAGACCAAACCAAAGATTTTCTAAATCAAACCAATATAAACCTATACAAGCTGCTGCGCCAACATAGCAGAATAGCTTCATGAAAAACTTTTTACTACCACTGTAATCAGCAATTCCACTTAAAAGAGGACTTAAAACTGAAATAATTAAAAACGCAAAAGCCGTGATATAGCCAATCAGAGCATTATTGTTAAAAGAATAACCAAGAAATTCAACTTGATCATTAATAATATCACCATCACTATTTTTAACCAAAGTTAAAGCGCCATAAAAAATCGGAAAAATAGCTGACGAAATGACAAGGCTATAAACAGAATTAGCCCAGTCGTAAAACGCCCAGGCATTCAATAATTTGGGATGACCTTTTTGTAACAAAATATTATTTAAAAGATGTTACACCATACTGCCTAGCAGTCTGCTTTGCTTCCTCTGCCCATTTAGTCAAATTGTTAATTCTTGTTTCATTTGAAGGGTGAGTGCTCAAAAATTCTGGTTGCCCACCACCTCCACTTGCTTCAGACATGCGTATCCATAAATTAGGTGCTTCAGCGGGATCGTAACCAGCCATCGCCATGAGTGTTAAACCAATTTTATCAGCTTCAGTTTCATGTTTACGGCTAAATGGTAACATCACTAAAACTTGACTTCCCATTCCGTAAGCAACATTAAAAATTTCTTGTTTCTCAGCATCTTCACCACTAAGCGCGGCTGCACCAACAGCACCAACAGTTTCTTGCAAAGTTCCTGCGCTCATACGTTGTTGACCGTGATTAGCCAATGCATGGGCAACCTCGTGTCCCATAATTGTTGCAATACCAGTTTCAGATTCTGCGACAGGCAATATTCCTGAGTAAAATGCAACTTTTCCACCCGGCATTGCCCATGCATTAATTTGTTCGCTTTCGATAAGATTATACTCCCACTGGTAGTTGTCTGTGTAATTTTTATAACCATTTGCATCAAGCCATTTTTCAGCTGCAATCGTTATTTTACGGCCAACTTCTTTAATCATTTTAGATTCTTTTGTTCCATTAACGACTTTATTTTCTTTTAATACTTGATTGTATTGTTGAAATGCCATCGGCAAGATTTCATTATTTGGGACAAGTGCTAAAGTTTTTTTACCTGTAAATGGATTCTCGGCACAATTTGTGAACAATAGAGCGAGAATAGAGACAATGATTAATTTTTTCATGGTTGTTGTTTATGTTTAAGTCAAATTTAGATATTTTTTAAAAATAGAAACAAATGATAAGCCTTAACTTTATGCTAAAAATGAAATATATACTTTTAATGTTATTGACTATCGGACTTTATTCTTGTGATTCCAAAGCACAAAATGATAGTAATAAATCAGAAGCTTCAGAGTTTGAAATTACAAAATCAGAAGCTGAATGGAAAAAAGAACTAACTCCCGCAGAATATCAGGTTTTAAGAAAGTCTGCAACTGAGCCTAGAAACTCAAGTCCACTCAATCAAATTGATGAGTCAGGAACTTTTGTTTGTGCAGCTTGTAAGAATCCTATTTACAACGCAAAGTATAAATATGACAGCGGTTCAGGCTGGCCGAGTTTTGACAGACCTTTTGAAGGCAATATTAAATTAAAAACTGATCGGAAGCTGGGCTACCAAAGACAAGAAGTGATTTGTGCAAAATGCGGAAGTCACCTTGGGCACGTTTTTAATGATGGTCCAAAAGAAACAACAGGAAAACGCCATTGTATCAATGGAGTTGCAATGAAATTTATAACTGATCAAGAAAAATCTAAATAATGGAAGAAAAAAATTGGAAAGAAAAACTAACGAAAGAGGAGTATCGCGTTTTAAGAGAACAAGGCACTGAACCGCCTTTTTCTGGAAAATATAATACACACTTTGATGATGGAAAGTATCATTGTAAAGCATGCGATGCTGTTTTATTTGATAGCAATTCAAAATTTGAAAGCAATTGTGGTTGGCCAAGTTTTGACAGTTCAGTTGATGGCGCTATCGAATACAAAAAAGATACATCACTAGGAATGATGAGAATCGAAATTTTATGTAGTAATTGCGGTGGACATATCGGTCATATTTTTGATGATGGCCCAACCTCAACTGGTAAACGTTATTGTGTTAACTCTGTCTGTTTAAATTTTAAAAATCAATAATTATGAAAAAAATACTTATACTTTTTACTATTGCCTTTGCGTTTATTGCATGTGAAGGAGATCGTGGACCAGTTGGTCCTCCAGGACCTCCAGGAAGCGGTGGTGATTCTGAAATTGGTCATGTTTATGACATTGAAGTGAATTTTAATCCTCAAAACAATTATAGCGCTGTTTCAGAGTTTCCATTATCTGTGGAGGTTTTCGAAACAGATGTTGTCTTAGTTTATTTATTAGAAAGCCAAATCAGCGACCCTACTGGTCCTGTTGATGTATGGTCACCATTGCCACAAACTTTTTATTTAGACTTTGGTGATCAAGTTTCTTACAACTTTAATCATACTTTTTTTGATGTCAACATTTTTCTTGATGGTAATGTTAATTTAAATGCCTTAGGTCCTGAATTTACAAATAATCAAATTTTTAGAGTTGTCATCCTACCAGCAACTGAAGCTAATAGTTTGAGGACTGACACTTATCAAAACTTAAAAGAAGATATGGTGCAGCAAGATAAATCTCTTGAAGAACACCAATTAGACCTTTAATTATAATAGAAGTTTTTTGTTTTTTGAAGATGAACTCATCCTTAAAAAATTCATCTTTTAAAACTTATTACGTAACTTCGTGCACAAATTTTAGATTTTAAAAATTGACAATATGAGTAAATACGATCTGATTGTTTTAGGAAGTGGTCCTGGAGGATATGTAACAGCGATTCGCGCTTCCCAACTGGGGTTAAAAACCGCAGTCATAGAAAAAGAAAACCTTGGCGGTGTGTGTTTAAATTGGGGATGTATTCCAACAAAAGCACTTCTGAAAAGCGCTCAAGTATTTGAATATTTGAATCATGCTAGCGACTACGGTCTAAAAGTTGAAAAAGCTGATAAAGATTTTGGTGCTGTCGTGAAAAGAAGCCGTGATGTTGCATCAGGAATGAGCAAAGGTGTTCAATTTTTAATGAAGAAAAATAAAATTGATGTTATTGACGGTTACGGAAAAGTCAAAAAAGGCAAAAAAGTAGAAGTCACCGATTCTAAAGATAAAAAGAAAACTTACGAGGCAGATCATATTGTTATTGCAACTGGAGCTAAATCTAGAGAATTACCAAACTTACCTCAAGATGGTAAAAAAGTAATTGGTTATCGTGAAGCGATGACACTTGAGAAACAACCTGAATCTATGATTGTTGTAGGCTCTGGCGCAATTGGTAGCGAGTTTGCTAGCTTCTATAATGATATGGGAACAAAAGTGACAATTGTTGAGTTTCAGCCGAATTTAGTTCCTGTAGAAGATGAAGATGTTTCAAAGCAATTCCAGAAAATCTATAAGAAAAAAGGCATCAAAGTGATGACGAATTCTTCTGTTGAAAAACTAGATACTTCTGGTAAAAAAGTTAAAGCAACTGTTAAAACGAAAAAAGGCGAAGAAGTTCTTGAAGCTGACATCGTTTTATCTGCAGTTGGTATCAAAACAAATATCGAAAATATCGGTCTTGAAGATGTTGGTATCAAAACAGAGAAAGACAAAGTTGTTGTTAACGATTACTACCAAACAAATGTCCCTGGCTACTACGCAATTGGTGATATTACACACGGTCCTGCCCTAGCTCACGTTGCTTCTGCTGAAGGTATCCTTTGTGTTGAAAAAATTGCTGGTCAAAAAGTTGAACCAATTGATTATGGTAATATTCCTGGTTGTACTTATGCAAGCCCAGAAATTGCAAGTGTTGGTATGACAGAGAAGCAAGCTAAAGAAGCTGGTTATGAATTAAAAATTGGTAAATTTCCATTCTCGGCATCTGGTAAAGCTAGTGCTGCTGGAACAAAAGATGGTTTTGTCAAAGTTATATTTGATGCAAAATATGGCGAATGGTTAGGCTGCCATATGATTGGCGCTGGTGTAACAGACATGATTGCTGAAGCTGTTTTGGGTCGTAAACTTGAAACAACTGGGCACGAAGTTCTGAAAACAATTCACCCACACCCTACAATGAGTGAAGCAGTCATGGAAGCTGTTGCAGCTGCTTATGATGAAGTTATTCATATTTAATAAATTTTTTTTATATATTTTTGAAAGCTCCTGCCAAAACAGGAGCTTTTTTATTTATGCAACACATCGAAAGTTTACAAAATCAGAAAATCAAAACACTTGTTCAACTTCAGAAAAAAAGTAAAACGAGGCAAGAATTAAATACCTTTATTATTGAAGGCAAAAGAGAGGTTGAACTCGCAAGAAATGCAAATTACTATTTCAAACAAGTCTTTATATGCGAAAACATTTTTGATCAAAAAATTGATTTTCCTAGTACTGAAGTATTTAACATTTCAGAAAAAATCTATCAAAAAATTGCCTACAGAGGTTCAACAGAAGGCATTATCGCAGTTGTTGAGCCTAAAGCACATCAACTTGATCAGTTAAAATTCGAACATCAAAACCCTTTGATTTTAGTCGCTGAGGCTCCTGAAAAACCTGGCAATATCGGCGCACTTTTACGTACTGCAGATGCAGCTAATTGTGATGCTGTGATCATTGCAAACCCAACAACAGATTTATATAATCCAAATATCATTCGTTCAAGTGTTGGCACTTTGTTTACAAATCAAATTGCTGTTGGGCAGACTTCTGAGATCATTGAGTTTTTAAATAAAAATGAAATCTCAATTTATGCGGCAACACTTCAGAATTCTAATTCATATTTAGAAACTGATTATAATAAAGCAACTGCCTTTGTCGTTGGTACTGAAGCAGAGGGTTTATCACAAGAGTGGCGTGATAAATCAACTCAAAATGTCATTATTCCTATGCAAGGACAAATTGACTCAATGAATGTTTCTGTTTCTGCTGCTATCCTAATTTTCGAAGCAGTGAGACAGCGACAAATCAAATAAATTTTATATTTTTAAGGTCTAACGCATCCTTCTATGAAAAATGTTTTTTTAGGTATATTATTTTTATGCCTTCATCAGATGGCTATGAGTCAAACTGAGAGTGAAGTCCCTCAGAATTACTTTCATAAACCACTTGATATTCCCATCTTATTGTCTGGCACGTTTGGCGAATTACGGTCAAATCACTTTCATTCTGGGATGGATATAAAAACACAAGGCAGGACTGAACTTCCTGTTGAAGCTTCAGCAGAAGGCTATATCAGCCGAATCAAAATTCAAAGATACGGCTACGGGAAAGCGATATACATCACGCATCCGAATGGTTATCAAACGGTTTATGCGCACCTCAATCACTTTTCTCCAGATATCGAAGCTTACGTGAAACAAGCGCAATACAAAAAAGAATCATACACAATCGAGCTGTTTCCCGCTGAAGATAAGATAAAAGTTAATCAAGGTGAACTCATCGCTTATAGCGGAAATTCAGGTTCTAGTGGTGGCCCGCATTTACATTTTGAAATTAGAGACTCCAATTCAAGACCGATGAATCCTTTTTTGTTTGGTTTTAAAGACATACAAGACACGAAAGCACCGATGATAAGAGGACTTTACGCCTACCCTCTCACCAAAGAATCCATTGTAGACGGGAAACGAAGTCGTAAAAAAATTAAACTTTCCAAAATAGGAAAAGACACTTATAAAGCCGAAGCTATTGATGCTTTTGGCGAAATTGGGTTTGGCTTTGATGCTTATGATCAATTTGATTTAGCTTATAATAAAAATGGCTTATATTCAGCTGAAGCCTTTGAAAATGGTAAAAAGATTTTTGAAACAAAATTTGATAGATTTTCATTTGCTGAAACAAGATACATCAACCGAATGATTGATTATGCTTTCTTTAAAGAACATAAAAAAAGAATTCAAAAGTTATTTCTACAGTCTAATTTGAATCTCGATTTAGCTCAAAAAAATGATCACGATGGTATTTTAAGGATGGATCAAGATAGCACAAGCATCACTTACCGAATTGATTTAAAAGATTATATGGGAAACACCAAAACAATTCAAATTCCTGTAGAAACTAAAAGAGCTTCAGAGCTCCCTGAAATTGAAGAAAAGCGAACCCCTTATTTTGCACAATCAAATTATGCATCAGCTTTTGATAACAATCAAATTGATGTTTATATTCCCAAAAATGCACTTTACGAAGATACCTACCTCGATATTCAATTTGGTTTTAATGAAATTAAAGTTCATGAATACACAACACCTCTTCATAAAAGTATGTCGATAGGCTTTGATGTCAGCGAGTTTTCAGAAGAGGATAAATCTAAATTATACATCGCAAAAATTTTCCCATGGGGAAGTTATTATTATTCAAATACCAAAAAGAAGAAAAATCGTTTTGTCACCTACACCAAAGATTTCGGAACCTATGGTTTAAAATTTGATAATGAAAAACCCACGATAAAACCAGTCAATTTCAGAGATGGAAAATGGATGTCGAACTACAGATATTTAAAACTAGAAATTGATGATGCTGAAACTGGCATTGATGCCTTTCATGCAACCGTGAACGGCGAATTCATTTTGATGGAATATGATTACAAAACAAAAATACTCACTCACGATTTTAATGATAATGCTGTGACAGAAACACGTAATAAACTTAAGGTTGTTGTGACTGATAAAGTTGGAAATACACGTATATTTGAAGCAAATTTTAATCGAAAAAAATAAGAAAACCTCTTGAAATCACTTTACCTTAGTTTACTATTTTGTTGTTTTTACAGCTTATTATCTGCTCAAAATGCAGAAATTAAAGGACTCGTTTTTGACGATAATCAACTCATAATACCTTCAGCAAATATTTCTTTTGGCAGTGAAGGCACAAGCACTAATCAAAATGGTTTTTATGAACTTGAAGTTCCAGCCAATCGACAAATCACAATACGAGTCTCACATGTTGGTTTTAAACCCATTCAACTTAAAATTACTTTAGAAGCTGGCGAATCAAGAGAAATCAACTTTGTCTTAAAAACTGATATTGAGCAAATAGGTGAAGTTGTGATTACTCAAGAAGGTCGCTCACGTGTAGAAGGCGTCACTGTTTTAAAACCTGAAACTGTCAGACGTATTCCTGGTGCAAATCCTGGTGTTGAAAATATTTTAAAATCTCTGCCAGGCGTTAATTCCAATAACGAATTAAGTACACAATATGCCGTACGTGGCGGAAATTACGATGAAAATTTAGTTTACGTCAATGGTATTGAAGTTTATAGACCTTTTTTAGTTAGAAGTGGACAACAAGAAGGCTTGAGCTTTGTAAATACTGATTTAGTCAGAAATGTCAATTTTTCGGCTGGTGGTTTTCAAGCAAAATATGGCGATAAACTTTCTTCTGTTCTTGATATTGAATACAGAAGACCAGTTGATTTTGGTGGAAGTTTTGAAGCGAGCTTATTAGGTGGAAGTGCTTCAGTAGAAGGTATTTCTAAAAATAAAAAATTAACAGGAATTCTAGGATTACGGTATCGCGATAACAGTCTGTTCGTAAACGCTAAACAAACTGATGCTGATTTTGAACCTAGATTTGTCGATGCACAAACCTATTTAACTTACCAATTTAACAAAAAGTTTGAATTGAGTTTTTTAGGAAATATTGCCATCAACACTTATGAATATAAACCCTATTCAAAGCAAACAAACTTCGGGACACTTCAAGATCCTAAAGCTTTAATCATAGGTTATCAAGGTGAAGAACAAGATAAGTATGAAACTTATTTCGGTGCTTTATCTGCTTCATATAAAGTCAATGATAATTATTCTGCAAAGCTTACCTCATCAATTTACCACACAAAAGAACAAGAATATTATGACATTATTGCAAATTACAGACTCGGCGCTGTGAATTCAGGTTTCGGCGATAATGATTTTGGTGACGTTGAATTTACAGAAGGCGCAGGCGCACAATACAAACATGCGAGAAACAAACTTGATGCATTAATCGTTAACTTCAATCATGAAGGGAAAATTAAAGTTGATGACCATCTCATTGAATATGGTGCAGCTTACAAGCATGAAGATATCAGAGATCGATTACAAGAATATGAAATGATCGATTCAGCTGGTTTTTTCATCAGACCTTTAGATCCAAACTTTGCAAATGATGAACCTTATAATCCTTACGAGGAAGATATTGTTCCTTATTTCGATATTCGTGCAAAAAACAATACGCAAATCGATCGCATATCAGCTTATGCGCAATGGAGTTACCAAAAAAACTTTGACAAAGCTAAAATGTGGTTCAATGCTGGTGTAAGAAGCCAAGTGTGGTCAGTGAAAGGTGATCAGATCAATAGTAAAACCCAACATATTATCAGCCCAAGAGCTCAGGTAAGTTTAAAACCAAATTGGAAAAAAGATATGGTTTTTAGATTATCTGGCGGTTTGTACCATCAACCTCCTTTTTATCGAGCTTTAAGAGATTCAACTGGGCAAGTTTTACCAGAAGTTAAGGCTCAAGAATCCGTACACATTGTTGCTGGAAATGATTTCAGTTTTAAAATGTGGGACAGACCTTTTAAACTTGTGTCTGAAGCTTATTATAAAAAAATGACGGACGTGAATCCGTACACTGTTGAAAACGTCAGAATCAGATATAGAGCTAGAAACGATGTTGAAGCTTATGCCTACGGATTGGATTTAAGATTGAATGGTGAGTTTGTTCCTGGGACAGAAAG
Source organism: Psychroflexus sp. S27 (assembly GCF_002810405.1). Classification (NCBI taxonomy): domain Bacteria; kingdom Pseudomonadati; phylum Bacteroidota; class Flavobacteriia; order Flavobacteriales; family Flavobacteriaceae; genus Psychroflexus; species Psychroflexus sp. S27. Next base: position 106,380 of record NZ_NEXQ01000019.1, on the reverse strand, counting down.
CTGGTTTAGTTTTAGCTATCTTAAAACAGAAGAAAAGCAAAACGGTAAAAGTGAATATATTGCACGGCCGATGGATCAACGTTTAAAGTTTGCTGCTCTTTTTCAGGATTACGTCCCAAATATTCCCAAGCTTAAACTTTATTTGAATTTGGTTTACAACACAGGTTTGCCTGGTGGCTCACCTAAATTCGCTGACCCTTATAATTATCAAACACGTTTGCCTGATTACCAACGTGTAGATGTCGGATTTTTCTTTGCTTTAAAAGAACCAGAAGAGAATTTAAACAAAGCAAAATGGCTGGATGTTTTTGAGAAAGTTGATATTGGTTTTGAAATTTTCAATATGTTTGACAGACTGAACTCCATCACAAACACATTTGTGAGAGATGCAAATTCTAAAAATCAATACGCGGTCCCAAATTACTTGAGCCCGCGTGTCTTTAACGTTAAACTTTCAACGCGTTTTTAGTCTAAAATTTGTTTTAATGTTTTAACAAAATAAGCCACTTCTTCTTTTGTGTTATTAATTGAGAAAGAAACACGAAGGCCGTGCTGATTTTCTCCGTAAATTTCATTTAAAACGAAAGAACCTATCTGACTTCCACTTTGGCAAGCACTTCCTTTTGAGCAAGAAATGCCATGCATATCGAGTTGTAAAATCAACATATCCGATTGGAAATTTGGATGTGGTAAAGTAAAATTGACAACCTTGTGTGAGCTTTTTTCAAAATCACCAGATAAACCATTAATTCTAACTTTCGGAAAAGTTTCTTTCAAAAGATCAATGCAATATGTTTTTAGCATTTTGACATGTGCATGTTCTTTATCCATGTTCTCATAAGCCAAAGTCAGTGCTTTTTCCATCCCGCCAACACCAAAAGTATTTTCGGTACCAGCACGACGTCCTCTTTCTTGGGAACCGCCATAAATTAAGGGTTTAATTTTTGGTTGATTTTTAATCACTGCAAAACCAATTCCTTTAGGTCCATAAAATTTATGGGCACTTGCTGTAATGAAATCAACAGCAACGTCGGTAAAATCAACAGGATAAAAACCTAAACTTTGGACAGTATCGCTATGAAATAGTGCATTGTATTTTTGACATAATTCGCCAACATATTTAATATCTGTAATATGACCTAGTTCATTATTGATATGCATTAAAGACACCAATGTTTTTTCATCAGATTCAGCTAATAGTTGCTCAAGATGTGTATAATCAATTAAACCTTCTTTGGTCAAGCTGACGTAATCAAGTTTAACTCCACTTTTTTCTGAAATAAATTCAGATGAGTTAATCACTGCATGATGTTCAATTTTTGAAGTAATAATTCTTTTAACGCCTAAATCTTTGACAGCGCCAAGGATAATAATGTTATCAGCTTCAGTTCCGCCAGAAGTAAAAATGATTTCACTTGACTTAACACCAAGATGTTTGGCAATTTTCTTTCGGCTCAACTCCATCATCGCTTTAGCTTTTCGGCCAACTGCGTGTGTTGATGAAGGATTACCAAAATTATCTTGCATTAATTCAACCATATGATTAATGACATCTTCACGCATTGGTGTTGTCGCTGCGTTATCAAAATATACTTTCTTCATTTGGATAATAATTTTGTGCAAAAATACTTTAAAATATAGAGAAGAGGCTTATTTTATATAAGATAGATATCATATTTTTGAAAAAAATTGTCATGAAGAAGGTAAAGGTATTGGTTTTGATGTGTTTGGTTTTAATGTCATGTGATGATGGTGATATCATTTATACAAATTTTAATTTTTCAGAAGAAACACCGCTTAATATTTGTCAGGATAACAATGAATATGTGTTGCATTATGTTGACCAAGAGACTGCTGAAGCGGTTTCATTCAAATTTACAAGTGCTGACTTTGAATTATCTTACCCTGGGTTTGATGCACCCGAAGATTTAATTATAGAAATAAATTCTTCTAATAAAATTAATTATCGACGTTTATCGTCTGCTACAAATTCCAATGATTATTTCTGTCAAAATGTTCCCCCAAGTGTTCCTCAAGTTATTGAAGAGTTTGAAAGTACTTCTGGCGGATTTGCAAGAATCGCTTTAGTCGTTTATGAGCAAGATGATAATGATGGCGTTCCTAAAGAACTTGAAGATGTCAATAACAACGGAGACCTTTTTGACGATGACACTGATGGAGATGGGATTCCTAACTTTTTAGATGTTGATGATGACAATGATAATGTTTTGACTGAAGTTGAAATTATCAATGAAGACAATCCAAATGTTTATCCTGATTTTGATGGAGACGGTATCCCAAATTATCTAGATGAAGATGATGACAATGATGGCGTCATCACGCGATATGAAGATATCAACGCGTTTGATAGCGGAAACCCAGAACCAATTTTGAATCCGGCTGATGATACAAATGCTGAAGGTGTACCAAATTACCTCAACCCTAATATCACTGAAAGTTTAGTCATTGATCAGTATAAACCAAATGTGGTGACAAGAAAATTTAGAGTTCAAATCGTGATTAATGATGTGACTTTAAAAAATACTAACAGTGATGAAACTGTCACACTTTCAACATTAAATTTGGGAAAAATAGAAATAACAGTTGAGGAGGATTTAGCAAATCCAGAGTAAAAATCTATTTAAAAGTATAATTTCAATGTTTAGAATTTAATTGTCGTAAATATAGATTTCTGTTGCTCCAACGCCATAAGTTTTATAATCTGCGTCATAATAAGTAATTCGATCATAACGCCTAAACAATGTTTCTAATTCAGCTTTCAGAACGCCTTGACCGACACCATGAATAAAAACAATTTTTTTATGACGATGCTTTATTGCAGAATCAATCCTCCGCTGAGCTTCATTAAGCTGAATATTAAGCATTTCATAATTAGACATGTGTCGCGTTGAATCTGTTAAATTATGAATATGCAAATCCACTTCAATCACAGGAACTTCACGCAATACTTTTTTGGATTTTTTCTTTTTTGGAGATAAATCGTCAATGATTTTTTGTTTGACATCAGCTTTATTGAAATCAACATCAAGATGATTTAACATAGGGACAACTTCATTTTTAGATACTTCCATCTGAAAGCCATCCTCGCTTTCAATCACATAAGAATCTTCTTTTATTTGAATGATTTCGGCCACCATTGCATCATCAATTAACTCAACATTATCTCCGACTTTCATATTAATTTAATTTTGAATCTTCATCAGATATGTCTTCTACGCTATAGTCTTCATCAAGATGATTTTTTGTAATATTTTCTTCATTTTCATCCTTATTTTTCGGATTATCTGACGCCCATTGTTTTGTAGAATTGTATAGACCTATCATTAAAATTACTAATCCTGCTATTTTTATATAAACGATATCATCTACGGATACCAAATCATAAATAAGTAAGCCCGCACCTATAATGATGAGAACAGCATTTATCGTTTGTCTTTTTGTGTTAATCATTTTGCCAATTTGTTTGCAAAGTTAAAAATCAAAACACATAAAACTTCTTAAAAAAAATAAATGTGATAGATTTTGAATAACTAAAAATTATGTTAATTTTAAATAATCTAAAATTTAAGATAAAAATGGAATGGTATCTCAAAGTTTTGCGTCAGTATGCAGACTTTTCTGGACGAACAAGACGTAAAGAATATTGGATGTTCGTTTTCATGAATTTTCTCATTTCATTTTTAATTAGCACAATTGATTATTGGCTTTTTGGGATGACAATTATAAGTTCAATTTATGTGATTGCTCTTATCATTCCTTCGATAGCTGTTGCAGTAAGAAGAATTCAAGACACAGGTCGCAACGGACTTTGGATTCTTGCTGCCTTCGTTCCTCTCATCGGGACAATTTGGGTTTTGATTTTACTTCTTCAAGACAGTGAATCTGATTCAAACACTTACGGACCTAACCCAAAAAATATTAACCCTAATTTATAAATCTTATCAAATCATGGAAAATTTAAATGTAGAAAACCAAGAAATGCAAACACCGCCAAGCAATCACTTAGCGATGTCTATTATTTCAACCATTTTATGTTGTAATCCATTAGGAATCGTCAGTATCGTGTATGCAAGTCAGGTCAACTCAAAATTTCAAGCAGGCGATTATGCAGGTGCACAAAAAGCTTCTAAAAATGCGAAAACTTGGTGGATCGTCGCGATAGTCCTAAGTTTTATAGCAGTTATTGGTTATGCAGTCTTCTTTTTTGCTTTTGCTGGTGATGCCTTTATGGAAGAGTTTCAAAGAGAAATGGAAAGACAGCAAAGCTTACAATAAGAAATTATGCAAGAAAAACCCACAACTCCACCCAATAACCATTTAGCGATGGCTATTATTTCAACATTACTATGCTGCCAACCCTTAGGCATTGTTAGTATTGTTTACGCTAGCCAAGTCAACTCAAAATTTATAGCTGGTGATTATATTGGCGCCGAAAGAGCTTCTAAAAATGCTAAAACTTGGTGGATCGTTTCATTAGCAGTCGCAGCTATTGGCTATTTATTTATCTTTGCGATATATGGTATAGGATTTTTCTTAGCCTTTGTTCCTGACGATATTTAAATCATGAGCAAAAATCTAAAAATATTCACTTATACAGGTTTGGGCTTCATTGCTATTGCAGCTTCAAGCCTGTATTTGAATTTTAATCCAACTCAATTTAGTTTTTTTCCGCAATGTCCTTTCCATTATTTCACTGGTTTACATTGCCCTGGCTGTGGAACGCAGCGCGCAATCCATGATGTTCTTAATGGAAACATCATCAGTGGATTACAGCATAACATTCTTATCGTTTTAGCAATACTAGTTTTGACCTACAACGGATTTATCATGCTCAGAAAGCATTATTATCCTCAAAAAACTAAAAATCTTCTTTACCATAAAGCCACACCCATGATTTTATTTTTTACAATAATTTTTTATTGGATTGGTCGTAATATTCCTTTTGAACCCTTTACTTTTTTGGCACCTTAAATCTTAAAACTCATCTGAAAGAGTTTTAGAATTCTTATTTTCGCAAATAAAAATTTAGACGATGAGCAAAGAAATAAAAGAGTTGGAGCCGAAGCAAATTTGGTCAAATTTCGCAAAACTAAATGCTGTCCCTCGTCCTTCTAAAAAAGAAGAACGTGTGATTCAGTTTATGTTAGATTTTGGAAAGAGCTTAAATCTTGAAACTTTAAAAGATAATGAAGGAAATGTTATCATTAAAAAACCAGCAACGAAAGGTTTAGAAGACAGAAAAACGATTGTTCTTCAGTCTCACCTCGACATGGTTCACCAAAAAAATAATGACACTGATTTCGATTTTGATACACAAGGTATTGACATGTATGTCGATGGTGATTGGGTACGTGCAAAAGGCACAACACTTGGCGCTGATAATGGTTTAGGTGTTGCCACAATGATGGCTATTCTTGAAAGTGATAGCATTGAGCACCCAACTATCGAAGCCTTGTTTACGATTGATGAAGAAACAGGAATGACTGGTGCTAAAAACCTTGACAGTACAATATTAAAAGGTGATATTCTTTTAAATCTTGACACTGAAGAAGATGATGAAATAGGCATTGGTTGTGCTGGTGGCGTTGATATTTCAGCAACGCGTTTTTATATTGAAGAATCAACACCAGAAGATTCTGTTGGTATGAAAATTACAGTTAATGGTTTAAATGGTGGTCATTCAGGAATGGATATCATCAAAGGTCTAGGAAACGCTAATAAATTTCAGAACAGAGTTCTTTTCCAAGCTCACGAAAAACAACAGATGAGAATCCATGAAATTCATGGTGGCGGTTTACGCAATGCGATCCCAAGAGAAAGTGTTTCTGTTGTGAGTGTTAATAAATCAAAACTTGATGCATTTAAAAAGGATTTTGAAAATATAGCAAACGAGATTAAAACTGAATATAAAAGTCTAGAACCAAATCTTCAGATTCAATTGGAAGAAGTTGAGACGCCATCAAAAGTGATGAGTATTGATGTTCAAGATTTACTTGTGAAATCAATTTACGCAGCTCATAATGGTGTATACAGAATGAGTCCTGACGTTGAAGGTTTGGTAGAAACATCAAACAATATTGCAAGAGTATCTGTTGAAGAAGGAAAAATAGAAATTCACTGCTTAACGCGCTCTTCAGTTGATAGCACAAAAAATGATTTGGCAAACTCACTAAAAAGTGGATTTGATTTAGCTGGATTTCAAGTTGAGTTGACAGGAGATTACCCTGGTTGGTCGCCAAATCCAGATTCTGAAATATTAACTGTTTTAGATAAAATTTATCAAAAACAAAACGGTGAAAAAGCAGATGTTGCTGCTTGCCATGCAGGTTTAGAATGTGGAATTATTGGAAGCCACTATCCTGAGATGGACATGATTTCTTTTGGTCCTACAATTCGAGGCGCGCACTCACCAGATGAACGCGCTAGCATTTCGAGCACTCAAAAATTCTGGGATTTAACACTTGAAGTTTTAAAAAATATTCCTAAGAAATAAATATTTATAGTTTTTAAAACAATCAAAAAAGCTCCAATTTTATATAAGATTGGAGCTTTTTGTTTTAATTAATTCTGTTTCTTATTTAAAGAATGAAGAATATTTAATAAACTTAACTTCCTTGCTTTTCATTAGTTTCAAAGATTCTGTACTTGAATAACCCGACAACAATTGCACCACCTACACCATTACCTAAAAGTGCCAAGATGAGAAATGATAAATAATTCATTAAGTCTATTGAATCAGAATATAGCAAAGCACCAAAAGCTTCCAAATTTCCAACTATACTGTGGTGCAAACCTACAAAACCTATAGTTCCTGTAATTAGGAAAATTAATACAATACGCGTTAAAATCTCATCGGTTGTATTTAAAAGCCAAGTTAACAATCCCATGAGCCAACCTGCAGAAACAGCACTTAAAAAAATCACCCAATACTTTTGGTCTATCACGTGAATCCCAATATCTGCTATGGTTTTTTGATCAAATAAATTCAATTCAGCAGCCGTTGAACCTATAAAAAAGACGAATAAAATTCCGCCAATTAGATTTCCAGAAATTACGATTCCCCAAACTTTAAGCATTTCCCAAATGCTGCGCTGACCATTGAGAACTGGTAATGCCAATACTGAAGTTTGCTCAGTAAATAATGCTGATTTACCCAAAATTACCAAAATAAAACCTAATGGATAAGCAAGACCAAAAAGCTTATAAATAATCTGTTCGTCTATACTTCCATTTAATAAATAAAACAAAGCGCAAATAAGTAAGTAACTAAAACCTATTTCTAATCCTGCAATCGTGGAGCTTAGTAATACCGTAACTTTATTTAAATTAAATATTTTCTCGCCTTCATTAATAACACGACTTAAAATATCAGAATAGCCTTTATCATCAGATACTCTTTTAGATTTTTCTTCTAAGTCTTTTTGATGTTTTTCCTGATTCTCTTCTTTTTCAATCTCTCTTATTCTCTCCTTTTCATCTTCTTCATTTTGCTTGCTTCCTCTAACTTTTTGGCCTTCTCTTTTATTAATATTATCTTTTTCTTCATCCATGTTTCGCTCTTATATCGATGTATTTATATTCTTTAATCATGTAAAATAGCAATTAAATTTATTTTAAATAAATAGTAGAACCTTAATAAAAACAGAAAAAGCTCCAATTTATATAAACTGGAGCTTTTTCAAATAATTATTGTCTGTTTATTATTTTAATTCAGGTGCTAAATCAGCAAAAGCTTGGATTGTCACATCTAAATCTTCATAAGATAATTCATTATTTAAGAAATAACTTTCAAAAGCACTTGGTGGCAAATAAACACCTCTATTCAACATACCATGGAAATATTTCTTAAAAGTTTCGTTGTTCCCTTCTGCAGCAGATTCAAAATCATTGACTTTGTTTTCACAGAAATGAACTGAAATCATAGATCCTTCACGATTAACTTGAGCTGTCAAACCGCTATCATTAATGACTTTCTGAAAACCTTTATGTAAATATTCTGTTTTCTCAGCTAATTCTTTATAAATCTTTGGATTTGCATTTAATTCTTTTAGCATCGCAAGACCAGCAGACATTGCTAATGGATTTCCACTTAATGTTCCTGCCTGGTAAACTGGTCCTTCTGGCGCCAAATAATTCATAATTTGAGACGATGCTGCAAAAGCGCCAACGGGTAAACCTCCACCAATCACTTTACCAAAAGTGACAATATCAGCTTTAATTCCTAAATATTCTTGAGCTCCACCTTTTCCAAGTCTAAAACCTGTCATCACCTCGTCAAAAATCAACAGAATATCATTGTCATCACAGAGTTCTCTCAAGCCTTCAATAAATTCTTTTGTTGGCGAGATGCATCCCATATTTCCAGCGATTGGCTCAAGAATAATACAAGCTATTTGTTTCGGATTTCCATCAATCAATTTCTCTACACTTTCAAGATCATTATAGTTTGCCAAAAGTGTATCTTGAGCAGTCCCTTTTGTCACACCAGGAGAGTTTGGCGATCCAAAAGTGACAGCGCCACTTCCTGCCTGAATTAAAAACGAATCGCTATGTCCGTGGTAACAACCTGCAAATTTGATAATTTTCTCACGATTTGTATAACCTCTTGCCAATCTTACAGCGCTCATACAAGCCTCAGTTCCTGAATTAACAAAACGAATTTTATCAATATTTGGCACCATTTCAACAGCTAATTTAGCTATTTCAGTTTCAATTTCAGTTGGCGTTCCAAAAGAGGTTCCTTTTTTAGTTTTTTCAATAACTGCATCAACGACAGGTTGAAAAGCATGACCCAAAATCATCGGCCCCCAAGAAGCGATGTAATCAATAAGTTTGTTCCCGTCTTCATCATACAAGTAAGCACCTTCAGCTTTTTTGATATAAATCGGGTCGCCACCGACAGCATTAAATGCACGCACTGGAGAATTGACTCCACCTGGAATATATTTTTTTGCTTCATCAAACAAAGCACTACTTCTTTTGTAAATCATATCTACTTTATTTTAATTTTAAAATTTGACCAATTGAAAGATGGTTTGATTTCAAATTATTTAATTTTTTTATTCTTTCAACTGATAAATGATATTTTTCAGCAATACCATATAATGTATCACCACTTCTAACATGATGTACATTTTTATCATGTGTAATTTTTCTTGGTCTTGGTAAATCTTTCCCTTCGGATTTACCAATAACTTGAAGGTCATAATTATGCAAATCATAACGTTCAATCAAACTGATTAACTTCTGAGGATAACGAGGATCTGTTGCATACCCTGCACGTTTTAAGCCTTTAGCCCAAGATTTATAATCTTCTCTTTCATAATCAAATAAAAACGCATATCGCGAGCGTTCATATAAAAATAATGAGTGATCTCTAAATGAATATTTTGGATCGATGTATTTTCTGAAACACTCCTGTGCTGTATCATCATCATGGTAAACCTTTTCTCCTTGCCATCCATTACATTTGATCCCAAAATGATTATTACTTCTTCGTGTTAAATCACCTTTTCCACTCCCTGACTCCAAAATACCTTGTGCTAAGGTGATACTCGCTGGAATACCGTAAAGTCTCATCTCTTCTTGTGCAATTCCTGCAAAATTATAAATATATTGCTCAACAGCAGACAGAGTAGGCACTTCGACAACTTTGGTTTCTTCCTTGAGTTTTGGATCATCATAATCCTTCTCAGACACGGGATGTGGTACTTGTTTTTGAACAGTTTCTTTAGGCTGTGGTCTTTCTCCTGATTTTTTAGAAGCATTTTTTTTGGCTCCACAAGAGTGAAGCGCAAATGCAATGACCAATAAACTGAGTAATAGAGTTCTTTTCATCATATTATTTCATAGTTAGTTTTTGAACGCAATTTAGCATTAAACCCATAAATTCCTTGTAAACCGCCAGTATGAATCGCTAAAATACGAGTATTTTTTTGAAATTGATTTTTCTCAATCATATCGTATAAACCGTATATCATTTTCCCCGTATAAATTGGGTCGAGTTGCACATGATACTTTTGTTTAAACCGATTTATAAAATCTATTAAATCCTTATTATACTTTGCATAACCTCCAAAATGATACTGTGCTTCTAACGTGTAATTTTGACGTTGCGTATATTTTTGAATTTCATTTTTAAAAAAATCACCTTTTAAAGCAGGAAAGCCCAATAAATGTTGGTGAGATTCTGATGATTTTAATAAACCAACAAATGTACCTGAAGTTCCTAAAGCACAGGCGATGTATTCAAACTGTTTATCTTCTTCTGTAAGAATTTCCTGACAACCCAAAATTGCTTTTTCATTAGTTCCGCCTTCAGGAATTATACACAAATCTGAACGATTTGATAGTCTTTGAACTAAATCCATTTGTTCCTTCAACCGATAATCCTGTCGTGATACGAAATAAAGTTGCATTCCAGCCTCATGTGCAGTTCTTAAAGTTTTATTTTGATACAAAGTTTTTACTAAATCGACTCCCAATTCATCACCACGAATCACACCTATACAATTTAAGTTTAACATTTCACAGGCTTTTGCAGTTGCAAGAATGTGATTTGAAAAAGCGCCTCCAAAAGTCAACACAGTCTGATTTTCATGAACATCAAGTAAATTATATTTTAGTTTTCGGAACTTATTCCCAGAAACTTCTGGATGAATCTGATCTTCACGCTTCAAATAAATTTCAACATTATTCAACTTATCAATTCGTTGATTTTCAGAAATTGGTGTATTTTTAAAGAAATTTGCGATACTGATGAAGTTTAGGATTAAAAAATCTTTTATTTCGCTACAAAATTACAAGCAAAATCTAAATAAACATTTGAATTTGTAAATTTGTCTATGAGCTTTTTTAAAAAAAGAATTCCACTTGAAGAAGGCGATTATTATTTAACGCCTGAAGGCTATCGCTGTTTCACTGAACAATATCACCTTAAACGCGGCTATTGTTGTAAAAGCGGTTGCAGACATTGTCCTTATGGATTTGATAAAAACACACAATAACAATTGAACAATATGACATTTTCTGAAGAAATTTTAGAAGGAATTCCACATCAACTTCCTGAAAAACAAGCTTTAAATAACAAAATCAATCACGCGCCAAAGCGTAAAAAGATACTTTCTGCTGAAGATGAAAAACTCGCTTTAAAAAATGCTTTGCGTTATTTTGAACCTCAGCATCATAAAGTTTTAGCAGAAGAATTTAAAGAAGAACTTGAGGAATACGGTCGAATTTATATGTACAGGCTCAAACCAAAACATAAAATTTATGCACGACCAATTGATGAATATCCTGGAAAAAGCATACAAGCAAAAGCAATTATGCTGATGATACAAAATAACTTGGATCACGCAGTTGCTCAACATCCAGATGAACTCATTACTTATGGCGGAAATGGTGCTGTTTTTCAAAACTGGGCTCAATATCGCTTAACTTTGAAATATTTGGCTGAAATGACTAACGAGCAAACTTTAGCCATGTATTCTGGTCATCCAATGGGATTATTCCCATCAAGTGAATTAGCACCACGTGTGGTTGTCACTAACGGAATGGTGATTCCTAATTACTCAAAACCTGATCATTGGGAAAAATTCAATGCGCTTGGCGTTTCTCAATATGGACAAATGACAGCCGGAAGTTATATGTACATTGGGCCACAAGGCATTGTTCACGGCACAACAATTACTGTTTTAAACGGATTTAGAAAAATTAATAAATCACCAAAAGGTGGTTTGTTTGTCACCGCTGGACTTGGCGGAATGAGTGGCGCACAACCAAAAGCAGGAAATATTGCTGGTTGCGTCACCGTCTGTGCTGAAGTCAATCCGAAAGCAACAAAAGTTCGTCACGAACAGAACTGGGTTGATGAAGTGATTGAGGATACTGATAAACTTGTTAAACGCGTCAAAGAAGCTAAAGAAAACGGTGAAGTTGTTTCTATTGCTTATCAAGGTAATATTGTTGACGTTTGGGAAGCTTTTGATGAAGCGAATGTCTCCATCGATTTAGGAAGTGATCAAACTTCACTACATAATCCTTGGGCTGGCGGTTATTATCCTGCAGGCTTGAGTTATGAAAAAGCCAATGAATTAATGGCTCAGAATCCGGATCAATTTAAAGAAAAAGTACAGGAAAGTTTAAGAAGACAAACAGCTGCAATTAATAAGCATACTGCAAAAGGAACTTATTTCTTTGATTACGGAAATGCTTTCTTATTAGAAGCTTCACGTGCTGGCGCAAAAATTTATAAAGACGCAAACGGAAATATGGTCAGCCAGGATAAGCTAGATAAAAATGATGCACCTTTTGCCTATCCAAGCTATGTACAAGACATTATGGGACCAATGTGTTTCGATTATGGCTTTGGTCCATTTCGTTGGGTTTGTGCTTCTGGAAAAACTGAAGATTTACAGAAAACAGATGACATTGCAACACAAGTTTTAGAAGAGTTGAAAAGCAAAGCTGGTGATGACATAAAACAACAAATGCAAGATAATATCACTTGGATCAAAAGAGCTATGGACAATAATTTGGTTGTTGGTTCGCAAGCCAGAATTTTATATGCTGATGCTGAAGGTCGAATGAAAATTGCCGAAGCTTTTAATAAAGCCATCGAGAAAGGAGAAATCGGTCAAGTTATTCTTGGTCGCGACCACCATGATGTTTCTGGAACAGATTCACCTTATCGTGAAACATCCAACATTTATGATGGTAGCCAGTTCACAGCTGATATGGCTATACAAAATGTGATTGGTGATAGCTTTAGAGGTGCAACTTGGGTGAGTATTCACAACGGCGGTGGTGTCGGTTGGGGCGAAGTGATTAATGGTGGTTTTGGTATGATACTTGATGGTACTAAAGCATCAGAAACAAAGTTGAAATCTATGTTGCATTGGGATGTTAACAACGGCATTTCAAGACGTAGTTGGGCAAGAAATCAAGGTGCTGTTGACACAATCAAACGTGCCATGGAAACAGAGCCTTTATTAAAAGTAACACTTCCTAATTTTGTTGACGACAACATTATTAATCCTTAAAAATCTTAAATTATGAAAGTCTTAAAACTACTCAGCTTATTCATTTTTATTGCAATGATTACTTCATGTAGCAGTGTGAAAGTCGCGACAGATTACGATAAAGAAGCTGACTTTGATAAATACAATACTTTTGCATTTTACAAGCCTGGTATTGATGAAGCCAAGATTTCAGATCTTGACAAAAAAAGAGTTTTACGTGCTATTGATTTAGAGCTTAAAGCTAAAGGTTTTACAAAATCGGAAAATCCTGATTTTTTAATCAGCTTCTTTACAGAATCACGTGAAGAAATTAATGTTTACCAAAATAATTATGGTTACACTTGGGGTTGGAGTCCTTATTATTACGGACAACAAAGTACTGTTACAAGTAATACAGAAGGCACGCTTTACATCGATGTGATTGATCGAGAAACCAATCAATTGATTTGGCAAGGAATAGGAAAAGGTTATTTAGAAACCGATTCAGATAAGAAAACTGAGCGAATTAGTGAAATTGTTCATGAAATCATCGCTCAATACCCTCCTCAAGAAGAGGATAAGAAGTAAATCAAAAAACCGTCTTTAACTTAATGAAGACGGTTTTTTTATGCTTTAAAGCTAACTAGAACTACACCACTTCAACATCAAAAATCAAAATTGAATTGGCAGGAATAACGCCAGGAATATCACGTTCACCGTATGCCAAATGTGGCGGAATGACAAACTGAGCTTTTGCGCCTTTTGATAGTAACTGCAGACCTTCATCCCAACCTGAGATCACTTGTCCTTGACCTAAAACGAAATTGATAGGTTGCTTTCTTTCAATTGAAGAATCAAAAACCTGACCTGTACTCAATTTTCCTGTGTAATGAATATTAACAGACTCTCCAGCTTTCAATTGATCGCCTTTTCCTTCATTTAAAACTTTATAGTAAAGTCCTGAGTTTGTTTTTTTATAGCTATCATCAATCAAGGCTTTTACTTTATCTTCAAGTGCTGCCTTAGCTTTTGCTTCTCTTTCTGCTTTGGCAGAATTAAATTTTTCAAACACCTCTACTGCATCAAAAGATTCAGCAGCGTCACCTTTTCTGATAATTTCAAGTGTTTCAATTTTATCTCCTTGCTGAATTTTATCAACAACATCTTGACCTTCTTCTACATAGCCAAAAACAGCATGTTTCCCATCTAACCAGGGTGTTTCGTTATGTGTGATAAAAAACTGACTCCCATTTGTACCTGGCCCAGCATTTGCCATTGATAGCACTCCGCCTCTATTATGTTTTAAATCTTCATGAAATTCATCTTCGAAGTTATATCCTGGACCACCAGTTCCGTTACCAGCAGGATCGCCACCTTGTATCATAAAATCTTGAATCACACGGTGAAACTTAAGTCCATCATAATAAGGTTCTCCCGAGCCTTTTGCATCATTTTCAAGTTTACCTTCTGCTAAACCTACAAAGTTAGCTACAGTTCCAGGTGTTTTTTCAAACGTGAGCTCAACAAGAATATCACCTTTATTAGTTTTAAAATTTGCGTATAATCCTTCTTTCATCTTTATTATTTTATGCAATTGATTTATTAATTATTTTAATCATTTCATTGTAATCATTTCTATTGTTGACGAAATCAACATCAGCCATATCAATAAGTTTGACTTTTAGATCTCTTTGGTTTTTTATAAAATCTAAATAACCATTGTTGATTTTTTCCAAATAATCTGGCGCTATATTTTGTTCATATTCGCGACCTCTTTTTTTAATATTTTCTAAAAGTTGTGATGTGCTGCGGTATAAATACACATACAAATCGGGTTTTGGAACTTCGCTGTACATGACTTTAAAAATCTTCTTATAAAGATTGAACTCGTCTTCTTCTAAAGTGACCTTAGCAAAAATCAAGGATTTATGAACATCATAATCAGCGACAACAAAATCACTAAACAAATCAAATTGTGAAATATCATCTAAAATTTGTTGATGTCGATCTGCCAAAAAAGACATTTCTAAAGAAAAAGCATAGCGTTTTTGATCTTCATAAAATTTTGGTAAAAAAGCATTGTCCTTAAATCGTTCAAGAATCAACTTCGCATTGAAATCTTCAGAAATCATTGTTGACAAACTTGTTTTTCCTGAACCAATATTTCCTTCAATCGCTAAAAAATTTAAATGTTTCAACTGGTTATATTCAGGTTTTAATTCATCTGAACTTATTGTGATTTTTGAATCATCAAGTGTTGAATTCTTTAAATTTTCAATAGTTAATTTCAATATTGGGTGCTCAAAATCAGGAATCAAATCAGCTAATGGATAAAGCACAAATTTACGTTCAGCTAAGCGCGGATGTGGCACTTGCAAGCTTGAAGTTTCTATCTTTTCGTTTTCATAAAAAACAATATCTAAATCTATAGGTCTACTTGCGTAAGAATTGCCAATGCGTTTGCGTCCCATTGAAAGCTCGATTGAGAGAAGTTTCTGAAGTAAATCTTCAGCTGAAAAGCGTGTTCTCACTTCAAGACAAGCATTATAAAAGTTATCACCTTCAAACCCCCATGCTGGCGTATCATAAACTTTTGAAACGCGAAGAACATCACCAATATGTGTATATGTTTCCGAAATTGCTTTTTGTAAATAACCAAGTTTATCTCCTTGATTGCTGCCTATAGCAATATAAGTTAATCGATTTTTATTCAAAAGTTAAGAAAAGTTTAGTACAAAAAGCTGAACAAATTTATAATTTGCAACAGCTGTCATTATTATAAAATTTCGAACAAAGATAAACATCAACATCAAAACTTTTGACCCTAAAACAAAAACTTTCTGCCGAACGCGTGTACTTAATTCTAGCTGCGCTTTTTATATCCTCATTAGTCGCTTCAAATTTAATTTTCCAAAAATTCTTTCAATATGATTTTTTTGGATTATATACATTTGAGATCTCTGTAGGTATTTTACCCTATCCCATTACATTTTTGATTACAGATACAATTAGCGAGATTTACGGTAAACGCAAAGCTAATCAAGTTGTGACTGCTGGTATTTTTGCATCATTATTTTCCTTACTTATTATTTTAGTCTCTGATGCCTCAACAGCAACGGAATGGAGCCCAGTTGGTGACAACACTTTCCACAAAGTTTTTGGTGCAACTGGAATCGCTATTTTCGCTTCCATGGCATCCTATTTATTGGCTCAATATATCGACATTTATTTATATCATTTCTGGAAAAAACTGACAAAAGGAAAACATTTATGGCTGCGTAATAATTTTTCAACTTTCACTTCGCAATTTGTTGATACCGCAACTGTTTTATTTTTACTTTCTTTGTTTGGCAAAATAGATTGGTCTTTATTTGGCGGATTATTGCTTAGCGGATTTTTATTTAAAGTAATCATTGCCGCAATTGACACGCCTTTCTTATA
This sequence comes from Psychroflexus sp. S27, assembly GCF_002810405.1. NCBI lineage: Bacteria > Pseudomonadati > Bacteroidota > Flavobacteriia > Flavobacteriales > Flavobacteriaceae > Psychroflexus > Psychroflexus sp. S27. The sequence goes on along the minus strand of NZ_NEXQ01000019.1, from coordinate 89,920 downwards.
TTTAAGTGTTTATTTGTTTAGAAAAAAATTTAACCTCAAGGCTCATGAAGAGCTTAATTATGAAATATTAAAAAAGTAAATTTATCATGAAAAAATTCCTCAAAATTTTTGGTATAATCATTCTCGTTTTGGTTGCTGCCTTAGTTTTAACGCCGATTATTTTTGAAGACCAGATTGAATCTGAAATCAAAAAAGTCATTAATAAAAATGTAAATGCAACAGTTGATTGGAATGAACTCGACTTGAGTCTTTTCAGAAGCTTCCCTGATGCGAGTGTTCAATTAACTGATTTAAAAGTTATTAACAAAGCTCCTTTTGATGGTGACACTTTGGTAAACAGTGAGCAGATTAATTTAAATTTAGGTATACTTCAACTCTTCAAATCTGATCCAATCAAGATTGACAACTTCTCACTTGATGGCGCTTTAATCAACATTAAAGTGAATGAAGATGGCGCTGCAAATTACGATATTGCTAAGGAAACAACTGAGCAGCCTAAAGAGGAGGTCAATGAGGAATCAGGTGGAATGCAATTGGCTTTGCAATCTTATAAAATAAATAATTCAACAATTATTTACGATGATAAATCTGCTAAAACTTACCTGAAATTAAATGACTTCAATCACCATGGTAGCGGTGACCTTGAAGCCAATAAAACAACTTTAGAAACTCAAACAAACTCCCTTGTGACCTTTGTTTTTGATGAAGTTGAATATTTGAGTGACAACTCGATTGATTTAGCCGCAGATTTAGAAATAGATTTCGATCAAATGAAGTTTAGTTTCCTCGAAAATAAAGCGATGATTAATCAGTTGCCTTTAAATTTTGAAGGCTATGTTCAGATTTTTGATGACTACCAAGATATTGATGTTAGCTTTAGTATGCCAACTTCAAGTTTTAAAAACTTTTTAGGTTTGGTACCAAAGACATATGCTGGCAACCTTGAAGGTGTTGACACCTCTGGAGATTTTGAATTAAACGGTTCTATTAAAGGTCGTGTAGATGATGAAAATATTCCGAAAATCAACATTAAAGGTTATAGCGAAAACGCAAAAGTAAAATACGCTGATTTACCTAAATCTATTGATAATATTCATGTAAATGTTGAAATTATTAATGACTCTGGTAAAGTTGAAGACACTTATATAGACGTCAAACAATTTGCATTTAATATTGCGCAAGACTACTTTAAAGGACAATTAAAAGTCACAGACTTGATGAATGACATGATTGTTGATTTTGATGTTGACGGAAATATTAATCTTGCAAATATTAAGCAAGCTTACCCAGTTGATATTGAGCAAGACCTTAACGGACATCTAAAAGCAGAACTTGCAGGACGCGCCAATGTAGAGCAAGTTAGTCAAGAAAATTACAATAACTTAAACATCAACGGGCATTTAAGCCTAGACAACTTCAACTATGTTGATGAAGCTTTTCCGCACGAATTAAAGCTTAGTCAAATAGCTATTAGGTTTAATAAAAATCAAATACAGCTCGAAAACTTAGATATCAAGACAGGACAAAGTGATCTTAATGCAAAAGGAGAACTGAAGAATTTAATGGCATTTGTATTTTCAGATGGCGTTTTAAAAGGAAACTTCAATGCGCAGTCAAACAATTTTGTTGTAAGTGATTTCTTAGTTGAAGAAACTGAAGAAGAACAAAATGAGACTTCAAAAGAAGAAGAAACTGATCAACCAAAAACAACAAATCAAGGACAAACTGCATTTAAAGTACCTGACTTTTTAGACATTGTTTTAAACTTTGATGCAAAAAAAGTTCAGTATGATAATCTTAATTTAGATAATGTTAAAGGCGCTTTAAGCATCAGAAATGAAGCAGTTAATTTAGAAAAAATAAATGCTCGAATTTTTGGAGGAAATATCATGCTTGATGGATTAGTTTCAACAAAATCAAACAAACCTCAGTTTGATGTCAAATTAGATTTAGATTTAATTGATATCCAAAATACTTTTAAAGATCTACATCTACTTCAAAATGTCGCGCCTATTGCTGAAGCTTTAACGGGTCAAATGAATTTAAAAATTGATTTCAGCGGTTTAATCAATAAAGATTTAAGCTTAGACTTCAGTAGTTTAGCCGGTCAAGTTGCTGCTGACGTTCTCAATGCTGAGGTACACACCGAACAATCTAAATTAATCAGTGGAATTTCTAATCGATTAGAAAATGTCAATCTAGGAAACAAAAAATTGAAAGATCTCAGCGCAATGTTGGAATTCAATGATGGTAAAATCAAAACAAAACCATTTGATTTTAACATTGAAGACATTCAGGTTAATGTTCAGGGTGAACAAGGCTTTGATAAAAGTATTAACTATAATTTAGACTTGGATATCCCTGCTAAATATTTGGGAGACAAACTTGGCGGACAGTTAGCAAATTTAAGCGGTCAAGAGCTGAAAGACTTCAAAATTGATTTACCAATTAGTTTAAGCGGACAATACAATAGTCCTAAAATTAACCTCAACATGAAAACAGCCATCAATGATTTAAAAAATAAAATCGTTGAAGAACAAAAAGGTAAATTGAAAGATAAAGCTGAAGACAAAATCAAAGATTTCTTGAATGACAAACTCAACAACAAAAAAGATAGTACGCAAACCGAACAAGATTCTGTAAAAACTAAACAGAAAGAAGAAACAAAAGACAAGATAAAAGGAGCCTTAGAAGGTTTATTTGGCAAGAAAGAAAAGGACGAAAAGGAAAATAAAGAAAAAGATGAAAATTAAACACGCAAATACTTTATTGTAAGATAATTATTTCTAAATTTGCAAACCATTAAAATGATAAAAACGATTTAATATATTTTCATATGCTAGTAGTTAAAGTAAAGGACGGTGAAAAAATAGAACGCGCTTTAAAAAGATTAAAAAGAAAATTCCGTGATACTAAAGTTTTACAAACTTTACGTAGCAAAAAAGAATTTACAAAACCTTCAGTTGCTAAGAGACAGCAAATGAAGAAAGCGGAATATATTCAGTCTTTAAGAGAGAAAGAGAACTTATAAAGTTCGCTTTTTAAACATACAAAAAAGGCTTCATTAACTTGAAGCCTTTTTCTGTTTCTTATTATTTTACGATTTAATGTAACTCTAAATCAACAACGAAACCTTCGTTATTTCTGACATTAAAAACGGTATCATCTTGAAAAATTAAATACTGACCTTTTATTCCTACAAGTTTACCTCTATAATTATCCTTCTTACTCAAGTTTAAACTTTTCAACTTTTTAGGATAATTTAAAACTGGAAAATGAATCTCAACTTCTTGATTATTTTCTATAAAATATTCTTGAGCTTCATCAGGAATAAACTCTCTCAACTGATTCTTAATATCTACCAAGTTTTTATCCTCTATTTCATTTTTCAACATTGTTCGCCAATTCGTTTTATCAGCCACATGCTCTTTTAAAGCAACTTCGGTAAGACCAGCCAAATATCGGTTTGGCACTTCAACAACTTCAATAGCTTCGTGCGCACCTTGATCTATCCAACGTGTTGGCACTTGCGTTTTCCTAGTGACACCAACTTTAACGTCACTCGAGTTTGCTAAATAAACAATATGTGGTTGCAATTGCACTTTTTTCTCGTAGTCAAGATCACGATCTTCTTGATCCAGATGCGCAGTACTCAACTCAGGTTTCATGATCCAGTCACCAACCTTAGCCGAAGCCTGAAAACAATCGTAACAAAAGCCTTGGCGAAATATCTTTTTGGCCTTATGACAGTTTAAACACTCATACTTAACGAAGTAAATAGCAATTTCACGATTGAGAAGCTGATTCATGTGAATGATGTCTGTATCCATATCGAGAAAGTAATTGACTTCCTCTGCTAATGAAGTTCTCATTTTTCTGAGAACAGAGCGATATATCATATTTTTTGTATTTAATTAATGTGTAATTCCGAATGATTTCTTACTTTAGAATCGAAGTTATAAAGATAAAATAATTCATGCCAATTCCCATTTTTAACTCAATTGCATCTTGGATTTTAAAAAAGAGAATCCACCAAATGGAACTTTTTGTAAAATATCCAAACGAAGTTCAAACAGAGTTATTGACTGATCTTATTCAGTTTGCAAAAAATACTGAAATCGGAAGAAAATACGACTTTAAATCGATCAATAGTTATCAAGATTTTGCAGATCGCGTGCCTCTCACCTATTATGAAGATTTGGAAGATACGATTGAACGCAGCAGAAATGGCGAAAATAATATCATTTGGCCGACGCCTATCAAGATGTTTGCAAAATCAAGTGGAACAACGAGTTCTAAAAGTAAATTTATTCCTGTCAGTCAAGAATCTTTAGAAGAGTGTCACTATGCCGCCGGGAAAGATATTTTGTGCATGTATTTAAATAATAATGAGAATGCAAAACTATTTACTGGTAAAAGTTTACGACTTGGTGGTAGTAAAGAAATTTATAAAGATAAAGGCACGTCTTACGGCGATTTATCAGCATTACTCATTGATAATATGCCATTTTGGGCAAACTACAAAAGTACGCCCAGCAACGAAATTTCGTTGATGAATGATTGGGACACAAAAATGGAAGCCATTGTAAATGAAACAATGAAAGAAAACGTGACAAGTTTAGCTGGAGTTCCGTCTTGGATGTTGGTTTTACTCAATAATATTTTAGAGAAAACAGGAAAAACAAAAATTAGTGAAGTTTGGCCAGAACTTGAAGTTTACTTTCATGGGGGTGTTAGTTTTGAACCTTATAAAACGCAATATGACTCCATTATTAAACAAGATAATTTCAGATATTACGAAATCTATAATGCTTCTGAAGGTTTCTTTGCCGCTCAAGATTTAAACAACTCAAAAGATTTACTATTAATGCTCAATTATGGTATTTTCTATGAGTTTATTCCGATGAAAACTTATAGAACACCAGACGAAAAAATCATTCCTTTAAGTGAAGTTGAAGTCGGCCAAAATTATGCAATTGTTATCACGACAAATGCAGGCTTATGGCGTTATAAAATTGGAGACACTATCAAGTTCACGTCTATTAACCCTTATAAAATAAGAGTCACAGGCAGAACAAAACATCATATAAACGCTTTTGGTGAGGAATTAATTATTGAAAATGCTGAAGAAGCCATCCGTCAAACTATACAAGAAACGCAATCTGAAATTGTTGAATTTACAGCTGCGCCAATTTTTATGGATGGTAAAACAAAAGGCGCGCATGAATGGATTATAGAATTTAGAAAAGCACCGAAAAATCCAGACGAATTTAGAGATCGGTTAGATTTAAATTTACAAAAAGTCAATAGTGATTACGAAGCTAAACGCTACAACAATATGACGCTTAATAAACTTCAATTAAATATTGCAAAACCACAACTTTTTCATGAATGGTTAAGACAAAATGATAAACTCGGCGGACAACATAAAATTCCGCGCCTCTCTAATAAACGCGACTACGTTGAGGAGCTTTTAAGAATCAACCAACAACTCTAACTTTTGCTTTTGAAAATTTCAAAAAAAGCAATCCGAAAACATTTTAGAAAACAAACAATGGCTTTAATGGCGTAGATAATTAGATTATCTTTGTCAGCCAAATGATAAGATTATGGACATGACACATAGCATTGAAAATTCAGTAAAAGATTATCTTCAAAAAAAACATGAAGTTACCGTTGAAAGTTTTGAATTTCAGCAAACTCGGAAAGAATTTGAAGGTGATACAACGCTTGTGGTTTTTCCATTATTGAGATATGTTAAAACAAATCCCGTTAAACTTGGAGAAGAGTTGGGCGAACATTTGGTTAAGGATGTTGAGCAAATTTGTGCATTTAACGTCATCAAAGGTTTTTTAAACCTCAGCTTTACAAATTCATTTTTTGTTAATCAGCTTGAAGAAATCATCACAACACAAGATTTTGGAACACAGCAGAAAGATGAAAAATCTGACAAAATGATGGTTGAGTTTTCTTCGCCAAATACTAACAAACCTCTGCATTTAGGACACGTTAGAAACAATCTTTTAGGTCACTCAGTTTCTGAGATATTGAAAGCCAATGGCAAAGAAGTTTTTAAAACACAAATTATCAATGATAGAGGAATTCACATTTGTAAATCAATGTTGGCTTGGCAAAAATTTGGTCAAGGTGAAACACCTAAATCAACAGAAATGAAAGGTGACCATTTTGTTGGAAAATACTACGTGATTTTTGATCAGAAGTATAAAGAAGAAATTAAAGAACTTACAGAAAAAGGCCGCACTGAAGAAGAAGCAAAAAAACAAGCACCACTGCTTTTAGAAGCGCAAAAACTTCTTAAAAAGTGGGAAAAAAATGATACAGAAACAGTTGCTTTATGGAACAAAATGAACAGCTGGGTTTATGAAGGTTTTGAGAAAACCTACAGTGATTTAGGTGTTGATTTTGATAAAAACTACTACGAAAGTGAAACATATATCCTCGGAAAAGAGTTTGTTTTAAAAGGTCTAAAAGATGGCATTTTCTATAAGAAAGAAGATGGCAGTATTTGGGTTGATCTCTCTGAAGACGGACTCGACGAGAAACTATTGCTCAGAGCAGATGGCACTTCGGTTTACATAACGCAAGACATTGGGACAGCCATACAAAGAGTTAAAGATTTCCAGATTAACGGTTTGGTTTATACCGTAGGAAATGAACAAGATTATCACTTTAAAGTTTTGTTTTTAATTCTAAAAAAATTAGGCTTTGCTTGGGCGGAACATTTATATCATTTGAGTTATGGCATGGTTGAACTTCCTGACGGAAAAATGAAAAGCCGTGAAGGAACTGTTGTTGATGCTGATCAACTTATTGAAGAAATGGTAACATCAGCTCAAGAAATTGCTGAAGAATTAGGCAAGATTGACGATTTAGAAAAAGAAGAAAAACAGAAGCTTTATCAAGCAATAGGTAAAGGCGCTTTGAAATATTTTATTTTAAAAGTAGATCCAAGAAAAAATATGCTTTTTGACCCTAAAGAATCTATCGATTTCCAAGGGAACACAGGTCCATTTATTCAATACACACACGCGAGAATTCAGTCGCTTAAACGCAAAGCAAATGTCACTGATTTTTCAGTTGTTGATTATAAAAATGCTTTAGACCTTAAAGAAAAAGACATCATCAAGCATTTATTAAAACTGCCATCGACAATATCACAAGCTGGAGATGAACTCAACCCTGCCTTGATTTGTAATTATACTTATGATTTGGTGAAGCTATTCAATTCATTTTATCAAAATTCACCGATTATTACTGAGGATAAAAATGTCACACAATTTAGAATTTCAATCGCTGATCAAGTTGCAAAAACAATTGCTTTAAACTTGAATTTATTAGGAATTGAGAGTCCACAACGTATGTAAGTTATTTCATTTATATTAACTTTTAAAGGAATGTATCTTAAGTGCATTCCTTTTTTTATGAATAATTTCTATCTTTAGAAAACTAACACAAACCTATCACCATGAAAAACTCATTATTGATTGCACTTATATTCTCATCAACAATAGCTTTTAGCCAAATCAATGTTTCGAAATCACAAACGGAAAACAGATGGCGAGTTGGCGGAAATATTGGTTTAAGTTTTGGGAGTAACGATTATTTTGGCTTTGGTATCGCACCTAGTATAGGTTATAAAATCACTGAAGGTTTGGAAGGTGGAATCACGGTTGGTTATCGTTATTCTGACTGGAAATACTCAAAACAACACATGCTTAACACTGGACCATATTTGAATTATTATGCGATTCAAAATTTATTTTTGAGAGCGCATTATGAATATTATAATGGAACTCAAAAAAATAAACTCACATCAAACTCAACAAGTTTTGATGAAAACGCTTTGTGGCTAGGCGCTGGTTATCAAAGTGGCGGACGCGTTAAAGTTTACTTTGGTTTAATGTATAACGTACTTTACAAAGATAACGAGAGTATATTCTCAAACGGCTTGCGCCCTATTGGCGGTGTGAGTGTTAGTCTTTAATCATTAAAGTAAATTTTAAAATGAAAACAACCTTACTTTTTAGTCTGATATTACTATTATTCTCTTGTCATGAAAATAATAATAAGAACGAAGAAACCAATCTGATCGAAAATACGAACATCAATCCTGATAATTTCAGTGATTTGTTACATACCGAACCAGATGAAAAAAGTCTTTCTCTTAATAATTTTAAATCTTCTATCAATAAAGGCTTTCTTTCTCATGATGAAGCTTCCGAAATTCTCTCCTCTAAGCATTCTTTAGATAAAAGTGACAAGCTTAAACTTTTATATTATACGCAGACTGATTCAACACAAAAATGGATTTACAGAATAAATAGCACAAGAAAACTGATTATCAAAAATGTAAAGGTATTTGAAGCATCTAAAACAAAAACTACTGATTTGACTGTTGAAAGAACTGTCATTGAAATGACAAAAGTTTTATAAAAAGACTATCCCAAAACTGTCATTATAGTTACAAAAATAGTCCATAAGCTAATGCCATTAATAAAGATTAATTCTGTAATCCCATTGATGCCATTTTTAATAATTGAAAGGGCGACAAAGATCATCATTAATCCGATAATGATAGTTCCTACAACTCCCAAAACTTTAAAATCTGCCAAAACAATCAACTGAAATGTCAGAATAAGTCCTGGTAGTGATAAAAAAACAATCACAGCTAAAAGATTATGCAAAATCCTTTGCATATTTGTTTTAACAGCTTCTTTACTAAAAGGCCTAATATTGTGAGGTACAAAAGCTAGCGAAGCTAAGGAAAGGCATCCAAAATCAATGTATTGCATTAATTGATTGTAACCTCTTAAATCATAAAAGCTAGTGAGTAAAAGAAAGAAAAAATAAGTTAAAAAAGCCGTTACAAATAGAAGCCACTTATAACCTTTAACAAAGCTATCACCATATAGATCTTTGTTGCTTAAAAAACTCAAAGTAAATTTGTTCAGATCTAAATCAACAAACTTCAAAGCCTTTTTGATAAAGTGAGGCAATAAGCTGGCTTGCGTAAAACCAATAAGTAAGATTCCTAATTTGATAAACATTATAATGAAAATATTTTCAAAAATTAAATTCTAAAATAATTTAAAGACGACTTAATTATACCAAACTGGGGAAGGTTTACCTATTTCAAAACCTTGCAAACCTCCTTCATCGAAATAATTACTATCAGTATTAAAAATATTTTTGCCTTCAGCTGGAATTTCAGGATAATATGACAAGGAGAATCGAACAGAATTAAAGACCAAATAATCATTCCTTAAAATAAGTCCGATACTGAAAGATGAAAAAAGTTTATTGCTGCTGTAAGATTCATTCCCTGCCAAAATAGCTGCATTCATATTAAAATAAGGGTTAAGTCTAAATCCCAAAAGTTCACGTGAGGAGTAAAACTGCGTTTGTAAAGACAAAGCATATTTTGAAGTTCCTAACAAATCACTATCAAAACCAGGGATACCAATACTGTTTTTTAAGCCTTCTTGATTGCCGTAAAAATTACCAAAATCATTCACTTCATCAATTGTTAATCGATCACCAAAAGAATCTAAACGGTTTTTACCAATAATAAATTGAGGTTTAATAAATTGACGCATTCGCCATTTTGGCCCCAACTCTATCAAATTTGTAAAATAATTAATACGCAACGCATAAGCCGATTGCTCAGGAACTGAACCTTTCATGAAAGTTCCATATTCAAGACTTCCATTTAAATAACCCCAATCGTAATAATTTCCATGAGCAACTTTTGCTCCGAAGTAAAATCGGTTACTTTGGTTTTTATACTGATTTCCAAGTGTGATCGAATAAATATCTCCAACAGGTACGTTTTCAATAATTCCATCTCTAAAAATAAACCTATCTTCTAAAAATTGTCTTGAAGAAATACCAATGCTACCCAAGTAAAAAGTTTCACTTGTAAAGAAGTTGATTTTATCATATTCCGCACTTGGTTTTTCACTGTAATCAACATGAAGAAGCCTTGAAGTCGCAATAATATTTGCTTTTCGCTCTCTATCAGATTGCCCTTTAAATAAATGAAAAGAATAACCTCCCCAAATATCCTGAGACCTGTATTTAAAAGCCTGCGGATCATCAACAGCGACATCCATGCCTGGCAAAAATTTTAATTTATATTGTTCATCTACATAAATACCTGCTGCCCATTTTGTAAATGGCGAGAAAAAATTTCGATCAACATTAAAGCGTTTATTGTAGTTCCCAATCAAGTCTTCTTCATAAGCAACATACGAACTGATGTAAGTATTCTTAAAGTTTGGTAGTTTATAAAAGAATTGCGGTGCAATTTTTCCTGAGCTGAAGCGATTTTGCATACCGATGTCAAACTGATGTCCAAAGCCTAAATAATTATAATCTGTAAGTTTTATTTTCATTTTTGACCCAGAAAATGAAGCTTTGGGTATCCAGCTCCACGAGTCTAAAGAAGTGATAATCACATCAACTGAATCTTGACTTTTCTCAACGGGTTGAACGGTGATTTCAACATCTCTCACAAATTTCTGAGATCTTATTAGACGCTCAGATTCCTTAATTTTTGAAACATCAAGTGCTTGATTTTTCTTGATAATCACGTAATTCTTTATCGCAAAATCTTTAGACTTTATGTGAAGTAAATTCCCTGTCCGTTCCAACCAATTTCTCGTTGTTTTTGTAGAATCTGTAAAGGAAAAACCAAACGGATCGTGGCTATCGACTTCAATCTTTCTGATAATTTTGCCTTGATAAGGCTCAAGATCCTGTCGCTCTCTCACCTTTGTTTTATTCTTAGATTTTTTATTTGATTTAAAAATAAGACGATGGAAAAATTTTGAAATTTTCGTTTCTTCTGATAAATCTTCAATTTTATCATAAACTGTGTCTGTCGAATCCTTCTCTTTTTTATTCACCTGAGAGAAAACAGATTGAACAAAAAATAAACATAAAAGAGAAAAAACAAAATAATATTTGTTCAGTTTAAACATAGTTTTAAAACAAAATTGCATGATAAAATTAACGGCGCAAAAGTTAATATATTTGAAATAAATCAAGCTCAAATTAAAGTTTTTAAAACATAAAATTGAGTCAATATTTTTTTTCTAAAATTTTAAAAGTACATTTAATCATCTTTTAAAATATTCAACCTTATGGACTTAGAAAATGCTTTATTAGTCATTGCTTCTGTCATCGCAATATTCACGATTATTATCTTAATCACTAGAGTTTTTGGCTTAAGAACATTTGCAAAGATGTCAAGTTTTGATTTCGCCTCTACTATTGCCATAGGCTCAATATTGGCTAGTATCATTATAAATAAAGATCAAAGTATTATGAAAGGAGCAATTGCATTAATTTCCATTATTGCGTTTCAAGCTCTATTTGCATATCTGACTAGAAAAAACGATACTTTTAAAAAACTTTTCACAAACAAACCTCAGTTTTTAATGAAGGATGGAGAAATTTTTCATGACAAGCTCAAACAATGTAATGTTGATCAAGGCGACTTGATGGCAAAACTCCGAGAGGCAAATGTACATCGATTAACTGATGTAAAAGCTGTTGTTTTTGAAAGCACAGGAGATATTTCTGTCTTACATAATTCTGATGACATCAAAATTGATGAAGTTATCACTGAAGATGTAATGAGTTAAATCAATGATTATTTTAATAAAATTTTGAATGGAAAAATACATTTACTTACTCATCATCATTCACGCAAGCTTTGGTGGCATTGCTCTCATTGCAGGTTTTATTGCACTCATTTTTAAAAAAGGGAAAAATATTCACCGTAAATCAGGACTTGTTTTTTTCTATGGAATGATACTTTCAGGAATCAGCGCGCTTATCATTTCAGTTTTACCAAATCATGAAAATCCATTTTTGTTTGCTATCGGTATTTTCAGTTTATACTTTGTGATTACAGGAAAAAGAGCCCTAAATTTTAAAAAGAAAAATCCTGTTTTGATGGCTGATAAACTGATTTCAGTACTGATGATTTTTACTGGAACTTTAATGATTTTCTTACCTTATATTTATTCAAGAACAATTAATTTGATTCTTGTTGTTTTTGCTATTGTCGGCATATTTTTTTCAGTAAAAGATCTTCTCCTCTATCGCAAGCCAGATAGATTAAGGAAAGCTTGGTTAAAATTACATCTTGGCAAAATGATTGGTGGCTTCATATCTGCGACAACAGCTTTTGTCGTTGTCAATAATTTTATTTCTGGCATCTCAGCGTGGTTTATACCTGGAATCATTGGCGGATTTATTATTTTTTACTGGATAAAAAAAGTCGCCAAACCAAAAGTTACTTTAAAGAAGTAATTCAAGTTTTATGAGTCTTTTAATAAGCTTTTTGCTTAGCTTGATTTAAATTGAAAGTAAACATAGATTCATTTCATGAAATTTACAAATAAAACAATTCCTAACATTATAAAACCTCAAGTTGAAGAAGCACTTTCATATTACCCTGAACTGAAAGACACACCCATTACTTTTAAGTTTAAAAAAAATATTAACAAGTCAACGATGCAGGCTCAGCCAAAATTTGCTAGCCTTTTAAAGCCCAGAGGAAGTAGAAGTTATGTTATTCTCATCAGTGAAAAATTTCACATTGAAGGTGAAGAGTTTAAAGTTATTGATGTTGATGATGATATTATGATTGGCTGGATAGGCCATGAACTCGGTCACGTAATGGATTACAGAGATAGAGGGAAATTTGATATGATTATTTTCGGCTTGAAATATTTGTTTTCAAGTGCGCATATTAAGGAAGTTGAAAGAGCTGCAGATACTTTTGCTGTTGAACATGGAATGTATGAATACATTTTAGCTACAAAAAATTTCATTTTAAACAACACGAGTATTAGCTCTGAATATAAAGCCAGAATTAAAAAACTTTACATGTCACCTGAAGAAATCATGGAGCTTGTTAACAATTTAGAGCCTGATGAAGTTGAGGAAAAGGTTAAAGAGGAAATCAAAGAAAAGAAGGCTTAAGATAATTGCTTCTTGACAAAAGCCTCAAAATCTTTAAATTTTTCTTCACCCATCACTTTTTCCATTTTCACTTGTCCACCTTTTTTCTTGTTGGCACCACTCCACTCATAAAAAACTTCCATTGGCAAGACTTTTACTTTGACACCTTTGAGTGCTTTTGAGCGTGCAACTTTATAATTTTTATTTGCATTTTTTAAAATATCGTCAAGTGCTTTAGCCAAACCTTCTTCACTAATATCAAGTTTATCATCAGTTCCTAAATGCCAAACGTGATGAAACTCACCATCAACTTTAACAGCAGAAACAGTAAATTCTGGTAATTTAATGTCAAATTTATTTTCCAACTCTTGAATGGCATCATTCATTTTATTAACAGAAAGTTGAGAGCCAACCACATTTAAAAAGAATTTTGTACGGCCAGTAATCTTTATTTCAGCACGTTCTTTATCTGTAAAGGCAATTGTATCACCAATTAAATATCGCCATGCACCAGAAACTGTGCTCATCAACAAAACGTAATCTTTTCCTTCTTCAACATCAGCAAAACTGACCACTGGCGCATCATCAGAGATAGAGCCATCTTGCTGAATATAATCTGGCTCAAAAGGAACAAATTCAAAATAAATTCCGTTATCTGTAATCAACTGCATCGCCGATGTTTCTGGCCGTGTTTGGCAGGCTATGAATCCTTCAGAAGCTAAATAAGTATCAATAACTGTGATCGGATGTTTTAGTAAAGCATTAAAACTCTTTTCGTAAGGCTTAAAAGCAACACCACCAGATGTATAAACTTGTAAATTAGGCCAAACATCATGAATGGTTTCAGCATTGTGATGATCAATCACTTCTTTCAGCATCAATTCCATCCAAGAAGGAATCCCACTCAAAGCACCGATATCCCAATTCTTCGCATTTTCTGCAATATGCTTCACGCGCTCGTCCCAATCATCAATTTTTGCAATTTCTTCTCCAGGTTTATAATAACCTCTAAACCAAAAAGGGATATTACTTGCGCTAATCCCGCTAATTTCTCCTTCTAAGTGATCGTCTTTTTTATCAAGGTTTGTCGAGCTTCCGAGCATCATAATTTCTTTTTCAAAAAAATCAGAAGGTAAATCGAAATTTGCTAATGCGGTTACTTGTTTAATACCTGACTGCTTAATTGCATCTAACATTTCTTGAGAAACAGGAATTTTTTTACTTGTTTTACCTGTTGTTCCCGAGCTTATAGCGTAATAAGATGGCGCGCCTGGCCAACTGATATCTTCTTCACCTTCATGCAGTCTGTGCCACCATTTTTCATTCATTTGATGGTAATCAAAATAAGGAACTTTTTCACTGAAAGTTTTTTCAAGTTCATCGCTTTCAAGGATTTTTTCAAAACCATAATATTTTCCAAAAGCTGTTTCTTTGGCTTTTTCTAAAAGTTCTTTAAGTACTTTTCGCTGATTTTCCTCTGGATGATTTTCAGTTGAAATACTGTCTGTGACATTGATAATGTTTTTGATAACCGACCCTATAATTGCCATGATGAATTTTTATAAACAAGTTCACTCAAAGATAATTTATTGACTAATTTATGAATCCATTTCGTTGATAAATATTCGTTAATTTGGATGAAATCTGCAATCAACCTTCAAAAGCTTGAGACAAATTCAAAAACAATCTTTATTATATAGTCACCTATTTAGCTAATACTAATGAAGTTCTGTAAATGACTTTTAATTTCAGTTCAAAATTAAAGTCATGTTAAAACTAAAACTAAAAAAAGAATGAACGTTCATTTATTATATATTTGCAGTGTAAAGATTATGATTCATTTAAATCTAGCATGATGAAATATCATCAACAGATGAAATTCTCACAGCAAAAACCCTGAATCATTTTAAACAAAAAAATAAAAATGAACCAACAAGAAAAAGTCACTGATAAAAAGAAAGCACTTTTAGATGCCACCTTAAATCTCGTCAACAACGACGGGTTTCACAAGGCATCAATGTCAAAGATTGCAAAGCTGGCCAAGGTTGCACCAGCAACGATTTATTTATACTTTGAAAATAAGCAAGATTTGATCAACTCACTGTATTTGACAGTCAAATCATCTTTTAGCGAATATGCTTTTAAGGATTATCGAGACGACCTACCTGTTAAAAAAGGCTTTGAAATTATATGGTATAACATCGCTGATTACAAATTAAATAAAATCGATGAAGCGACTTTTCTGTCGCAATGTGACAACACGCCAATTATTGATGCGACTGCTGCAGAGGAAGGTTTAAAACATCTTCAACCCCTACTCGATTTATGGGAAAAAGCAAAAGAAGAAGGTATCGTCAAGCCGCTTTCTAACTACATACTTTACGCATACACAATTTATCCTTTGTCATTTTTATTGGCGATTCAACAAAAAAGTTACTACAGCCTGAATGATGAAATGCGTCAGAAAGCTTTTCAAAGTGCATGGGATGCCATTAAAATATAAAAAAAATTGACTTAAGTAATGAATGAACATTCATTAATAAATAATTTAAAATAAAGTAAAACCAAAAAAATAATTTTATGAACAAGACAATTCTTTTAAATAATCGTCCAAACGGAAAACCACAAGAATCTGATTTTAAATTTACATCTGAAGATGTTCCTAAAGTGAACAATGGAGATATTCTTCTTAAAACAAAATATGTTTCTGTCGATCCATATATGAGAGGCAGAATGAGCGAGGCAGAATCTTATATTGAACCTTTTCAACTAAATAAACCCATTAATTCAGGCATCATTGCCGAAGTTATCGAGTCAAAAAATGATTCTTATACTAAAGGTGATTTTGTTTCTGGTATGTTAGATTGGAAAGAACAGCAAACACATAATGGCAAAGACTTGCTCAAAGTTGATGCTGATAAAGCACCGCTATCCGCCTATTTAGGAATCCTCGGAATGACAGGTTTGACTGCCTATCACGGTTTAACTGAAGTTGGAAAACCAAAAGAAGGTGAAACAATTGTTGTATCAGGTGCTGCAGGTGCTGTGGGAAGCACCGTCGGTCAGATTGGTAAAATATTAGGTTGCCGCGTCATTGGTATCGCTGGAAGTGATGAAAAAGTTGATATGCTTAAGTCTAAATATGGGTTTGATGCTGCGATTAACTACAAAACAACTGAAGACATGACTAAAGCCATTGCTGATGCAGCACCAAAGGGTGTTGATGTTTATTACGATAATGTCGGTGGGACTATTTCTGATGCAGTTCATGCAAATATCAATCGCTTTGGACGCATTGTCGTTTGTGGTGCAATTTCACTTTACAACAGTACTTCATTACCAACTGGACCTCGTATTGAGCCTATTTTAATTAAAAAAAGTGTACTGATGCAAGGTTTCATTGTCAATAATTTTTCTGACAAATTCCCAGAAGGTATAGAGCAATTATCTCAATGGCTAAAAGCTGGAAAACTCGATTTTTCGGAAACGATTGTTGAAGGTTTTGACAATATTCCAAACGCCTTTTTAGATCTTTTTGAAGGCAAAAACAAAGGAAAAATGATCGTTAAAGTATAATTTTTAAAACAAAGAATTTATGAAAAATATCAAGCAACAAAACATATTAATCGTCTTAACCTCACACGAAGAATTAGGGAACACCGGACATAAAACTGGATTTTGGATTGAAGAGTTTACCACGCCATATTATCATTTAATTGATCATGGAGCAAAGGTCACGCTTGCTTCTCCAAAAGGTGGACAGCCTCCAGTTGATCCGACAAGTGCACAAGACGAAAATCAAACAGAATCGACAAAGCGTTATGATAAAGATGAAGCCTTGAAAAAGCAATTAAGATCTACGCTTAAACTCTCTGAGGTCTCTGCTAAAGATTACGATGCTGTATTTTATCCTGGAGGTCATGGTCCGTTATGGGATTTGGCCGAAAGTGAGGAGTCAGCGAAATTAATCGAAGATTTCTATCAATCAGATAAACCAATTTCGTTTGTCTGTCACGCACCTGCCGCTTTGAAAAAGGCGAAAGACCAATCTGGAGAATCTTTGGTGAAGGATAAAAAAATGACAGGCTTTACTAATTCAGAAGAAGACATGGCAGGACTTACAGAAGTAGTCCCATTCTTAGTAGAAAATATGCTCAAGGAAAATGGAGCTATCTACAGTAAAGCCAACGATTATGAAGAATACGCTTTAGAAGATGGTTTACTCATTACAGGCCAAAATCCTGCATCTTCAAAAAAAGTAGCTGAACTGTTATTAAACCAATTAAATAAGAAAAAATAAATTGTCGGGAAATTAAACTTTCAGATGAGAATTTACTCTGAGAGTTCCTTCCTGTAATTATTAAAATTTAAAATCAAAAGACAATGAATACAAAAGAAAATATACTAGTTGCCGGTGCTAATGGTACCACAGGAAAAATTATCATCAACATCTTAAAACAATCAGAAATATATAATCCAATTGCGATGGTTCGCAAGCAAGAACAAAAAGAACATTTTGAAAATCAAAAAGTTCAAACAATTTTGGCTGATTTAGAAAGTGATGTCAATCAGACTGTTCAAGATGCTGATAAAGTTATTTTCGCAGCAGGTTCCGGTGGTAAAAATGTGGTTGGAGTCGATCAAGATGGCGCCAAGAAAATGGTGGATGCAGCAAAAAAAGCTAATCTCAAAAAGTTTGTCATGTTAAGTTCTATTGGAACCGATGACCCTTCACAAGGTGGCGATCTTACAGACTACCTCAAAGCTAAACAAAATGCTGATGAGTATTTGCGCTCTAGCGGTTTAGATTACGTTATTGTTCGTCCAGGCGCATTGACTAATGATAATGCAACTGGAAAAATTCAAACTGGCGATATCGCTGAATTAAATAAAGGTGGTAACATTACGAGAGCTGATGTTGCAAAAACATTGGTTGAAGTTCTGGCGGATAAAGTCAAGCTTAATGAAACCTTTGAAATAATGGCTGGTGATACGCCAATAAAGGAAGCTGTTCAATAAATAGTACGAATCCTAGAATTCAAATATTCGGGATTAATTTTTATAAATTGATTATAGTTATTTATAAATATATCAATTGAAATTGATTCAATAAACGGCTTGCGTCTTTTCTAAAAATAAAAAACCCACAATTAAAAATTGTGGGTTTCCTTTTGCGGAGAAAGAGGGATTAACTGCGTTGATTCAAAATATGGTATCCTGAACAAACATAGAAACCCGCACCTCGCCAAAAAGGCGACGCTGATTTTTTATTTACATCTAAGACTTGCAAGCCAATAAACGGCTTGCGTCTTTTCTGAAAATAAAAAACCCACAATTAAAAATTGTGGGTTTCCTTTTGCGGAGAAAGAGGGATTCGAACCCCCGGAGGTTTGACCCTCAACGGTTTTCAAGACCGCCGCATTCGACCACTCTGCCATTTCTCCGTGCATCGTTTTGCGATTGCAAAGATAGTCAGTTATTTCAATTCTCAAAATATTTTTTTAAGTTTTTGATAGAGAAATTCAACTTTTAATCAAAAAACATCTCAATCAACTAAAAATCAAAAAATTACGTGAGAGTTATATTTTAAAACTTCCTTCACTTTATGACTATCAAAATTACTTATATTAGCAAAAAAACAATCTCATGAAACAATTATTACTTATTTGCATGATTGCCGTGACAGCCTTTTCATGTAAAAGTACGCAAAATCAAACAAACCTTAATGATCCTGTCGAATATGCTAAATCTATTAAGTCTGCAGATTTAAGTGACTACCTCAATGTTTTAGCCTCAGATGAATTTGAAGGCCGTGAAACTGGTACACCTGGACAAAAAAAAGCAGCTGAATTTTTGAAAAATTTCTATGCTAGCCTCAATATTAAAGGTGGAGACATTAGAGACAATACCCCTTACTATCAAAATATACCTTCTGAGTTTTATGATGATAGATTTGGAGATTCAGAAAATGTTATTGCTATGATTGAAGGCAGCGAATTGCCAGATGAATATTTAGTGATCTCAGCACATTATGACCATTTAGGAAAAAGAAATGGACAAATATACAACGGAGCTGATGATGATGGTTCGGGCACTGTTGCTGTGATGGAAATTGCAGAAGCTTTTAAAAAAGCTGCACGTAATGGTCATCAACCTAAAAGAACTGTTATTTTTCTACATTTTACAGGTGAAGAGAAAGGTTTACTAGGTTCTAAGTTTTATACTGAAAACCCTATTTATGATCTTGATAAAACCATTGCCAATCTTAATATTGACATGATTGGTAGACGTGATAAAGCTCATCAAAACAATGGAAACTATGTTTATTTAATAGGTAGTGATAGATTGAGTTCAGAATTACATCAAATTTCTGAAGATGCAAATGCAACTTATACAAATTTAGATTTGAATTATAAATATAATGAAGAAGATGATCCAAATCGATTCTACTACAGAAGTGATCATTATAACTTCGCTAAATTTGATATTCCTGTTATCTTCTATTTTAACGGTGTTCATGCTGATTATCATATGCCAACAGATACTGTTGAGAAAATTGAGTATGATATTTTAGAGAAAAGAGCAAAACTCATTTTCTATACAGCATGGGAATTGGCTAACAGAAGTGAACGTCCTCTTGTAGATAACCCGACTTTAAAAAAATAATTAATTTTTAACTTCATAAAAAAGCCAGACGAGAGTTCTCATCTGGCTTTTCCATTTTTAGTAAGAATTATAATATCATTAAATCTCTATCGATCCTTTTCCTTGACGGATTAATTCAGGTTCATCTTTTGTTAAGTCGATCACAGTTGACGCAGTGTTATCACCATAACCTCCGTCAACAACAATATCAACTAGATCTCTCCATTTTTCAGCAATCAGTTCAGGATCTGTGGTGTATTCTACCAAATCATCTTCATCGTATATTGAAGTCGATACAATTGGGTTTCCTAATGTGCTAACAATCGAACGCGCAATCACATTATCTGGAACACGTATCCCAACTGTTTTTTTCTTTTTAAAGACATTGGGTAAATTATTATTTCCTGGTAAAATAAAAGTATAAGGACCAGGTAGATTTCTTTTTAAAATTTTAAAAGTATTTGTTGGAATTTGAGAAACATAGTCTGATAAATTACTTAAGTCCTCACAAATAAATGAAAAATTTGCTTTTTCAAGCTTAACATTTTTAAGTCGAGCGACTTTTGTCAGAGCTTTATTATTATTGATGTCACAACCCAAACCATAGACTGTATCGGTTGGATAGATGATAACGCCACCATCTTTAAGAACTTTTGCGATTTTTTGAAGATGTTTTTCTGACGTATTTTTTTCGTAAAGTTTGATTATTTCTGCCATATCTTATAATTTATTTCCCCTGATTTTTGATCGATTCAACTGATGCTGTAATATAAGAAATTAATGCTCCAAATAGTGCAATACCTGTTGAAATTAATAGTATTGAAAGTCCACGACCAATTGTTGTCACAGGATAATGATCTCCATAACCAACAGTTGTTACTGAAACAAAACTCCACCATATCGCATCTTCAGCAGTTTTGATATTACCCACATCTTTCTCAAAATAAAGCACAAAAGTAGAAGTCAAAATAACTGTTGTGATTGAAACAAAAAGTATCACGCCATAAAGACTTTGTACTTTATGTGTTTTGATAAAATTGATCAGTAAGCGAAAGGATTTAACAATACGAAAAACACGAAAAATACGAAAAACTCTCACATATCTAAATTCATGTATCACTGGAATTGATGAAATCAAATCTAACCAGCCTGTTGTAAAGAAAAACTTTGTTCGGTTTTCTGCCTTATACATTTGGCTGCAAAAATCAATAAAGAAAACAAGACATAAAAGAACATCGTAATACTCAATAAGTCGACTCACCTCAGAAGTAGGATCTAGAAAAAAAGTCGCTGATAATAAGCCTATACTGAAAAGAGATAATAAGGCTATAATTAGTTTTGTAACACTGAGCATCAGTTAATTATATTTAATTTTGCAAATTTAAGTATTAAGTTTTTAACACCGCTTGTTTTAAATTTTATAGAAGCTTTAGCATCATTTCCTGCACCTGTAACCTCAATCACTTCTCCTCTACCAAAACGCGCATGCTCAACCTCTTGCCCACTTTCTAATTGAATAGGTTTTGCAGTACCTGACAGATCCTCTCCTTCTGGTTTTAATTTTCTTAAGCGTCTCAATTGCTTTTCAGAAGGCTTGTGACTCGGCGGAGGTGTAGAACTTTTAGGTTTTGTTTGTCTTAGTTTTGACTTATCAACATCATCATCAAAAATATCTCTATCGATGAATGAATTAAATTTATAATCATCTTTCGGAACCATGAAGTTCAAAAAATCATCATCAATTTCTTCTATAAATCGGCTCGGATCTGCATCGATTAATTTACCCCAACGGTAACGCGAAATCACATAGGTTAAATAAGCTTCTTTTTCAGCTCTGGTCAATGCCACATAAAACAAACGTCTCTCCTCCTCTAGCTCTGAACGTGTATTTAAACTCATCGCAGAAGGAAACAAATCTTCTTCAAGACCAACGATATATACGTATGGAAACTCAAGACCTTTTGCTAAGTGAATTGTCATCAAAGCGACACGATCATCATCATCGACCTCTTTGTCCATATCCGTCGCGAGCGCAACATCTTCAAGAAACTCAGCTAAACTTGCATCAGAATCTGCAACTTCTTTCTGACCTTCTACAAAATCACGAACACCATTGAGAAGTTCTTCTACATTTTCAATTCTTGTAATACCTTCTGGAGAAGAATCCTTTTTATATTCTTGAATTAAACCTGTTTTTTTGATAATCAATTCGGTAAGATAAAAGGCATCTTTTTCCTTTGCAGCGATTTGAAAAGTTTTGAGCATATTGACAAAATTGATCAGTTTTGTCTTTGTCCCTTTATTTATTTTCAGGTCTATTTTATGAATATTTTCTGCAACTTCAAAAAGTGATTTTTTATAATGATTGGCAGCTAAAGTCAATCTATCCATCGTTGTTTGTCCAATACCTCTTGCAGGAAAATTGACAACACGTTTAAAAGCTTCCTCATCTTGCGGATTGACAATTAATCTTAAATATGCCAATACATCTTTGATTTCTTTATGTTGGTAAAAAGAAAGCCCACCATAAATTCGATAAGGAATATCTTTACGGCGCAAAGCATCTTCTATTGCACGGCTTTGCGCGTTTGTTCTGTATAAAACTGCAAATTCACCATTTCTAGCATTTTCTTGCATGCGTTTATCCATAATGGAACTTGCAACAAAACGACCTTCCTCGGCATCATTCATCAAGCGATTAACATGAATTTTGGAACCTTCATCATTCGCTGTCCAAACCAATTTCTCAAGTTTGGTTTTATTTTTGTCAATCACTGAGTTTGCAGCTTCAACAATGTTTTTAGTTGAACGGTAATTTTGTTCTAACCTAAAAGATTCAACTTTATCATAATCACGCTGGAAATTCAGAATATTATTAATATTTGCACCTCTAAAAGCATAAATACTTTGCGCATCATCACCCACAACACAAATGTTTTGATAGCGATCACTTAAAGCTCTCACAATTAAATATTGAGAATGATTCGTATCTTGGTACTCATCTACCAAAATATATTTAAAACGTTTTTGGTATTTGGCTAAAACATCAGGAAAACGTGTTAAAAGTTCATTGGTTCGTAATAATAAATCATCAAAGTCCATCGCGCCAGCTTTAAAACAACGCTCTACATATTCTTGATAAATATCACCCATTCTTGGGCGTTTTGCCATGGCATCAGCTTCTTGTAATTCAAGATCTTTACGATAAGCTTTAACTGTAATCAAGCTGTTTTTAAATGAAGAAATACGAGATAAGACCTGTTTATATTTATAAATATCTTTATCGAGTTTCATCTCTTTGATGATGGTTCTCATCAATTGTTGAGAATCCTTTGAATCGTAAATTGTAAAGTTTGATGGATAACCTAATTTATCGGCTTCAATTCGCAAAATTTTCGCAAAAACAGAGTGAAAGGTTCCCATCCATAAATTTTTAGCCTCATTACCTCCCACAATATCAGCAATACGATTTTTCATTTCTCGTGCTGCTTTGTTGGTAAAAGTCAATGATAAAATATTGAAAGGGTCAACACCCTGGTGCATCAAATGTGCAATACGAAAGGTGAGAACTCTTGTTTTTCCAGAACCAGCACCAGCAATCACAATCATAGGGCCATCCTTTTGTAAAACAGCTGCACGCTGGGCTTCATTAAGTTGATTAATATGGTCTTGCAATGTTTTTTAGCTTAAAAATTTGATTTTCAAAAATAAGGATTTATACCAAAGTAGAATTACTTTCTAATCATAAATACCCATCTAAAATACTTTAATATATTTGAAAAAAAAATGCAATGGACAATTACGACTCTATCCTAACAATACTTATCTATCTTTTACCAACTTTAGTTGTTGGCGCAGTAGCTTATTATTTCTTTAAAACTCATACTGATCATTTAGCGCAATTAAAATATAACGAAGACTTGAATGAACTTAAAAAAGAGAGTTTACCAGTAAGACTTCAAGCTTTTGAAAGATTGACACTTTTTTTAGAGCGTATTCATCCAGGAAATTTATTGCAACGCGTCAATCCAACAAGTGAAGACAAACATACTTACGAGCAACTTTTAGTTGCTACGATCGAGCAGGAATACGAACATAATTTGATACAGCAAATTTATGTGAGCAATAAAACTTGGCAAGCGATTAGAGCTTCAAAAGGCGCGACAATTTCTTTGATTCGTCAAATAAATATGAATGAAAAAATCACGACAGCTCAAAAATTAAGAGAGGCCGTTTTAACTGAATTATTAGACAAACAATCCCCAAGTGAAACTGGTTTAGAATTTCTTAAAAATGAAGCTCAACAGCTTTGGTAAAGTAGATTTACCATATTAAACCTTCAAAATATCTTTGACTTTTTCTTTATTTGATAATTGATCTTTTTCTAAAAGTTTGATAATATCAGCTCGATGATTTTGATCTTTGATTAATTCGGTAAGTAATTGTTTTACAAAATTACGATAACGCCAAACGGAATGATTAAGATCTTTTGAGAGATTAATAATTGACTGGTCTGTTAATTTATCTATCTGAAATAAATATATAAAAGCTTGACGTTTTATCTGATATGCGTAAGCTGAGTCTGTATAATCTGTTAATTGATGAAAAGCTTTTCGGGCTTCTTTTGATTTTTCTGTTGTGACTTTGAGCATCAGCCACAACAACTCGATATTTTTGTGAATTGTTCCTTCCTGACCTTTCATTTGCGCTAAATAATCACGGCGATCTTCAGGAAAGTTCATCCATAAGTTTAATAAAGCATGCTCTCTTGTTACGTAAGATTGATCCTTTAAAAGATCTTCATATTTCTCTTTTAAATCTTTAGAGATTTGCTTCAAATTTTTGGCTAAAAATTGACGTGTTTCAATATTTCCTGTCGAGAAAGCTAAATAAAGTAAATCTTCTCGCTGGGATCCTTTTTCAGGAATGATTTGCAAAACAGCTTCTGGTCCTAAAAATGCATTATGCCTTGAAAGCAAAGCATTTTTGATAAGTAGAATTTTGTCTTTGAGTGGTTTACCTCGTTTTAGTTTTAACTTAAATAATTGATCAATAAATTCTGACTTACCCAGAATTGAAAGTGCTTCTTCCGCAGGAAAAGAGGTTTGTAGCAACCATTCTTTCTTGAAGTCTAACATACTTTGTCCAGACTTTTCTTCTACAATTTTCAAAAAATCGTCAACTTCAACAATTTGATATGCATTTTGGTTAAGAAAATCTTTGACAGAATCAAAAAATACAGCATCTCCAATTCTATTTCGTAAAGCATGTAAAGCCCAAGCGCCTTTTTTATAATAGGTTAAAGAACTCGCATTTTTACTCATTATTTTCTCTCCTTCTCCTCTATCGCTGGCTAACTTCAATTGTTCTGCATCTTCAAAAAGTTGATTTTCGAAATAAGCATTTCCGAAAAGTTCTTGCTCAACTAATAATGCAAAATATGTTGCAAAACCTTCTTGAAGCCAATGATGCACAGAACTTTTCTCGGTGATTGAATTTCCAAACCATTGGTGAGCCAATTCATGCGCATGGACGTTTGTGAAGTTTTGATCGTTATAACTTATTTCATCGACAATAAATTCTTCAGAGAAAATAGTCAAACCAGTGTTTTCCATTCCTGCATAAAGAAAATCTCTGACAGGAACTTGTTTATAATTTTGCCAAGGGTAAGCCACGCCAATTTTATCTTCAAGTATCGAAAAAATCTCGTTATAATTTTGATAAGTAAATCTGAAATAATCATTGTACTGTTCAGGTAAATACATTTTCAAAGGCACACCAGAGTCAGTTGTATCGCGGACGGCTTTGAAGTTTCCAACAGCAAAAGCAACCAAATAACTACTCATAGGATTTTTCATTTCGAAATGCCTTGTTAATAGATTTTCATTTTTTTCTTCAGAAACCAATGCTCCATTAGCTGTGAGCTCATATTGATCAGGAAAAGTATAGCTGAGATTAAAGATAATTTTGTCCGTCATATCATCTAAACTTGGCAACCAATGAGAAGTGTACTTGCCTTGACCTTGCGTCCAAACTTGCGCAGAGTTATCATGTTCAGGAAGTTTTTTTATAAAATAAACTGTTTGTTTTGGTTTAACTTGATATGAAAAATCAAAAGTGTAAGATTTGTCTTTTTTAAAATTTCCAATAAAAAAAAGTTTATTTCCTGAGTTATAAATTTCAAATTCAGTGTTGACAAACTTGATATTTTCTAAATTTTTAGCGTCCAGAAAAACGGTATCCAATTTTGATTTAGTCAGAAAACTAAATCGATAATCAGCTGATATCTGTTTTTCATCTGGATTGATTGTAACATGGGCTGTGATATTTTGAACATCAATAGACTGCGATTGAGAGAAAGCAAATGATGTGAGCAGAAAAAAGAAAAGAATAGAGAAAGATTTCATAAGTCTATAATCAATTATAAAAGGTAAAAATAAAGCTTGTTTTAAAGATAGCTTAAAAAACAGGGCATAAAAAAACCTCATTTCAAAAAATGAGGTTTTCAACAAATCTAAAAATCTAAATCACAAATAAACTATTTCCATCCGCCACCTAAAGCACGGTAAAGGTCAATCATTGAATTTAATTGATCAAACTTTGCGTCAACAAGATTTAACTGAGAGTTCAACACATTTTCTCTAGCTGTTAGAACTTCCAAATAGTTGGCCAAACCATTATTTAAAAGCTCTTCAGAGTAATCTGTCGCTAATTGATAAGCTTCAAACTCTTTGGTTTTTAAATCGATTTTTTGTGTTGCAGAATCATAAGAATATAATGCGTCAGAAACTTCTTTACTTGCATTTAACAAAGACTCTTCGAATCTTAATAAAGCTTGTTCTTGTTGAGACTGAGCAACTTCATATCCAGTTCTGATTTTTCTTTTATTAAAAAGAGGTTGAGCCAATCCGCCAACTAAATTTGCAAAAAGTGAATTAGCATCAAAAAGTTCACTAGCATCTAAACTCTGAAAACCTCCAGATGCTGATAAAGTAATCGAAGGATAAAACTGACTTCTCGCTACGTTTGTCATTTCAAAGGCATTGCGATAAGCATTTTCTGCGACGATAACATCAGGGCGATTGCTCAATAATTGAGCAGGAACACCTGTTTTTAATTCTGTATTGATTTCTTGACGATCCAATGAAGTTCTTGATATTTCATGTGGAGAATCTCCTAATAATATCGAAAGAGTATTTTCTAAAAGTTTACTTTGCTTTTTTAAATCAACAAGAATTGCTTTCGCTGTATAAATCTGAGCTTCTGTTTGTTTTACAGCAACTTCAGTGACATTTCCAGCCTCTTTTAAGGCAGAAGTTGTTTCTAAACTATTAACACGGTTTTCAATTGTCTCTTCTGTAATTTCAATTTGCTCATCGAGCGCAAGTAATTGAAAATATGTGGAAGAAATTGATGCTATCAATCGTGTTTTTACGGCTTTATGAGCAGCAACACTTTGTAGGTAACTTGCACCATAAGCACGTTTTTGACTTCTGATTTTTCCCCAAACATCTGCTTCCCAAGAAAGGTTTGCAGCCAATTGATATTGATCAGACTCACCACCTCCACCAAACAAAACACCTTGTTGGCTATTATCTGACAAGTTGGAGTGTGTCCAAGTCCCTTCAACTCCTAAACTCGGCAAGTAACCAGCCTTTCCTTGTTGAAGATAAGCCATAGCAGCGTTCATTTGCTGAACGGCAACACGGATGTCAATATTGTTTTCTAAACCTCTTTCAATATGATTTTGAAGAACGGGATCTTCAAAAATATCTTTCCAAGAAACATCTGCCATCGTTAAACTATCCGATGGCAAACTATCTGTTCTGTAGCGAGCTTCTTGCTCTACTAAATCAGGTTCTTGATAATCTTTAGCAGCAAAGCAAGAGACCAACAAAAATGGAACTGCTCCTAATATTAAAACTCTAAAAATATGACTCTTTTTCATTATGCTTCTTTTATTTCAGTTGATGATTCATCTGAATTTGGTTTCTTACGTGAAATCTTTTCTTGTAACCATTGGAAGAAAATGTATAACATAGGTGTAATAAATACACCGAGAATTGTTCCTATTAATAATCCGCCAACAGCTCCTGTTCCAATCGATCTGTTACCTTCTGCACCTGTACCTGATGCAAATACCAATGGCATCAAACCAATAATAAATGCTAGTGATGTCATCAAAATTGGTCTTAAACGAACTTTTGCTCCATCTAATGCCGCATCAACAAGCTTCATACCTTCTGCTCGCCTTTGCATAGCAAACTCAACTATCAAAATAGCATTTTTGGCTAATAAACCGAGTAACATAATCAATGCAATTTGGAAATAAATATTTGCCTCTAATCCTAAATAATAGGTAAATATATAAGCTCCCATCACACCTAATGGTAAAGTAAATAAGACAGAGAATGGAATTAAATAACTTTCATATTGCGCTGATAAAATGAAATAAACAAACACTATACTCAATAAGAAAATAAATAGAGATTGTGATCCTGCGGAAACTTCCTCACGAGATAAACCTGAGAAACCAATATCAAAATCATTTGATAATTTTGAGGCCTCTTCTTGAACAACATTAATAGCATTACCCGAAGAGTAACCTGGCGCTGGGGCACCTGTTACCGATGCAGAGTTAAAGAGGTTAAAACGCGTTACTGCTTGCGGACCGTAAACTCTTCTAAGATCAGCAAACTCCGTAATCGGTGCCATCTCACCTGAACCGCTTCTGACATATAACATATTTAAGTCGGTTTCATTAGCTCTATCTTCTGGTTTAGCTTGTATATAAACACGGTATTGTTTACCATATCTAGAAAAGTCAGCTGCATAAATACTACCGATATAACCTTGAAGTGTTCCAAAAATTTGACTGATAGAAACGCCAGCTTCTTTAGCTTTAGGAATGTTAATATCTAACTCATATTGCGGATAATTCATATTAAATGAACTTTGCGCATATTGAATTTCTGGTCTTTGATTTAGTTTTCCTAAAAACTCTTTGGATTGCTGATCTAATTTATCAAAGGAACCTCCTGAACGGTCAAGTAGTTTAAACTCAAAACCAGCTGAGCTACCAAAACCTGGAATACTTGGCGGTGCAAAGAAAACCATTTCAGCTCCTGTGATACTTCCGCCTAATTGGAATAATTGACCCGTGATTGCATCAGAAGATAAATAATCTTCTTCTCTTTCTTCCCATGGATCAAGCTTAACGAAACCAATTGCATAGTTACTCCCTTGTCCACTAATTAAGCTAAAACCATTGACTAATGTAATTCCACTAATACCAGGAATTGATGTCACTTGATCTTCAAACTGTTTTGTAATACCAACCGTTCTATCTAAAGAAGCACCAGCTGGTAACTCAATGTTTGCAAGAATAACACCTCTATCTTCATTTGGAACAAAGCCAGTCGGCGTTTTCTCAAGACCCATGTAGATACCAAAAATTGAAAAAGCAATCACGGCAGGTGTAATCCATTTATGTTTAAATAAGAAAGATAAGCTTTTAACGTAACGCTCTGTTGTCGCTTCAAAAGCTGCATTAAATTTATCGTAGAAATTTTGCAACCAACTTTTACTGTTTTCTTTTTCTTTATTAGTTTTCAAAAATAAAGCACATAAAGCAGGACTTAATGTCAAAGCGTTAACTGCTGAAATTGCAATCGCCACAATTAAAGTAATACCAAATTGCTCATAAAAAACACCTGTTGGACCAGAAATAAATGTCACTGGAATAAAAACAGCACCCATCACAAGTGTAATGGAGATAATTGCGCCAGTAATTTCGTCCATCGCAGTTCGGGTTGCGCTTAATGCTGAATCAGCACCTTCTTCAAGTTTGGCGTGAACTGCTTCCACAACCACAATAGCATCATCCACCACAATACCAATAGCTAAAACGAGAGCAAAAAGAGTTAATAAGTTAATCGAATATCCGAATAAATTCAAAAAGAAGAATGTACCGATAATTGATACTGGAACAGCAATCGCTGGAATTAATGTTGATCTAAAATCTTGTAAGAAAATAAAAACGACAATAAATACCAATAAGAAAGCTTCAATAAGTGTCGTTATCACTTTATCAATTGAAGCTTCTAAAAATTCGTTGGTATCTAAGTTGATGTAAGACTCTACACCCTCAGGGAAATTTACCTCTAATTCATCAATTTTCTTGTGAACGTTTTGAATAATTTCCTGTGCATTTGATCCTGGTGTTTGATAAATTGCCATGTTCATCGCTGGATAGCCGTTTGTTTCAGAAACAACACTATAACCTTCAGCATCTAACTCAATTTCAGCAACATCAGCTAAACGCAAATATTCACCGTTACCTAAAGACTTAATGATGATGTTTTCATACTGATCTTCAGTTTTAAAACGACCTGGATATTTGATCACATACTCAAAAGCTTCTGCATTATTCTGACCTAAAGAACCTGCTGCAGCTTCCAAACTTTGTTCGTTAATTGCTGCTGTAACATCTGCAGGAACTAAGTTATAAGCAGTCATTTTTTCTGGCTGAAGCCAAATACGCATCGAGTAATTTTTAGAACCAAAAACTTGAACATCACCTACACCATCAATCCTTTTGAGTTCTGGAATAACATTAATGTTTAAATAGTTCTGAATATATGTCGAATTATAATCTTCATTTTTAGAAAGTAAAGACATAAACATCAAAGCACTCGTTTGCTGCTTTTGAGTAATCACACCTCCTTGAATAACTTCACGAGGCAATAATGGATTGGCTCTTGCAACACGGTTTTGAACGTTTACCGCAGCGATATCAGCATCGTAACCTTGTTTAAAAAAAACTTGAATTTCGGCACGACCACTATTACTTGCTGTCGATGTAATATAATCCATCCCTTCAACACCATTCACTTGTTCTTCAATAGGAATGATAACACTCTCAAGAACAGTTTCAGCACTTGCACCAGGGTAATTGGCTGTCACTTGCACCGTTGGTGGCGCAATATCAGGATACTGAGACACTGGCAAAGCCGTGATCCCGAGTATACCTAAAATGACTATAATTAAGGAAACGACCGTTGATAAAACAGGTCTTTCTATAAATTTCTTTAACATCTTATATTATTTAAAAACTTTATTAATTGGTTTTACAATGCTGTCAAAATCTTTCAACTGAGGTTTAACAGGCATGTTGTTTCTGATCTGGCCAACACCATCTGCAATAATTTTTTGACCTTTTTCTAAACCTGACTTAACGATAATGAAGTTCTTAACTCGTGCATCAACTTGAAATGATTTTGATACTGCCAGAGAATCATCTTTAATACCATAAACATAAATTAAACCTTGTCTTTCAAAGCTTGCTGATTCAGGGACAACAACTTTATCTTCATAAGTTTCAGGAATCATAATGCGTCCACTATTTCCATTCGCCAATAAACGACCTGGATTAGGGAATTTTGCTCTAAAATTAACTGTTCCAGTTTGTGGATTCACTTGACCTGAAACGGTTTGAATTTCGCCTTCATGTTCGTATACATCACCAGTGGCTAATTCTAATTTAACTGCTTGAAAATTTGCAATTTTTTCTTTCACATCTTTGCCTTCAGCGTGTTGTAAGAAAGTGATATAGTCTTTTTCATTCATTCCGAAAAAAGCATAAACTTCATCAACTTGAGAAACTGTCGTTAATTTAGACTCTGGACTTACCAAAGAACCATTTCTGTATCGAATAGAACCAACGACTCCATCAACTGGGCTCTTAATCGTTGCGTAATCAATGTTTGCAGCAATACTGCTATATGAAGCTTTAGCTTGAGCTAATTTTGCTTTTGCCGTTTCAAGCTGGCTTTTACTAATAATTTCTTTGTCCACAAGAGGTTTTAATTTTTCAACCTCAACACGAGCCGCATTGACATTTGCTTGAGCAGCTTGTGCATCTTGACTTAAGGATTCTGTTTCTAAAGTAAATAAAACATCTCCCTGCTTAACAGATTGACCTTCATCTACAACAACTTTAGTGATGTATCCTGAAACTTTAGGTCGAACTTCACTGTTGACAACACCTTCAATACTGACTGGATAGGTGTTGAAATCCGTCAATGTTTTTGTTGGTAGTTCAATGACGGGTACCTGCATCGGTCCTCTTGCTTGTTGTTGAGGTTGATCATCACCGCAAGAAACAAATAGAGCACATAAAAAAACGAAACTTAAAATATTTTTTTTCATTATTAGTGTTTGTTGTATTTAGGATTTATTTTATTTTACTGATAGACTGCAGAATATCATCTGCATAAGCGATGAAGTTTTTTTGAAATTGAAGATCAAAGTTTTCCTCACCAGATTCGTCCTCAGCCATACATTCTTTTTTGAAAGACAAAACTTCTTGAAAAAGTGATTTTTGTTCTGTCCATTGCTTCTGTAATTCATCTAGAGAGTTAAGCATTAAATCTTTATTGACTATAAAATATCTTTTTCTATCACCAACTAAAGTGAAATATTCTATTTTATTATGTAATTGTAAACTTTCTAGATGTGTAGAAACCGTGCTTTTACCAGCTTTTAAGCGACAGACGAGCTCTTCAAATGTCACTCCCTTTTTCCCTGATAGAATAATCAATGAAAAAATACGAGCAGCAACTGGCGCTAAGTGGTGCTCTTTTTCAAAGAACACACCCAACTTCTCAATCAAAACTGATCTTCTCTCTTCAAGTTGCTGATTCATACCGTTAAATTTAAAACGATGCAAAAATAATATTAGTTCCGAAAAAACCGAACTAACTTAGACTAAAAATATGTTAAAAATATTTAACTCAAGAAATATTCACACTTAACAAAAAACAGAAGTGATCATAATAAATGTTAAAGATGAATTATCTCAACAAAAAAAAGCTGCCAAAATTGACAGCCTTGATAGTTATTTTAGTTGATTGTAATTATTCAGCAAAATCGAAAATAATTTTCGAATCACCAAATATTGTATGTGTTTGTTTTTTGAAATCTTCTTTTTTAGCCTCAAATATGTTATCAACATAAGTTTGTGGATTCATATCTATATATGGAAAAAAGCTGCTTTGTACTTGAACTTGTAGCTTGTGTCCTTTTTTAAATGTATGATTAATATCCTGCAAAGTAATTTTAACTGTTTCCTTTTTATTAGGCTTAAAAGCTTTTGGTCGATCAAATCCATCTCGGTAGCGTCCTCTAAAAACTTCACTTCTCACCATCATGTGATAGTTTGATAACTTCAGATGGTCTTGAACATCTTTAGTGTTTTCAGTATCTGAAGGGAAAACATCTACTATTTTCACAATCCAATCAGCGGCAGTTCCTGTTGTTGCAACTTTTAAATCTGCTAAAACTTCTCCTGAAATGGTAAAATCTTCATCAAAAACTTCTGTTTCAAAAACCAAAACATCAGGTCTTCTTGCTGCAAATCTTTGATCATCAGTCATGAATTTTCTTGGTGTAAACCCGAACTTGATATCTTCAGAATATGGAACAGGTTTTTGAGGATCACTTACAAATTTCACTTCTGACTTCTCATTTTTCTGAGGTGTCAATTTTTGATTAGCACCTAAATAAAAGCTTTTCTTAGAAACATTTTTTGGAGGCCAAGCATCAAAATCATTCCACTTTTTTGTGCCTGTATTAAAAATATGAGCTTCAGCTAAATCAATATTTTCAGAGTTTGACTTTAAGAAATGATTAAAAAATACAGTTTCATAATTGTTCTGATATTCCTCAGAAAGATCATCTCCAAAATGAATATTTCCTATCACTTGTCTTTTAGATTTTCTTGCCCAGTCACCATGACTCCACGGTCCGAAAACTAACATATTAAAGTTGTCGTTATTTTTTTCGATAGCTTTATAAGTGTTAAATGGTCCGTACAAATCTTCAGCATCAAACAAACCGCCAACTGTCATCACAGCAGGTTTGATATCAACTTTTTCCAAATGCTGAATCAAGCCTCTTTTCTGCCAAAACTCATCATAATTAGGGTGTTCTTTAATTTGATTCCAGAAAACATTTTGGCCATCATCATGAACATCGAGTTTAGATAATGGCATGTGTTCCATGAAAAACTGATATTGATCTTGTGTATTGACTTTTGGCAATTTATACCAAGGTTTATCTTTTGGTTCATCTTTCATCGCGCCGAATAAATAAGACGCGCGCCAGTATGAAAGCAAGAAAGCTCCATTGTGATGAAAATCATCAAAATAAAAATCGCCAATTGGCGCTTGTGGAGAAGCTGCTTTTAAGGCTGGATGCTCTGAAAGTAATGCATAACTTGCATAAAACCCTGGATAAGAAATGCCCCAAACACCAACTTTTTTATTCGTATTCTCCACATTGTTGATCAACCATTCGATTGTATCATAAGTGTCGCTAGCTTCATCAATTTCATTCCCTTTTTTGTTTGGAATATAAGCTCGCATATTGTCGTAAACACCTTCGCTCATCCATCGTCCACGCACATCTTGATAAACAATAATGTTTCCTTCTTTCATCAATTGTTCATTGGGACCGATGCGTCTTCTAAAATTGTCCTCACCATATGGTAGCGAACTATAGGGCGTTCGTTGCATAATGATAGGATATTCTTGTGATTTATCTTTTGGAGAATAAATTGTTGTGTGCAATTTTATACCATCTCGCATTTCAATATTAACCTCTTTTTTGTCATAATGCTTTTTGACATCAAAAGTTGTTTGCGCATAAACTTGCACAAAACTAAAAACACATAAAAGGCTAACTAAAATTCTCTTGTTTACATTTCTCATATAATGTTTAAAATGATTTTTCAACCCTGATAATTAATCTTCAGAAGACCAAATGTCATTAGCTGAATTGATATCGACTAATTTCTTCTCAGGATCAATCTCAACTTTAATAATTTCTTGATTTGTTTGGTACTCATGCGTCCAAGAGTTACCACGTTGCCATACTTCAACAGGAAGTGTTTTTATTTCTTGAGAGCCATCAGCAAAACTAACTTTATAACGAACAGGCATTGGGATGTCGCCTTTATTTTCAAAAGTCAATAAGTAATTAGCATTCTTTTTCTCCACTTTGCTAATTGCCAAATCAATATTATTATTGCCATAAAACCAATTTTTCCAAAACCAGTTTAGGTTTTCTCCAGTTACATTTTCCATATGATTGAAAAAGTCTGAAGGTTGTGGATGTTTGTAAGCCCATGTATTGATGTAAGATTTAAAAGCTTCATCAAAGCGTTTTCCCCCTAAAATATACTCTCTTAACATCAACAAGCCTAGAGCTGGTTTATAGTATGCTGTCATTCCTAAGTTTCTTAAATTTGTAACATCAGGATATGTATCAATCCCTTCTCTAAAATCACTTTTAAACCAAGGTACCATTCTTCTTCGGTTATCCAGACCCGCAGGATATTCACCATCATTAAATGCTTTTGTTGAATAATAATTAATGAAGGTATTGAAGCCCTCATCCATCCATGCATAACGGCGCTCATTAGAACCAACAATCATCGGGAACCAATTGTGACCAAATTCATGATCAGTGACGCCCCATAATCGGCCAGATTGACGGTCATAACTACAAAAACTTAATGCCGGATATTCCATTCCGCCGATTTCAGCAGCAACATTAACTGCTACGTCATAAGGGTATTCAAACCATTTTTCTGAGTAATGCTCAACTGATGCTTTTGTGTATTCTGTTGAACGTGACCATGCATTTTGTCCATCACTTTCGATTGGATATACAGATTGCGCTAAGGCTTCTCTGTTATCAGACAAATTCATTTTTGCTGCATCCCAAATAAAAGCCCGTGATGATGCAAATGCAAAATCTCTAGAATTATCAATTTTAAACTTCCATATTAAAGTCCCTGATTGTTTGGCTTTTAAAGATTGATCTAAAATCTCATCAGGTTTAATCAAATAAACGGTCTTATCACTTTTTTGAGCTTTTTTCATTCTTCTTTGAAGCTTCTTAGAAAGCACTTCTTTTGGATTAATTAACCGACCTGAACTCACGATAATTTGATCAAATGGTGCTGTGATATTGACTTCAAAATCACCATAGCCAAAATAAAACTCACCAGCTCCTAGATATGGCTCAGTATTCCAACCCACAACATCATCAAAAACAGCTACCTGTGGAAACCATTGCGCCATGGCGTAAATCCAGCCGTTTTCGGTTTTTAAACGCCCCATTCTGTCCATCCCGTCAACAGGAATAATGTACTCAAAGTCCATATTCACCTCTGCCTTTCCTCCGTTGGCTTTAATAGGTTTGTCAAAGTAAACTTTCATTCGCGTGTCAGTTATCAAATGTTTTGATGAACTTGAGCCTTGTGTTTTTGCAACTAAATTAGAGATTGTCATCCCTTTATCTGTATCACCATTATATCGGTTTCCTCCAATTGGTGTTGTTAAAGTCCCTCGAGAATCTTCAGTAAAACGATTTTGTTCAACATACATCCAAATAAAATCTAAATCATAAGGACTATTGTTGACATACTCCATCGTCAAACTTCCCTTGATCTGATGTGTTTCAGAATCCAAACTTACATCGATTTTATAATCAGAAGAGTTTTGAAAATAATTGGTGCCAGGTTCACCTGAGGCTGCTCTAAAGGTATTCCCTTGTCTATACATAAAATCATTAAACTCATCTTGATTTGATTCAAGTTGGGCATGAGCGTTTAAACTTAACACTGCCATAAGCAATGCTAAAAAATTATATTTCATCATTTTAAAGAATTTTTTGCTAAAAATAGAAAGTGTTTTCACAAAACAAAAATTAATTATAGGAATCCTCCTCAATTTCTAGATAATTACGCTTTACAAAGTCTAAAGCTGTTTTAAGAATATGCCCCATAGTTTTGGCACGCTTAAACTTGATATCTCTCGTATAATCAACGAGTTCACTTCTTAACTGAAGTACATTTTCCCTTGAAGAAATCTTGTCTTTAATCATGCATCTTATCAACATCCTAAATCTTTTCTGTGAAGTGATTAATCGTTTTGCAACCTGTGATCTTTCTTCTAAAACATATTGTTGTATTGAGGCTTCTTCAAGATGCCTTTCAACGAGTTTGACCATCTTATAATTTTCTTTGAAAAACTGAGGCTTGTAAACCTTCAGATTACCCTCATAACTTTGTTGATCAAAATCAATCGCTCGAATTTTATAATCAACATGATCAAAGTCGTGTGTCGGAATCACCACATAATTATAAGATCGCATATCACCGAGCAATCTTAGCGTACATCGTTCATTAAATTTCACAAACTGTTTTGCTATTTCTGCTTTGGCGTGATAATCACATTCTGGCAGTTCATCTTTTATAAAAACATCACCAGGAATTCCTGCAATATGTTCTTCGATTAAGGAATCTTTATAAACCAAAAAATTGATTCTGTGCGGCGATAAAATATGTTCAAACTCAAGACCATAAATGCGTGAAGCATCTGCTTTTTTAATATAGAAATAAGTAAAGTTATCATTTAAAACATTTCTGACCTTAATGCGAAATGGTTTTGAATTTCCAAAAGTGCAATAATCAATCGCATCAACATTAAGATAATCCAATTGCGCGCTTTTACCATCAGAATGTAAGATTAAATAAACTTTCTTCAAGCTTCTGTCAATTTCCTCACGCTCGTAATCTGGGTAATAGCAACGCACCCAAAGTGTATCATCATCATTTTTATCATAGACAACAATAGAACCTGAAAAACGAAGTAAATCTTCGTAAGAAACAGGTATTTTTGTTTTTCGACTAAAGTCCGAAAGATATTTATTTAAGGTATCATTGATAGGAAAGCTAGGCTTTTTCTTTGACATCAATTTTTTTTCCATTGCTGCTTTTTATGAATTTGAATAATCATCTGCGATAAATGTAACAATATATGAATTAATCCGTCACATAAAAAAAACATCTTATTTTGAATAAAATTTTAGAATTAAACCATCTCACCAAGAAATTCGGGAATTTAACAGCAGTTAATGATTTGAGCTTCACAATTGAGAAGGGAAATGTTTATGGTATTCTTGGTCCAAATGGCAGTGGAAAATCTACAACTTTGGGTATTGTACTTAATGTTGTCAATAAAACGTCAGGTGAATTTAAGTGGTTTGGAAACAGAGAAAACACGCACGAAGCTCTAAAAAAAGTCGGTGCGATAATCGAAAGTCCTAATTTCTATCCAAACATGTCGGCCGAAGACAACCTGAAACTGGTCTGTAAAATAAAAGATGTTCCTTATTCTAAAATTGAAGAAAAACTTAAAATAGTTGATCTAGCCGATCGTCAAAAAAGTAAATTTAAAAGTTTTTCATTAGGAATGAAACAAAGATTAGCTATTGCCTCTGCTCTTTTGAATGATCCTGAAATTTTAATTTTAGACGAACCAACCAATGGTTTAGATCCGCAGGGCATTCATCAAATCAGGCAAATAATCAAAAATATCGCTGCCGAAGGGATGACGATTTTATTAGCCTCACATCTTTTAGATGAAGTTGAAAAAGTCTGTTCGCATGTCGTCATTATACGTCATGGTAAAATGCTTTATGCAGGCAGTGTTGACCAAATGAATGCAACACATGGTTTCTTTGAAGTGGCAGCCAATGACAGCAAAAAGCTAGAAGAATTCCTGAATGTACAAACATATATTGAGCATTTTAAAATTGATGATAACGGCACTTATAAAGCTTTTTTAAATAAAGATTTTATGGCTGATGAATTCAATAAAATTGCTGCAGAAAGTGATATCTATTTTAGTCACCTCATCAAAAGAAAAGAAACATTAGAAGAACAATTCCTTGAACTTACAAAATCCTAATCATGAAAAGATTATTCTTAATAGAGTTTCATAAACTCAAAAATAGCCGTTCTGCAAAGACATTAAGCATCATTTATTTTGCTCTCTTTTTTGGGATTACACTTTTTAGTTCAATTCGTTTTAATTTTGGTTCAATAGACTTTCAGTTAGCTGAACAAGGCATTTTCAACTTTCCTTATATCTGGCATTTCAACACTTACATACTAGCTTTACTCAAAATTTTCTTAGCTATTGTTATCGTTTCCATGATGTCTAGCGAATATACCAATCGTACTTTAAAACAAAACTTAATTGATGGGTTGAGTAAAAAAGAGTTTATTTTATCTAAATTTTTAAACGTTGTCTTTTTTGCTTTTGCTTCAACTGTATTGGTTTTTATTGTGAGTTTAATTCTTGGTTATTCTTTCTCTGACTTTAATGAATTAAGTATTGTTTTTTCTGACTTAGAATATCTCCTAGCATATTTTGTCAAACTTTTAGGCTTCTTTTCTTTATGCATGTTTCTGGGTATTCTCGTCAAAAGATCAGCTTTTGCATTAGGTTTTTTATTTCTAATCTGGGTTTTTGAAGTCATTGTGACACTGATTGTCAAATTTAAAGCTGAAGGTTTAGATTTTATTTTAAAATTTCTTCCGCTAGAGTCAATGTCAAATTTAATCATCGAGCCTATAACTAGAATGGAAAATATAAAAATGGGGGCCCAGTCTATAGATCCAACTTTCATTAAGTCTTATGATGTGAGTTTTGTTAGCATCATGATTGTTCTGGTATGGACATTTATTTTTATTTACGGCTCATTTGCTATTCTTAAGAAACGTGATCTCTAACAAATATTTTATCTTTGACAACAAAGAAAAATACATTTGAAATATTATCAACTTTTATTATTTCTATTTATTACATGCGCTTCATATAGTCAAAATGAGGCGCATAATTGGTATTTTGGAAATAGAGCAGGCTTAAGTTTTGAAACAAACCCACCAACAGCCTTAGATGATGGCGTCTTATCAACCAATGAAGGTTGTTCTTCAATTTCAACTTCAGCAGGACAATTACTTTTTTATACAGATGGCAGAACAGTTTGGAACAAACTCCACCAACCCATGTCTAACGCCAACTACGCGCCATCAACTAATTACGATGGTTTACACGGCGATCCCTCAAGTACATCAAGTGGGTTAATTGTACCGCATCCAACTGAAAGTCATTTATATTATGTTTTCACTTTAGATGAACCTCATCACGATAATGCTAACGCGTATCCTAATCAAGGACCAGCTGATGAAAGTGGAAATCCGACTAGCACCTATTCAGATGTGCCTGGTCATCAAGTCCCACAAGATGATGATGGATACAATAATGGCTTAAATTATTCTTTGGTTGACATGACTTTAGATAGCGGTCTAGGCGATGTCGTTGATACTCAAAAAAATATTCATTTGATCACTTATGATGTTAATGACCCTGAAGAGGTAAAATATAAAGCATCAGAAAAAATTACTGCTGTGAGAAGTTCTGATTGTAGTTCTATTTGGTTGATTACACATTTCGTTGATCGCTTTTATGCTTTTAAAATTGATGAAAATGGTGTTGATACAAATCCTGTTATCAGTCAAGCAGGTCCAGCTGTGACGACTGATAATTACAGACGAGCAGCTTTAGGTTATATGAAGGCATCACCAAATGGTCAAAAAATTATTGTTGCTAACAACGCGATGACTTACAGCCAAGATCAACTCGGAAATGATGGTGGTGATGGCAATGTCTATTTATTTGATTTTGACAACACAACAGGCCAGGTCACGAATCCACTCCTTTTAATTGACAATGTTAATGCTTACGGTACAGCCTTCTCATCTTCTTCAAACAAAGCATATGCGGCGGTTAATAATATGAGTATTTTTCAAATGGGATTTGGAAGCAAACACCATTGAAGACTCTGCAACAATGATATCAAATGACAACAATCAAAAAGGTGCACTTCAATTAGGCCCAGATGGAAGAATTTATGTTGCTTTAATTAACGATAGTACTTTAGGAGTTATCAAAAATCCAGAAGAAAGCGGACTTGATGCAAACTACACCTCATCACAGTTAGAAGGCGCAATAAACTTAGGGAATAATAACAGCTTATTTGGATTGCCTCCATTTATCCAATCTTTGTTTTTAGATAAAATTGATATCGTGAATCTAGATGATTTTTATACTAATGAACTTAACCTTTGTTACGATGAAAGTTTCACATTATCATATGACAATATCACTGGCGCCGATTACACTTGGTCTAAAGATGATGAAGTTTTGAATAACGAAACAAGTGAAAACTTAGAAGTCAATGCACCTGAAAATGTGAGTTTTCCTTACACAGCTTTTTATAAACTAGAAATCAATAAAAATGATGGTAGCTGCCCTTTGGTTGGAACTGCCAAAATTACTTTTACTGCTCCACCCGAGTTTAATGAAGCTGAAATTTATGAATGTGATCCTGTTGATAGTAATTTAGTTTTTTATAATCTTAATGAAGCCAACAATCAAATAACAGAAAATTTAGATTTAACTGATATCTCACTTGATTATAAATATTACTTGAATGACAATGACGCTTTTAACGATGAAAATGAAATCACTGATTTCACAAACTATCAAAGCCTTGAAAACAATCAAGTTGTTGTTGCAAAGATTTTGAGTAATAATGTTTGTACATCTTATGCCAATATTACTTTAAAACGATCAGAAAGCCCTCAGTTAGCTGATGATTTGGAAGTGATTTATTGTAAAAATT
This sequence comes from Psychroflexus sp. S27, assembly GCF_002810405.1. NCBI lineage: Bacteria > Pseudomonadati > Bacteroidota > Flavobacteriia > Flavobacteriales > Flavobacteriaceae > Psychroflexus > Psychroflexus sp. S27. The sequence continues at coordinate 48,676 of NZ_NEXQ01000019.1, read as the reverse complement.
CTTATCCAGAAACAATCAGTTTAACATCTGGAATTCAAGATAATGAGATCAATAATTTCTCATACGAATGGTCAACTGGTGAAAATTCAGAAAGTATAGAAATTAATACCAACGGGAGTTACTCAGTTATTATCACTGATAATATTACTGGATGTAGTGCCATTAGAAATTATGAAGTTTCTTATTCAAGCACTCCTGAATATTCAATACAGATTAAAGAAGCACAAGTTTCGAGTAACCAAATCATTATCATATTATCAGATAATAATTTTGGTGAATACGAATATGCGATTGGCACGCCAGATAACTTTCAAGACAGTCCAATTTTTGAAAATTTAAGAGCTGGAATTTATGATATTTTTATTCGTGATAAAAGTGGCTGCGGAATTGTTTCTGACCGGGTTGGCTTACTCGGTATTCCTCAGTTCTTCACACCTAATGAAGATAACTATAACGACTTCTGGAGACTAAATGGCGTTATCGCTACCGATCATCGCATTGCTGAAATCTATATTTTTGACAGATACGGAAAACATCTTTTTAGCTTTGAACCAGGCGAACAAGGTTGGGACGGCACCTATAATGGAGAAGATATGCCTTCAAACGATTATTGGTATAGAATTGAAATGATCGATGGAGAATTGTTCCGTGGTCATTTTACTTTAAAACGTTAGTTTAAATTCTGAAAACTTGATTTAAATCATAGTTATATAACTGATAATTTCTCTATTTTTGCAGCCCTTTTAAAATTTATGACCTTGAAGTATTTTTTAGCTTTACTCTTATTGTTCAGCATACAATCTAATGCGCAATATATTTCTAGCTTTCCTAATAATTACACTGACAATGAGCTTGTCGAAGATATCCTATTTGGAACAACAGGTTGTGTTGAAGACATCGAAGTCACTAACACAATTTCAGGTGTCTTTAATGAAAACACTAAAAGTTACGGATATTTTGAACAAAATGGTTCTGACTTCCCTTTTGAAAGTGGAATCGTGATGAGTACAGGAAAACTCTACAATGTTAATGGTCCAAATGATAACTTAAGTGATGATGATGGTATTAATTGGGGTGGAGATCAAGATCTCGAAAATGCTGTTGGTTTGAATGCTGGTGAAACGACTAATGCAACTATCCTACAATTTGAATTCACGCCAAAAGCTGAAAACTTGAGCTTTAGATATATTTTTGCTTCAGAGGAATATCAAGAATTTGACAGAAATACTTGTCGTTATTCAGATGCTTTTGCTTTTTTAATCAGAAAAGTTGGCACGCAAAATTACGAGAACATTGCTGTTATTCCAGAGACAACAATACCGGTTTCGGTAACAACCGTTCATCCTGCAATTGATGTTCAAAATGGTTGCCCAGCTGAAAACGAGGAATATTTTGGCCAATTTAATGGCTATTATTCTGCAACAAACTTTAATGGACAAACTGCCGTCTTGACAGCGAAAACCGAAGTTGAGGCTAATCAAGCTTATGAAATTAAGTTAGTCATCGCTGATGATACAAATTACCGTTACGACTCTGCTGTTTTTCTTGAAGCAGAAAGTTTTAATATCGGAGCAAATTTAGGTAACGATCTCACTGGAAACAATGCCTTGTGTAAAGATGAAGTTTACTCTCTCAATCTATTAGACACTCCAAATAATACGACAATTAGGTGGTATTATGAAGGCAGTTTAATTTCAAATGAAAACGCCTCAGAATTAGAAATTTCTGAAGCAGATTTTGGTGCTGGAAATTACCAAGTTGAAGTTGAAATCTCTGGTGGTTGCACAGCTACAGATGAAATTGAAGTTGAGTTTTATGAACCGAGTTTTGCTGATTTTGAATTAACCCAATGTGAAGCCGATCAAGGTGACACTGTTTTTGATTTAAATTTAATTTCAGGTGAAATTGAAAGTTTAGACTTAAATATCATCAATTTTTTTGAAGATGAAGCAGATGCTGAAAATAACGTCAATCCTATTTCTGGAGAAAATGTCAGCTCTTTTTCAGCTCAAAATAATACGAGAGTTTATATTCTTGTCGAAACAGTTCAGGGTTGCGAAACAGTTATTAATCTTGATTTACTCACAACTTTAACAGAATATAATCCTCTTGAGTCTCTTAATTGTACAGATGAAAATAACAATGTCGTATTCAACATTCTAGATTTAGAAAATTTTATAACGCAAGAAAACAATCTTGATTTTGAGGATCAGATTACTTTTTTCAACTCTCATGACGATGCTGCTAACAACATTAATAGTGTTGATGCTGAAGAAATTAGTTACCCATTAAACACATTACCCCAAGAAGTTTTTTATCGTGTTGATGATATGGTTAATTGTACTTCTGTTTCCAAAATAACTCTAAATGACATTGAGTCGCCTATTTTAGATACTGAGGAACAAGACCTTTCTCTATGCTTAAATAATGAAGATTCCATTGAACTTATCCCAAATATCAACAACCCAAACAGCAACTTCGTTTACGAATGGGATACTGGCGAAACGACTCCAACAATAGAAGTTTCAGAAGCTGGTACTTATATTGTTGATATTTTCAGTTCTGATGCATCTGAATCTTGTATGACAACATAAATATTCAATGTCAGTGTTTCAGAAAAAGCTGAAATAGATTATGAACTTCGTGGAGCTCCAGGCAATTTTAGTATAGAAATCATAGCTTCAGGAATCGGAGATTATGTGTATGCTTTAAATGATGGTGATTTTCAAGAATCACCAATTTTTAATGTCAGAGAAACAGACAACACTATTTATGTCAAAGATTTAAATGGCTGTGGTACCGTCTCTTTAGGTTTTAAAACAATCTTATTTCCAGACTTTTTTACACCCAATAATGACGGCTATAATGACATATGGTCACCAAAAGGAACTGCTCAACAAATTGATGCAATTGAGAGCATTCATATTTATGATCGCTATGGTAAAATATTATACGTGATCAATGAAGACAGAAGCTCATGGAATGGAGACAGGAATGGTCATCCAATGCCAAGTAATGATTATTGGTACCGTGTAGAGTTTAAAGATGGATCAGTTTACTCAGATCATTTTACGCTCAAGAGATAATCTTTCTCCACAAACTCCAAAGCTGTCTTAAATAGTTTTGGTTTATGAAGTAGACAAAGTATTTTTGTTAAAACAGTAAAAATGAATTTCCAAATTGCTTCTGATTATCAACCCACTGGCGATCAGCCACAGGCGATTGATAAGTTAATGAAAGGCATCAATTCAAATGAACGCTATCAAACATTACTTGGCGTCACAGGCTCTGGTAAAACCTTTACCATGGCGAACCTTGTTGAAAAAGTCCAAAAACCAACTTTGGTTTTAGCACATAATAAAACACTTGCAGCGCAACTCTACGCTGAGTTCAAGTCTTTTTTTCCAGAGAATGCAATTGAGTATTTCGTTTCTTATTATGATTATTACCAACCTGAAGCTTACATTCCAACCACAGGAACCTATATCGAAAAAGATTTATCTATTAATGATGAAATTGAAAAGCTACGTTTAAGTACAACCTCTTCCCTTCTTTCTGGCCGTCGCGATGTTTTAGTTGTTGCATCAGTCAGTTGTTTATATGGTATCGGTAACCCTAGTGAATTTCAGAAAAACGTTATTAACATTGAAATTGACCAAGAAATATCCAGAACAAAGTTACTTCAACGCTTAGTACAAAGTTTATACTCTCGAACAGAAGCTGAATTTCAACATGGTAATTTTAGAATAAAAGGTGACACGCTTGATGTTTTTCCTGGTTATGCTGATCATGCCTATCGCATTCATTTTTTCGGAGATGAAATAGAAGAAATAGAAGCTTTTGATCCTCTTAATAACGAGGTGATGGCAAATTATGACAAACTGAATATTTATCCTGCCAACATTTTTGTGACTTCACCTGAAGTTGTCAATAAAGCGATTGATCAAATCGCAATTGATTTAGGGAAACAGATTAAATATTTTGAAGACATTGGAAAACCCATAGAAGCTAAACGTATTGAGGAACGTACAAATTTTGATTTAGAAATGATCAAAGAGCTTGGTTATTGCTCCGGTATCGAAAACTATTCGCGATATCTTGATGGCAGAAAACCTGGTACGCGTCCTTTCTGTTTATTAGATTATTTTCCAGATGATTATTTAATGTTGGTTGATGAAAGTCACGTCACAATTCCGCAGGTCGGTGCGATGTACGGTGGTGATAGATCAAGAAAAGAAAACCTCGTTGAATACGGATTCCGTTTACCTGCCGCCATTGATAACAGACCCCTTAAACTTGAAGAGTTTGAAGCTTTACAAAATCAAGTCGTTTATGTGAGTGCAACACCTGCAGATTATGAATTGCGAAACTCTGAAGGCATTTATGTAGAACAAGTAATTCGACCAACAGGACTTTTAGACCCGATAATTGAAGTCAGAACAAGTCAAAATCAAATTGATGATTTGATAGAAGAAATCGACAAACGCATTGAAAAAGATCAGCGTGTTCTTGTCACAACATTGACTAAAAGAATGGCTGAAGAACTTTCAAAATACTTAACGCGTGTGAATATCAAAACAAGATACATCCACAGTGATATCGATACTTTAGAAAGGGTTGAAATCATGACAGATTTGCGTAAAGGTGTTTTTGATGTTCTCGTCGGTGTCAACCTTTTAAGAGAAGGCTTAGATTTACCTGAAGTTTCTTTAGTTGCTATTTTAGATGCTGATAAAGAAGGTTTTTTAAGAAGTCACAGAACATTAACACAAACCATTGGTCGTGCGGCTCGACATCTAGAAGGACGTGCCATTTTGTATGCTGATAGAGTAACTGATAGCATGCAAAAAACAATTGATGAAACTGAGTACAGACGTACAAAACAAATCAAATACAATACTGAGCATAATATTACACCAAAAGCTTTAAAGAAAGCTATTGATGATACTTTTGGCGGTGCTAAAAAGAATGAATATCAAATTATTGATCAGCCAACTTTGGCAGCTGCAGAGGAAGCAGCTGAACTCTACTCTGAGAAAGATTTAAAAAGTGAAATCAAGAAAGCAAGAGGTAAAATGGAACTCGCTGCAAAAGATCTTGACTTTATGGAAGCTGCAAGATATCGCGATGAATTGAAAATGCTTCAAGAAAAGCTCAATGAGAAAAAGATATAAAAAACCTCATAAAGAAAAACTTTATGAGGTTTCAACAATCAACTAATATAACTAAAATAAAAAGAGACAATCACTCCTCTTTTACTGGTCTAAATCAAGAACTATACCATTCAAGATTTATTGTGTTATCAATCAAAATCATCTGAAATAACTTTATAATTCGGGTCTTCTAGAATGTTGACATCTATAATTTCGTCTGCATTTTTCAACAATTTTCGACAATCTGGGCTCAGGTGTTTTAAATGAACAGTTTTACCTAATTTTTGGTAACGTTCTGTCAATTTATTTAAAGTTTCGATGGCTGACATATCGACAACACGACTTTCATGAAAATCTATCACAATTTCGTCTGGATCGCTTTTAATATCAAATTTTGAATTAAAAATAGTCGTTGAACCAAAAAACAATGGGCCGTAAATTTCATAATGTTTAACACCATTTTCGTCAATTCGCTTTCTTGCTCTAATACGTTTCGCATTATCCCAAGCAAAAACAAGTGCTGCTATAATAACACCTACTAAAACAGCCAAGGCCAAATTATGAAGTAAAACTGTAACAACAGTCACCAATATCATGACCATAACATCAGACTTTGGCATTCGACGTAAAGTTTTAAAACTCGCCCACTCAAAAGTTCCAACAGCTACCATAATCATCAGTCCTGTCAGTGCAGCCATTGGAAGTTGTTCAATAATATTAGCACCGTACATAACGAAGATCAATAAAGCTATTGCAGCAATTATTCCTGATAACCTTGCTCTAGACCCTGAAGATATGTTGATTAAACTTTGTCCAAGCATCGCGCAACCACCCATTCCAAGAAAGAATCCTGATAAAATATTTGCACTACCTTGAGCAATTGCTTCTTTGTTACTTTTACCCCTAGTTCCAGTAATTTCATCAATAATATTAAGTGTCAACAAGCTTTCAATAAGACCAACCCCTGCAACTATTGCAGAATATGGTAAGACCATTAAAAGTGTATCTATAGTAAAAGGAATATCAGGAACCGATGGAATCGGAAAACCACCAGAAACAGAAGCGATGTCACCAACTGTAGAAGTTTCAATACCAAAGAAATAAACTAATCCGAAAATTACTAAAATAGCAGCTAAGCCTGGAGGAAAAGCCTTAGTCAATTTAGGAAGCGTCCAAATAATGAGAATTGTCAATGCAACCAATCCTAAAAACATATATAGTTGTTCCCCTTGCATCCAAGGTGATCCTTTTACAGTACTATCAACAGTAAACTGAGGAAGCTGAGACATGAAAATGATGATCGCTAAACCATTCACGAATCCAAAAATAACAGGTTGAGGCACCAAACGCATCAATTTACCAAGTTTCAAAAAGCCTGCAATCATTTGAATGATTCCTGCTAATATCACTGTAATAAAGACATATTGAGTGATTTCATCAATAGTGATGTCAGGGTTCATAGATTTTAATGTTTCTACCAGACCCAAGAAAACGACAGCAACAGCTCCTGTTGCTCCAGAAATCATACCTGGGCGACCACCGAAAATTGCAGTTATAATACCCATTATAAAAGCAGCATACAAACCAGTTAATGGTGACAAACCTGCTATGAGCGCAAATGCAACTGCTTCAGGAATAAGAGCTATGGCAACAGTAAGACCAGAAAGAACTTCGATCTTGTAATCAACTTTTTGTTTAAAATCAAAAAGGTTGAATATTTTTTGCATAGCCTTGTTTCTAAAATTTAGCGTGCAAAAATAGTATTTTTTTTAACACAAAAAACAGAAGATTTATATTTATGAAAGTATTGTGAAGTTAACTTTTATAAAAATTCGTTTCTAAAGATGAATTATGCTTTCTGTGGACTGATGATTTTGACATTCTGAAACTGAATCGCACCTTTTACAACTGCTAATATCAGCTTTTGAAGTGCTTCTACCAATTGAATTTTTAATTGATTTTTATGATGAATAATACTTATTTCTCTCGCGGGATAAGGTTTAGAAAATTGAACAATATTCGATGTCTTTTTCTCTGGTAAATCTAAACTGTGTAAATACGGCAATAGTGTCATCCCAAGGCCTTCATCTGATAAACGCATCAAAGTTTCAAAGCTTCCACTTTCCAAAAAGAATTTTCTATCATTTGCTTCTGAATTAACCGTTTTGCATAAATTTAAAATGTTATCCTTAAAACAATGTCCATCTTCCAATAACAAAATTTCATCTGGAATTAAATCACTTTCTTTAATTTCTTTTAGATTAGAAAGTCTATGATTTTGAGGAATATAAGCCACAAAAGGCTCGTAATAGACCGGTTTCTCAACAATAAATTCATCTTCTAAAGGTGTTGCAGCTATGCCTGCATCAAGTTGACCTTTCTTGATTCTCTCTATCATCACATCAGTTGTCATTTCCTCAATCTTGAGATTGACTTTAGGATAGCGATTCACAAAAGCTTTAAGAAACATCGGTAGTAAAGTTGGCATCACAGTCGAAATAATGCCGATGTTAAACTCTCCGCCTATAAATCCTTTTTGTTGGTCAACGATATCTGAAATTCTGTCACTTTCATTGACAATATTTTTAGCTTGTTCAATAATTTGAACACCAACAGCTGTCAACTCTATAGGTTTTTTCGATCTGTTGAAAATTTTCACATCCAACTCGTCTTCAAGTTTCTGAACTTGCATACTTAAAGTTGGCTGTGTAACAAAGACCTTTTCTGCTGCTTTTGTAAAATTTTTGGCTTCAGCAACTGCTAAAACATATTTTAATTGCGTGATCGTCATATTATAAAAACCTATTATTAAACCACTAAACTATTAATTAAATTTATATCTATTTCAAAATTCAGAAAAATTTAAAGAACAAAATTTTAATAAGGATCGACATCAATATTTAATCGTACAGACCTAAATTGACTAATTGCTTCAAACTTATCTTGTCCTTTCTTGATGTAATATTTTGTTTTTTCTAATGAATGCTCAGGTGGAATTTTAATCATAATATTTTTATGGTAATTATTCCTGATTCTTAAAACCGGTGGAAATTCTGGTCCTAAAACTTGAGATTTAAATATTTGTCTATAAAATTTTGCCAGCCAATCGGAAGCTTCATTCACCATATTAAAATCTCGTGATTTTAAAGTAAATTTTACCAAGCGATAATAAGGTGGGTATTTAAAATGCTTACGATCATGAAGTTGTTCTTGAAACATTTTCTTGTAATCATAAGTTGTTACTTGTTGCAATATCTGATGATGCGGATTGTAAGACTGTATCAAAACTAAACCTTGCTTTTTAGTTCGGCCTGCGCGTCCTGCAACTTGCGTTAATAAGTGAAAGCAACGTTCATGCGCTCTAAAATCAGGAAAATTTAATAACGAGTCTGCATTCATAACACCCACAAGATTCACATGTCTAAAATCAAGACCTTTACTCAACATTTGTGTACCAACTAAAACATCAATTTCTTTATTCTCAAAATCACTAATTAAGTCTGCATAAGCTGTTTTGCCTCGTGTTGTATCTTGATCCATTCGCTTGACAACAGCATCAGGAAAAAGTGCTTTTGCCTCGGTTTCAATCTGTTCTGTACCAAATCCTTTTGTCGTAATATCCTTACTTCCACAAGCCATGCATTTAATTTGCATTGCAATGTGGTAACCACAATAATGACAGCGCAAAGTGTTATTATTTTTGTGATAAGTCAAACTCACATCACAGTTTGGACACTGCGGAGAATGACCACAATCATTACATTCAAGAATTGGAGAATAACCTCTTCTATTTTGAAATAAAATAACCTGTTCTCCATTTTTCAAAGTCTCTTCCATCTTCAGAAGTAAATCTTCTGAGAAGTGACCTTTCATTTTTTTCTTTTTGTAACGGTCTTGTAAATCAACAATATTAATCACTGGCGCTAATACATCACCGTATCTCTTGGTTAAATTCGTATAAGCATACTTCCCTATTTTAACGTTATAAAGACTTTCAAGACTTGGTGTTGCCGTACCTAACAAGGTTTTTCCCTGATGTAAATGAGAAAGAACAATCGCCGAATCTCTAGCTTGATAACGCGGCGCGGGATCATATTGTTTAAAACTTATTTCATGCGATTCGTCAACAATAACAAAACCTAAATTTTGAAAAGGTAGAAAGATAGAAGATCGCGCACCAATAATGATCTTTCCTTTTGTTCCGTTAAGAACATGCATATAAGCTTCCACCCTTTCGTTGACAGAGAATTTACTATGAAAAACAATAACTTGATCTCCAAAATAAGCTTGTAACCTCGTGATAAGCTGCGTTGTTAAAGCAATCTCTGGCAAAAGATATAAAACCTGTTTGCCCTCTTTAATGTATTGCTCAATCAGATGGATGTAAATTTCTGTTTTACCAGAAGAAGTTACACCTTGGAAAAGCGTGATATTTTTATTTTCAAAATTTTCTTCTATTTCCTGAAAAGCTTGTTGCTGTCGAGAGCTCAATTTTATCTCTTTATCTTCAAAAATAGATTCATCAAAACCAACACGGTCTTGTCGTAATTCATATTCTTCAAGAATGTCTTTATCAATTAAAGCTTTGATGACACCATCTGAAACCTCAGCTGCTTTTTTTAGTGATTTTCTGTTTATTCTTTTTTGAGTTGCCTCAAGACTAAACATTTTCAAGTAAACTTCTTTTTGTTTTGTCGCATTTGACAAATCTTCTAAAGTTTTCTCAACAGCTTCTTGAGATTTATATTGATGATGAATCCGAAGATATTTCAGTATTTTAGGTTTGTATTGCTTATTCAGCTCTTGATTAATCATAATCAAGTTCTTCTCAACCATTTTATTTAAAGAAGGAAAAATCGTTTTTTTCCCAAGAATAGACATGACATCTGATGTTTTTAAAGCAGATTGCATTTCTAAAGCATCCATCAAAAAAACTTCTTCATCAGTTAAATCTTGTTCTAAATTTGCATCAGGATGACGCGTGATTACCGTTTCGCTTTCTATCAAAAAAGCACTTGGTAAAGCCGCTCGCAAAACCTCGCCTAATCGACAGAGATAATAAGAAGCAATCCATTCAAAAAATTGAAGCTGAGAATGTGTGACAATTGGTTTTTCATCGATAACATCTTCAATCATTTTTGCTTCATAATGTAGAGGTTTATTATCGTGAATTTTGTAAACAACAGCTGTGTAAACTTTTGTTTTACCGAAAGGAACGGCGACACGCATGCCAACTTTTACGCGCTCTGCAAATTCATCTTGCAGAATATAAGTAAATGAATCTTGCAACGGAAGTGGCAAAATAACGTCAATATATCTCAATCGATTTTATTTTTGAATATTGATTTATTTCTAAAAAATTATTGACCTAGCATGGCTTCTTTCAGGTCTTCGTCTCCAGGATTTTCAGTCAACCAAATTCCGAATAAAGCTTTTTTAAATTCAAACCCTTTAATTTGGCCTGTTTCTTTTCCGTTTTTATAAACTATAACACCATGTTTAGGTTGATAAGTCAAATCAAAGACATCTCCTTTCTGAATTTTCTCATCAAAAACGCTAATGAATTTATCTATTTTTTCTCTAATTGGCTCTTTATTCCCTTGAGTTGATTTATCAAATCCATTTTCAATAGCATCAATCATTCTTTTACTGGTTATCATCCCTGAAACAATATGCAACTGAATCCCCATCGTCTCATCAGCATTGATTATTTTTTGTGCATTTGAAGATTTTGCTTTCAAATATAAACCGCTTACATACATATCCATCCAGAATTTCTCTCGAACACCTGCGCCATTTAAAACAACTTCATCTTTTCCAAAAGATGTTTTTTCTGGTAAAGTAATTCCTGAAATTTCAGTTTGTGCAATGCTTGACAAACTAACAAACGCGATGCAAAGAATTGATAATATAGGTTTCATAAATCATGGTTTTAAATTAATTTCTATTTCGCAAACGATATAAAGCACCGTTAAGTTCGAAGCCTAAAAGTAAAACATTTGCATTAAGCCAAATGTATAACATTAAAATTAAAAGTGTTCCTATCGAGCCGTAAAGCTTGTTGTAAGAATTGAAATTTTCAACATAAATTGTGAATAAATATGTCGTGACAATAATTAAAATTGTTGTAAAAATTGAACCAACAGAAAAAAATCGAGAACGACGTCCTTCTCGTGTTCCGAAATAATAAAGCACTGATATTATGACGGTTAACATGAAAACAAAAATTAAATATCGTCCAATTTGGGCGTAAATCAGATTGTCATCAAGCATCCTCAAATTTCTGAATTCTTCGATTAAATAGGTTAAATAAATTGTCGCAATCACTGTGATTAAAACTAAAATGGCGATAATAATTGCAACACCAACAGCAACGACATATTGCCGAATAATCGTTCTGTTCACAACCGTGTGATATGAAAATTCAAAACTTGTAAAAATTGCATTGACGCCATTTGCCATCAAAAAAATGGATAAAATAAATACAAATGACAGTAAACCTCCTCTTGGGTTGTTGGCGATATCAAAGAAAATATCTTCAAAAAAACCTGTGGTTTGAGGCGGAATGATACTTTCGATAAAACTCAAAAGTTCAGTTTGAAAATCAGCGATAAACCACACAAAAGGAATTAAGTTTAAAATAAATAGCAAAAAAGGAAAAATTGCCATAAAAAAACTAAAAGCAATTGAACTTGCTCGTGTTGAAAAAGTTCCTTTTATAATTCCAACAAAATAAAGTTTTAGTAAATCATAAACCGATAAACCTTCTAATCCAGGTAACTTCAAACGATGCAGCCACAAGGCAATACGTGATAAGATTGACTGAGGACCTATATGATTAGATTTCTTCGGCTTTTTAGGCATTATAAAACTGCTTTTAAGCTTAAGTCTAAATTATAGACAGAATGTGTTAAGGCTCCTGAAGATATAAAATCTACGCCACATTCTGCATATTTTGATGCTGTTTTTAAAGTAATATTTCCGCTAGATTCTGTCAAGCATCGCTTATCAATTATATCTACAGCTTTTTTGGTATCTGCGTAATTAAAATTATCAATTAATATGCGATAAACATCTTTATGAGACTTCAATATTTCTTCAATTTCATTTAGATCTCTCGCTTCAACAATTATTTTTAAATCTAAATTTCTCTCTTTTAAATAAGCTTTAGTTTTTGCGATAGCTTTTGTAATTCCACCAGCGAAATCAATATGGTTGTCTTTCAACATAATCATATCATAAAGCGCGTAGCGATGATTAGCTCCTCCTCCAATTCTTACAGCCCATTTTTCAAGAACACGAAGACCAGGTGTTGTTTTTCGCGTGTCTAAAATTTGTGTTTGAAAAGGTTTTAAAACTTCAACAAATGAATTTGTTTTAGTTGCAATAGCACTCATTCTCTGCATTGCATTTAACATCACACGTTCAGTCTTCAAAATGCTTTGACTCCTTCCTTTAACTCGAAAAGCAAGGTCTCCTTTCTTCACTCTGTCTCCGTCTTTTAATAAGGCTGTAAATTCAATATCCGCATCAACAGTGTGAAAAATACGTTGAGCAAAATCAATTCCTGCGATAATGCCATCTTCTTTCACCAACAAATTTGCTTCTCCAACGGCGTCTTCAGGAATGCAAGCCAACGAAGAATGATCGCCATCACCGATATCTTCGGCAAGCGCTATTTTGATAATCTGATTGATTTCTTTTTCAAATTGTTCTTCACTAAGCATGACTTCTCTATTTTTGTCTCACAAATCTAAGCTTTTTAAAGAAATGCACATCAATTTAATCGTCATTGGTAAAACAGATCAGTCTTCAGTTCGTGAGTTAGTTAATGAATATCACAAGCGTATTCAACATTTTACGAAGTTTAATATGATTGAAATTCCTGATGTCAAAACAAAAAAAAATACATCAGAAAAAGAACAGAAAGCTAAGGAAGCAGAGTTAATTTTAAAACATATCAATAAAGCTAGCGTGACAGTTTTGTTAGATGAAAAAGGAAAGGAATTCACCTCAGTTCAGTTTTCTAGCTTCCTTCAAAAGAAAATGAATACAGGGATTAAAACGCTTAATTTCATCATTGGTGGTCCTTATGGCTTTGACCAAAGTATTTATGATCAAAACTTTCAGAAAATAGCCTTATCAAAAATGACTTTTTCACATCAGATGATTCGTATTTTTATGACAGAACAAATTTATCGCGGCTTTACAATTTTGAATAATTTACCTTATCATCACCATTAAAAAAACGCTTGTTAATAATCCCAAAAAAGTCAATAAGCTTCTGAATTATGCTAAGACTATTTTAATACATTTGTAAAAAATTGACCTCATGGAAACTGTGATTGAAAAACCACAAACAGAAACCAAACAAAGAACAGGAAAACCTAAATGGTTGCGCGTTAAGCTTCCAACTGGTAAAAAATATAGAGATCTTAGAAATCTTGTTGACAAATACGATTTGCATACAATCTGTACTTCAGGCAGTTGCCCAAACATGGGAGAATGCTGGAGTGAAGGGACTGCAACATTTATGATACTCGGTAATATTTGTACACGCTCCTGTGGATTTTGTGGCGTTAAAACTGGAAGACCTGAAGATGTTGAGTGGGATGAACCTGAAAAAGTTGCACGTTCAATAAAGCTGATGGGCGTTAAACATGCCGTGGTCACTTCAGTAGATCGTGATGATTTAAAAGACATGGGATCAATCATTTGGGAGGAAACCGTGAAAGCAATAAGGAGAATGAACCCAAACACAACTCTTGAAACTTTAATCCCTGATTTTCAAGGAAATACAAAAAACATAGATCGTATTATTAAAGTTGCTCCTGAGGTTGTCTCTCACAACATGGAGACTGTTAGACGTTTGACACGTGAAGTCAGAATTCAGGCAAAATACGATAGAAGTTTAGAAGTTTTACGTTACCTAAAAGCTGAAGGTATTAACAGAACTAAATCTGGTATCATGCTTGGCTTAGGCGAAAAAGAAGAAGAAGTGATTCAAACTTTAGAAGATTTACGCTCTGTTAATGTTGATGTTGTCACAATTGGTCAGTATTTGCAGCCAAGTAAAAAACATCTTCCTGTTCAAACATTTATCACACCTGATCAGTTTAAAAAATACGAAACAATCGGAAAAGAATTAGGCTTCCGTCATGTTGAAAGTTCTGCGCTTGTGAGATCTTCATATAAAGCTCAAAAACACCTAGAATAAAATGTCACAAAAAATCAGATTAGCCATCAATGGGTTCGGACGAATTGGCCGCAGTTTATTTAGGTTGGCTTTTGATCATCCTAACTTTGAGATTGTCGCGATCAATGATTTAGCTGATGCCAAAACGCTGGCGCATCTTCTTAAATATGATAGTATTCACGGTGTTTATGACAAAGAAGTCACTAGTGATAATGACAACATTATTATTGGCACTAAAAAAATTGCTTTAACTAACACTAAAAATATTTCTGAACTTAATTGGACAAAATATCAAATTGATGTTGTTGTAGAAGCAACTGGGAAATATAAAACTGAAAAAGAATTACAAGATCATCTTTCTGCTGGAGCAAAAAAAGTTTTACTCACAGTTCCATCATCTGATGATTCTGTTAAAATGATTGTCCTTGGTGTGAATGATCATTTAATTGACAAAAATGACAAAATTCTTTCAAATGCTTCATGTACAACTAATAATGCAGCGCCTATGTTGAAAGTGATTCATGAAAAACTAGGTGTAAAACATGCTTATATTTCAACAGTACATTCATTTACATCTGATCAAAGTTTACATGACCAACCACATCGCGATTTAAGACGCGCGCGTGCTGCATCTCAATCCATTATCCCTACAACTACTGGCGCGGCTAAGGCCTTGACCAAAATTTTTCCTGAACTCAGTGATGTCATTGGTGGCTGCGGTATTCGGGTTCCAGTACCAAATGGATCACTCACAGATATGACGCTTAATATCAAAAAGAAAACGAGCATCGAAGAAATTAATCAGCTTTTTAAAGATGCTTCAGAGAATGGATTGAAAGGAATTTTAAAATACACAGAAGATCCAATTGTTTCTGTTGATATCATTGGTAATCCATATTCTTGCACTTTCGATGCAGGTATGACATCTGTTATTGATGGTGACTTAATTAAACTTATTGGTTGGTATGATAACGAAAGAGGTTACAGCAACAGGCTTATTGATTTGATGCTAAAAATGAATTCATAAATTCAGTAATCGATTTCATTATTTCTTTTTCTTGCTCGAAAAAATCAGATTTGATGGGTAAATGATAAAGTTCTCCATCTTTAAAATAAGATTTTAAACGCATGAAGTCTTTAGTTGTTGTCAATATTTTTTTCTTCTTGTTTTTTATATCTTCAATTTCATTTTCGGTGAAATGATGATGATCAGGAAATTTTTGATGTTCAAAATTCGTATTGATTTTATTTAAATAGTCAATTAAAGGTTTTGGTTTCGCAATGCCTGTCACTAAAATAAAATCATCAATTTCTGACAAACTGATTTCTTTTTTTAATGAATAAATGTTGTCATCATAATTAATTTTTGAAAAGAAAACTTGTTGATGTTTTTTTGGTTTCAATCGATTCTGAATTTCATTTCTTTGTTTTTCTGACAACTTAGATGGGCATTTTGTGACAATGATAATATCTGCACGCTTAGCAGCGACAACAGAATCACGTAGATTACCCGCAGGCAAAAGAAAATCATCAAAATATAAGTTATCAAAGGTGGTGAGTAAAATATTAAATCCTGCTTTAACTTTTCTATGCTGAAAAGCATCATCTAACAAAACCGCATCAAGTCTTGGATATATTTTTTTCAGTTGCTCAATTCCATTCACGCGGCTTTCATCAACCGCAATGATTTGATTTGGGAAATTCGTTTTAAACTGCAAAGGTTCATCGCCAACATCAGCAGCCAAACTTTCAGACCGAAGCTCAACAAAACCAGAAGTTTTTCTTTTATAACCACGACTCAAAGTGGCAATTTGATAATTTTCTTTTAGTTGACGCATCAGAAATTCGATCATCGGCGATTTACCTGTTCCGCCTAAACTGAGGTTTCCTACACAAATGACAGGAAAATCGAATTCACGAGATTTTAAAATGCCTTTATCATATAAAAAATGCCTCATTCGAATAATGAGACTATACAGAGCAGAAAAAGGAAGTAATAAAAGTCTGATATATTTCATAAATGCTAAAATAAAATTTAATTTTATGATTTTTGAGAAAACAATGAAGATAAAAGAAATTACAAATTATTTAGAGGAAATCGCACCACTTAACTACGCTGAAGATTTTGATAATGTTGGCCTTTTAGTTGGCGATGCAAACATTGATGTTTCAGGAGTTTTAGTGACTTTAGACACTTTAGAAAAAGTTGTTGAAGAAGCCATTGAGAAAAATTGCAATCTCATTATCAGCTTTCATCCTATTATTTTTGGTGGCTTAAAAAAACTGACTGGAAAAACTTATGTTGAACGTGTTGTTCAGAAAGCGATTAAAAATGATATTGCGATTTATGCAATTCATACAGCTTTAGATAACCACAAAAATGGCGTCAACGATCAAATTTGCAACAAGCTAGGCTTGATCAATAGAGAAATTCTTGTTCCACAAGAAGGCACCATAAAAAAGTTGACAACTTATGTTCCTAACGAAAATGTTGAGGAAGTTCGAGAAGCTCTATTTACCGTTGGCGCAGGTTCAATAGGAAATTACAATCATTGTAGCTTTAACATTAAGGGAGAAGGGAGTTTTTTACCAAACGAAAATGCTGATCCACACACAGGACAAAAAGGTCAATTGCATCTGGGTGAAGAAACGCAAATCAATATTACTTTTGTAAAACATTTAGAAAGTCAAGTTTTAAAACAACTTTTTAAAGCGCATCCGTATGAAGAAGTCGCCTACGAAATCACTTCTTTACACAATAAAAATCAAGATATTGGTATTGGCATGATGGGCGAATTTGAAAAAGAACTCCCTATTGAGGAAGCTATGAAAAAAATAAAGTCAATCTTTAATACAAAATCGATTAGACATTCAAAATTTCATCAAGAAAAAGTCAAGAGTATTGCAGTTTTAGGTGGAAGTGGCGCCTTTGCCATCAACAATGCAATCGCTAAAAAAGCTGACATTTACATGACGGCTGATATGAAATATCATGACTTTTATAAAGCTGAAAACAAAATAACTTTAGTCGATGTCGGACATTATGAAAGCGAACAATACACAAAAGACTTATTATGTGCCCTACTTCAGAAAAAATTTCATAATTTTGCAATCGTTTTATCAAATATAAATACCAATCCAATTCAATATTTTTGATTATGGCAAAGAAAAAAGAGGTTACAGTAGAAGAGAAACTTAGAGCGCTGTATGATTTACAGCTGATTGATTCGCGTATTGATGAAATCAGAAATATGCGTGGTGAATTACCTCTTGAGGTCGAGGATTTAGAAGATGAGATTGCTGGCTATTCAAAAAGAATTGAAAAGTTAGAAGAAGATCTTGTTTCAGTTGATGAAAACATTAGCGCTAAAACTCACTTTATCAAAGAAGCTGAATCGATGATTAAGAAATATAAAGATCAGCAAGATAACGTTAGAAATAACAGGGAATTTGATGCTTTGTCTAAAGAAGTTGAATTTCAAGAATTAGAAATTGAATTAGCTAACAAACACATCAAAGAATTTAAGGCTCAAAAAGAACACAAAAAAGTTGTACTTGATGAAACCAAAGAACGCATTGAAGAAAGAAAAGCACATTTAGACCATAAAAAATCTGAATTAGATAACATTCTTAGCGAAACTGAAAAAGAGGAAAAAGCTTTGATTGAAAAAGCTGATAGCTTCAAGAAAAGTATTGAAGAGCGTTTGGTTAAAGCTTACGACAGAATTCGTAAAAGCGTTAAAAATGGTTTAGCCGTTGTGACTATTAAAAGAGGTGCGTCTGGTGGATCATTCTTTACAATTCCGCCGCAAGTTCAAGTAGAAATCGCTGCAAGAAGAAAGGTGATTATCGATGAGCACAGTGGTCGTATTTTAGTTGACCAAGTTTTGGCCGAAGAAGAAACTGACAAAATGAATAAGATGTTTAAGAAATTAAGCGCTTAATCAATTTTTCATATAAAAGTTAAAAAGCCGTTTTGAAAATTCAAAACGGCTTTTTTTATATCTAAATTGAAATAATTACACTAAATTAAAGTTCTTTAAATT
Source organism: Psychroflexus sp. S27 (assembly GCF_002810405.1). Classification (NCBI taxonomy): domain Bacteria; kingdom Pseudomonadati; phylum Bacteroidota; class Flavobacteriia; order Flavobacteriales; family Flavobacteriaceae; genus Psychroflexus; species Psychroflexus sp. S27. The sequence goes on along the minus strand of NZ_NEXQ01000019.1, from coordinate 30,281 downwards.
AGCTTTTATTCTTTCTTGAATATTTTCGACAGATGCTTTTATAAATTCTTTTCCAGTGATTTTCTCATAAAGTTCAATATATCGCTGACTTACACTTTCTATATATTCTTCAGGTAAATCAGGTATTTCTTGACCTTCTAAGCCTTGAAAACCATTTTCAATCAACCATTCTCTCACAAATTCTTTTGAAAGTTGCTTTTGTTTATGTCCACTTTTCTGGTATTCTTCATAAGTATTCAAGTAAAAATATCTTGATGAATCTGGCGTATGAATTTCATCAATCACCAGGATTTCACCATCTTTATTTTTACCAAACTCATATTTAGTATCGACTAAAATCAAACCTCGATCCTTAGCAATTTCAGTTCCGCGTTTAAATAGTTTCAGCGAATAATTTTCTAAAATTTCATAATCTTCAGCAGAAACAATATTTTGTTTAAGTATTTCTTCCTTTGAAATATCTGTATCATGATCACCTTGATCAGCTTTGGTTGTTGGTGTAATAATCGGGTGTGGCAACCTGTCATTTTCCTTTAATCCGTCAGGTAAAGTCACGCCACAAACTTGACGTTTTCCAGCTTTATATTCTCGCCATGCATGACCAGCCAAATAAGCTCTCACAACCATTTCAACTTTAAAAGCTTCGCATTTTTGCCCAATTGCAACATTTGGATCTGGTGTTGATGTCAACCAATTCGGAACATCATCAGAAGTTGCATCAAGCATTTCTTTAGCGATTTGATTTAGGATTTGACCTTTGTAAGGAATCCCTTTTGGTAAGACAACATCAAAAGCACTTAAACGATCTGTTGAAACAATGACGATTTGATCATCTTTTAAGCTATAAACTTCCCTGACTTTTCCTTTATAAAAATCAATCTGATTTTCAAACTGAAGGTTTGTTTCTAGTAAAGTGGACTTCATATATTTAATTATCAATTGTTTTGTAGGCAGCAATGACTTTTTTAACTAATTTATGCCTGATAACATCTTTATCACTGAGGTAAATAATACCAATGCCTTTCACTTGTTTTAAAACTAAAATAGCTTCTTTCAATCCTGAAACTGCACGTTTTGGTAAATCCACTTGACCAGGATCTCCAGTAATCATGAATTTTGCGTTACGTCCCATTCTTGTCAAAAACATTTTCATTTGAGCATGTGTTGTATTTTGTGCTTCATCCAAAATCACAAAAGCATTATCTAGAGTTCTGCCTCGCATAAATGCCATTGGCGCAATTTGGATTGTACCTTTTTCTATGTAACTTTCCAAGCGTTCATGTGGTATCATATCTCGCAAGGCATCATATAAAGGCTGCATATAAGGATCTAGTTTCTCTTTTAAATCTCCTGGTAAAAAACCAAGATTTTCACCAGCTTCAACAGCAGGCCTCGTCAATATTATTCTTTTGACTTGTTTATTTTTTAAAGCATGAACCGCCAAAGCAACGCCAGTATAAGTTTTACCAGTTCCAGCAGGGCCGATAGCAAAAACCATATCATTATTACGCATGAGATCAACTAACTTTCTTTGGTTTGGCGTTTGTGCCTTAATTTGTCGGCCACCGACTCCATGAACTAAAATATCACTCGCTTTTTCAGAAGATTGATAATCCGCTTTTGATTGACTTGTTAAGATTTGCTCAATACTATTTTCATTTATTTCATTATATCTTTTGAAATAGTCTGTCAACATTTGAAAGCGTTTCTCAAATTCGTCTAGCATTTCTTTATCGCCGTAAGCTTTAACAACATTGCCACGAGTCACAAGTTTTATCTTAGGAAAGTATTTTTTTATCAGATCAAAATTTTGGTTATTTTGACCAAAAAAGTCTTTGGGATTTAATTCGGAAAGTTCTAAAATAAGTTCATTCAAAAGCCTTAAAATTTGTGTATTATTAATTAAATTCGCAGGACAAATTTAGCGAAAAAACATCACAAAAAGCTTTTAAACGATTAACAAAATATGAAATGTCAATTTTAACTTTAACAACAGATTTTGGGCTTAAAGATCACTCTGTCGCTGCTGTTAAAGGTGCGCTTTTGAGCGAGTTAGATCATCCTCATATCGTAGATATTTCACATTTAATTTCTCCATTTCATATCACTGAAGCTGCTTTTGTGATTAAGAATGCTTATCATAATTTTCCGAAAGGAAGCATTCATATTATCGGAGTTGATTCTGAATTAACGCCAGAAAATAGACATCTCGCTATTTATCTTGATGGACATTATTTTATTGCTGCCAACAATGGTATTTTATCATTATTAGCATTAGATGTCAAACCTGAAGAAATTGTAGAAATAAACATACATGATAGAATTGAAACGAATTTTACTGTTTTAGATATCTTTGTCAAAGTTGCTGCACACATTGCTCGTGGAGGTAATCTTTCTGTGATTGGCCGTAGGCTAGATGAAATCAAGCAAATGACCAATATCACACCGATTATCAATCAGGATTCTTCGCAAATTATTGCGCACGTGATTTACATTGATAACTTTGGGAATGTTGTCACTAATGTGAGAAAAAAAGATTTTCATCACATTGCAAAAGGTCGAAAATTTGAGATCAAAGCAAGATCGAATGTTTTCAAAAAGATTCATGATTCTTATAGTGGCGTCGTTGATTTTTCTGTTCCAAAAGAAGAACGTGGTTCAGAGGATGGCAGACAGCTGGCTTTGTTTAACTCATCTGAGTTTTTAGAGCTTGCGATCTATAAGAGCAATCCATTAACTGTTGGTGGCGCTTCAAGCTTATTCGGATTAAAACTTCGTGACACGATCACAATAAATTTTGAAAAATGATTGTTAGAGTTGTAAAAATGATATTTAAACCTGAAGCAATTGAAGATTTTAAATTAATTTTTGAAACCTCAAAAAATAAAATAAAATCGCAAAAAGGCTGCTTATATTTAAGCATGCTTCAAGATATTAAAGAGCCGCAAGTATTTTTCACATACAGCTATTGGGACAATGAAGAGGATTTAAACAACTACAGAAAATCAGAATTATTTGGCTCAGTATGGCCAAAAACTAAAATGTTATTTGCAGACAAGCCAGAGGCTTGGAGCCTACACCAACATTCAGAATTAACTTAATATGTTCGCAATTTTAAAAAAGGAATTTAATTCGTTTTTCAGCTCAACTATTGGCTATCTGATCATATCTATATTCCTGATCGCCACTGGCTTATTTATTTGGGTTTTTGACTCTAACTTTAATTTATTCAATTACGGCTATGCGAATCTTACGCCTTTTTTTGAATTAATGCCATGGATTTTTATATTCTTGATTCCAGCAATTTGTATGAAAAGTTTTTCTGACGAAATTAAACAGGGTACAATAGAACTGCTTTTCACAAAACCAATTAGCACAAGAGCCATGATTTATGGCAAATTTTTAGGTGCATTCTCGCTTTCAACGATTGCTGTAATCCCAACTGTAATTTATATTTTCAGTATTGATGCCTTAAAGCAAGCAACTTCTATTATTGATTATAGCGCAATTGCAACTTCTTATCTTGGTTTACTTTTAATGATCGGCGCTTTTGTCAGCATCAGTCTTTTTAGCTCAGTGTTGAGTAAAAATCAGATTTCAGCATTTATTATCGGTGTATTTATATGCCTTATTATGTTTTTTGCTTTCGCTGGCCTGAGCACATATCAGATTTTTGCATCAGAAATTTACGGTATTGAATATTTAAGTTTAAGCTACCACTATAAAGCGATGAGCCGAGGTGTTATTGATACACGAAATATCATATACTTAGTCTCTATCAGTATTCTATTTTTAGAATTAACAAAAGTCAAACTTGAAAAATTAAGACAATAATGAGCAAAAGTTTCAAACATATATTGGGCTTAATTATATTTCTTGTTTTGATTAATATCACTTCATCAAGTTTTTTTGTACGACAAGATTTTACACATGATAAGCGTTACAGCCTTTCAAATTATTCACAAGTATTAACTGATAAACTCAACAAATCCGTTCATCTTGAAATTTACTTAAACGGTGATATGCCTAGTGAATACAAAAGGTTACAAAGAGAAATCAGATACCTTTTAGAAGAGTATGCTGCTTACAACCCATTGATTAAATTCAGTTTTATCAATCCCATAGATGATGGCAAAAATGCCATGGAGGTTGCCAATCAATTTTATCAAAATGGCATGTCGCCAAAGGTTCTTAACCAGATGAAAAACGGAGAGATGAGTGAAAAAATTATTTTTCCGTGGGCAGTCGCTAGTTTTGGTGAACAAAAAATTCCGGTTTCATTATTAAGTAAAAACACGCAAGTTGACACTGAAAATTTAATCAATACATCAATTCAAGAAATTGAATACCAAATTACAAATGCTTTAAAAATTCTGACTCAAAATAAGTCTAAAAAAATTGCAATTATCAAAGGTCAAGGAGAGCTTGAAGACATGTATATCGCGGATGCTTTTCGTTCGCTAAAAAATTATTATTACATAGCTCCTTTTACTTTAGATTCGGTTCAAAGTAATCCTCAGAAAACTTTTGAAGAACTTTCTGATTTTGATTTAATCGTTGAGGCAAAACCTCAAAAAGCTTTTTCAGAAGAAAAAAAACACCTTATTGATCAATACATTATGCAAGGCGGTTCAGCAATTTGGTTGACAGAACATGTTACTGCTGAGCAAGACAGCTTGATGAAAAATCAGAGTTTATTTGCCTTACCTAAAGATTTAAACTTACACGATTTATTTTTTGAATACGGTATTCGCATCAATCCGCAATTGGTGAAAGATTTGTATTGCGCGCCCATAAGTTTAGCAACAGGAAGTGGAAGAGATACTGAGATCAACCAATTCCCATGGTTATATGCGCCTTTATCCCAACGGAATCAACCGCATATTATTACTAAAAACTTGTTGCCGATTAAGTTTGATTATGCAAATCCAATCGACACACTTAAAAATGATTTAAAGAAAGAAATCCTATTACAAAGTTCTCCTTTATCGCAAATTGTTGGCGTACCTAAAGAAATCAATTTAAATCTTATTCAACAAAAGCCGAATCCTGAAGATTTTAGAAATGATAGACAAAATCTCGCTGTTTTGGTCGAAGGCGAATTTAAGTCTGCTTATAAAAACAGATTAAAGCCCTTTGATTTAAACAATCAAAAAGATGATGGTGTTTTCACTTCTCAAGCTTTTATCTCAGATGGTGATGTGATTAAAAATGAAGTCAGCAAAGGTGAAATTCTAGAGTTAGGTTTCGATAGACTTTCAGGAAATGCTTATGGCAACAAACAGTTTTTAGTCAACCTCACAAATTATATGCTTGGCGATAAAGACCTTGTTTCACTTAGAAATAAATCTATCAAAACTGCAAATTTTGATCAGGCTAAGGTCAAAAATTCAAAAACAAAATGGCAAATCATTAATATTGCTCTTGCTCCTTTTCTTATGATTGTTTTTGGCGCCCTAATGTTTTTCCTTAAAAGAAGAAAATACGTTAAGTCTTAAAATGAATTAATAAGTATTAGAAAATAAAATCAAAATAGCTTTTAAATTTATTCTTTATAACAAATTTAAAAGCCGTTTTATATAAATCAATCTATTTTTCTACAAAATCAATCACTATTGATGTGATAAAGTTGATTTGTTCATCATCAAGTTCAGTATGCATAGGCAAAGAAATGACTTCTTTTACCAGTTGATTAGTCACAACAAAATCTTTTTCATTATAACGTTCATCAGCATAAGCTTTTTGTAAATGCAATGGAATTGGATAATAAATACCGTGAGGAATTCCTTTTTCTTGTAAATGCTTTGCTAAAGCATCTCGTTTTCCGTTGGTTATTTTCAAAGTATATTGATGGAAGACATGGCAATCACAAGTGTCGCAAATACTATTTTTGACGTCGCATTTTTTATTTGTCGTTGTAACAGGTGTTTTGATAAACTCACAATTTTCAAAAGCCTTTGAATAAGCTCGAGCTGCATTTTGTCTTGCAGCATTAAATTCATCTAATTTTTTAAGCTTAATGTTTAAAATTGCAGCCTGAATACTATCTAAACGTGAGTTAACACCAACAACATCATGGTGATATCGCTTGTACATACCATGGTTAACGATTCCTCTGATTGTATGCGCTAAATCATCATCATTTGTGAAAATTGCACCACCATCACCATAGCAACCCAGGTTTTTTGAAGGAAAGAAAGATGTCGCACCAACATCACCAATCGTCCCAGCTTTTTGTTGACTTCCATCTTTAAAAGTGTAATCAGCCCCAATGGCTTGCGCGTTATCTTCTATCACTTTAAGATCGTGTTTTTTAGCAAGCTCCATCACAGTATCCATATTAGCAACGTGACCAAAAAGATGCACAGGAACAATTGCTTTTGTGCGTGGTGTAATTGCTTTTTCTATGGCAGAAATATCTATATTAAAATCATCAGGATCAACATCGACTAAAACTGGCGTCAAACCTAAAAGCGCAATCACTTCAACAGTTGCCGCAAAAGTAAAATCAGCAGTAATAACTTCATCACCTGGTTTTAAGCCAAGTCCCATCATTGAGATTTGTAATGCATCTGTCCCATTTGCACACGGAATCACATGTTTAACATCTAAGTAAGCTTCTAAGCTTTTTTGAAAATCTTGAACAGCAGGACCATTAATATAAGCTGTTGAATTCACAACATCCATAATTGCTTGATCAACTTCAGACTTTATATGGGTATATTGACCTTTGAGGTCAACCATTTGTAATTTTTTCATACCTTCAATTTAGCTTCAAAAATACGAAAATCTGACTTCTTAGTGTTATCATTTTTTATAAAGCTGTATTTTTGTCAAAACCAAAGACAGATTTACACAATAGCAGTCAATATATTCAAAAGTTTACTTCCCCTTTTAGCTAAAGCAAATAAAAGCATTGCTAAATTTTATCAAGGAAGAAAAAACTTATTTCAAAAACTCGAAAAAGACACGCGACATTTAAATAATCCTATTTGGATTCACGCAGCTTCCTTAGGCGAATATGAACAAGCTGTTCCTTTAATTGAAGTTTTTAAAAGCAAAGGCTATGAAGTCGTTGTGAGTTTTTTTTCTCCTTCGGGATATGACATCAAAAAAAATGATAACCTTATTGATGTTGCAACTTACTTGCCTTTAGATACAAAGTCAGACATGCAAAAATTTGTAAAAATCATCAATCCGAAAATGGCATTGTTTATCAAATATGATGTTTGGCCAAATTTGATGAAAATTCTGAAGCAAAAAGATATCCCGACTTACTTAATTTCTGCCAATTTTAGAGAAAATCAAATTTACTTTAAATGGTATGGCAACTTCTTTTTAAAAGCACTTCAAAGTTTTGATATAGTTTTTGTTCAGAATAAAGAAAGTGAAAAACTTGCTCAAGAACTTCATTTAAAATCTATTGAAATTTCAGGTGACACAAGATATGATCGCGTCATTAAGCAATTAACTTATAACAATCATATCGACAGGATTGATGAATTTATCAACAATAAACTTTGTACAGTTTGCGGCAGCACTTGGCCTGAAGACGAAGAGGTTTTATCAAAAGTTATTAATAAGAGTAAAGAACAAGAAAAGTTCATCATTGCGCCTCATAAAGTTGATGCAAATCATATTAAAGATATTGAGCAGTTACTTCAAAAAAAGAGCATCTGTTGGTCAGAAATTGAACCAGAAACCAATTTAAATACTTTCCAAATCTTAATTATTGACTGTATTGGCTTATTGACAAAACTCTACAGTTACGCTGATATCGCTTATGTTGGCGGTGCGATTGGACAAACTGGTTTGCACAATATTTTGGAACCAGCTTGTTTTGGAAAACCAGTTATATTTGGACATCATCACGATAAATTTCCTGAAGCACAGGAATTAATCAATGCAAAAGCAAGCTTTGACATTAAAAATCATGAAGATCTAAAAACGATTTATCAACGCTTGAAAAACTCTGATCAATTAAGACAAGGGATCGGTAAAAACGCAAAAGCATTTATTGAGAAAAATGCAGGTGCAACTGATTTAATTATGAGACAAATAATAGATTAAACCGTGATTGCTTGATTCAGATAATTTCTAAAAGGCAATAAAACTTTATATTTTTCAATTAAAAAATCTTCAAACTCAGAAGAAAAAATGAGATCCTTTGATATGGAAGTTTCTACGAAAAAACTTTTTAACCTCAATATGTCAATATGCTGATGTTCTTTTGAATAAGATTTAGGTGTCGTTTTTAAACTGTGACTTTTATCAAGCTCACCAAAATGCTTTTTAAAATTTTTAGTATTCAATATTGCTTTAAAATCTTCACCATTATAATCAATAGCTTCACGTACACTTTTAAGTATTTTAGATGGCGGTTTATAAAAACCAGAAGCTAAGAAGCTTTCATTAATACCTAAATGCAAATAGAAATCGCAATGTTTTGGTTTCTTGTCAAAACCAATTCCGAAATGGTCTTTATAAGGCGGCTTATTAGGGTGATAAAGCAAATTATTATTGATCCGATTCAAGGCTTTATTACCTGGCAACGAAAAATAATCAGGATCAATTTCTGCAAATTTTGCATCCATTTTATTGCACCATAAAATTAAATCTTGACGGATTTTTTGATACCAATCACGATTTTTATCCATCCAATCTTTATGATTATTGGCATTTAATTTTTTTAAAAATTGAAAAGCTTCTTGAAAATCCATTTATCGAATTTCTTTAAGTTGTGATTTTAATTCTTCCATTGAGGATTCTAATTTTCTAAGCACAGAGTTTTCCGCATTTGCATCTAAACTGAAAGTCAATTTACTTGAAACTTCCCAAACTTCAAGCACGCGTTCTGGTTCTACAAAAATAGGTGGATATTCTGGATTTTCAGAAATTAAAACCAATTCTTCACGCTTCGGATTGATGCTGATGCGTTTAACCAATACTGAATCATCAAGAACAACAACGTACATTCTTTGAGTTGATGCATCTTCAATTGAATCTAAAGCCTTTGCTAAAACCCAATCACCTGGTTGTAAATTTGGCAACATACTATTTCCTTCAACCTGAAAACCTCTATAAGTTGAGTTTCTAAATTGCGGGATTGGCATATTAAAGGCTGGTAACTTTTTATACCAAGAGGTATCCTGAATATTACTTGGATAACCTGCGGCTGCTTTCTGGCTTACTAAAAGCATATTCTCCTGGTCGTCATCTTCAGTGGTAATCACTTTTGGCATGGTGTTAAAACCTGACGTTTTAAGGTATTTACTTTCGCTTTTGCCATAAAGCCACAACGGATTTATTTTATATAAATCTAATAACATTGCAACAGCTTCACCTGTAATACGTGTTTTTCCTCTTTCAATATCTGCAGTTGTATTTCCGATATTCAGAAATTCTGCAAACTCAGATTGCGTGTGGCCAAGATCTTGGCGAATCCTTTTAAAACGCTGGGATTCAATAGGTAGTTTTGATTTCATATCCAAATATAATCAAACTTTGGAAATAATCCAATAATCCTATAAAATTCCATTATCTAAAGAATCGCCAATCGATTTTCAATGAAAAAACATTTGAATAAAGCGCGCCACTTTGGTCTCCTAAATCAGTTAAAGCATAATCGATTTGAATTCCTCTATACTTGAAACCAACACCAAAATTCGGTTGAAAACTCACAGATTCAGAATTATCAATTTGAACTTCATTTTGGAAATTACCAACACCACCACGTAAATAAACCATATTGATGTAGCCGACCTCAAAGCCAAAAGCAGGATCAATACTGAAGTTTGAAGTTGAAATAATATCATTTGTTTCTACAAAGCGCGTATTGAGATTCAAAGCCGTCGTTAAACTGAAATCTCTTCTAATTTCAAAAGAACGCGCAATCCCTAATTCTAATTTCGGTAAAGTGATTTCTGTTGTTTCTGGCATCGTCTGATTCTGACCAGGAACCGCGCTGCTGATTTTATCAAACTCTTCCTCATCAATTTGCCAAGTGTTGTAAGTTGTTGTGATATCACGTGCCATCACACCAAATTTCCAATCTTTATTTTGGAATTGAATTCCGGCATCAAAACCAAACCCCCAAGCATTGGCAAAGTCACCAATCACGCGACGAATCACTTTTGCATTAATTCCATAAGAAAAACCTTCAAGTTTAAGATTTCGCGCGTAAGAAACCGTAAAAGCATAATCTGCTGTAGAAAATAAATCAATGCGATTATAATCAATATTCCCTTGATCATCAATTAATTGCGTTGTGTCCAAAATATCATCAACACCAAAACGAATTACACTAAAACCAAAAGCACTGACATCATCAATAGGCGCAGCGTAACCTGCATAATTATAAGTTGCAATATTCGCGAAGTAATTGGCATGCATCAAGCCCAATTGGTTATCTTCAAGCTGTGTTAATCCAGCTGGATTCCAATAAACAGAATTGACATCGTTAGTAAAAGCCGTCAGTGTATTCGACATTCCAAAAGCACGAGCATCTACACCAATATTCATAAATTCATTTGAATATTTACGTGCCGTTTGACTCATCGCGAGTTGGCTGATGAATAAAATACAACACAATAATAAAAGTTTACGCAAATCTTTTTTATTTTAAAACTTAAAAAGCTCAAATATATTGTCTTTTGAGAGTTTAGAAATCAAATCAAAGAAGTATTTATTGAACTTCTTGACAAAAAGTTGAAATCTATTCGAAAAAACTCATTAAACTTGTACTCCTAAAGTGAAATTAAATCATGAAGAAACACATCCCAAACTTAATTACTTTCGGAAATCTTTTTGCAGGAAGCATTGCCTGTTTATATGCTTTTCAGGCAGATTTTCTGTGGGCATTTATTTTTATGTTTATCGGTATTTTCTTTGATTTCTTTGATGGTATGGCTGCAAGGATTTTGAATGTAAAAAGTGAACTCGGTTTACAGTTAGATTCTTTGGCTGATATGGTTACAAGCGGACTTGTGCCAGGCATTGTGATGTTTCACCTCATCGGAAAGAGCGTAAATCCTGATTTTTCTTTTCAAGAATTTGATTTTGCTTCAGTCGATGTAGTCGCTCTTTTTGGATTTTTAATCACATTAGGCTCGGCTTATCGCTTAGCGAAATTTAATATTGATACGCGTCAAACTGATGCTTTTATAGGATTACCAACACCTGCAAATGCAATTTTTATTACAAGTTTAGCGATGAGCATTCAAGATTTATCTTTCCTTCAGAATGTTTATGTATTGTGTTTAATTAGCGTTTTATCATACTACATTCTTAATGCGGAAATTAAATTAATCGCTTTAAAATTCAAGAATCTTAATTTGAAAGAAAATTGGTATCGCTTTTTGTTGATATTAATCAGCGTTGTTTTAATTATCAGTTTACAATTTCTTGCAGTTCCGATGATTATCGCTTTTTATATTATTCTGTCTATTATTATATCAAAAAAAGAAGCTTAGCCTCTTCTTCTTGTAACAGCAAATAAGAAAATAAATAAAGCTAAAAACTGAGCCACGCGCGGAATTACATTTCCATATTTCACATAAAAAGTCATCTCATTATAAAGAGGAACCTCCGCTGAAATTGCTGTTTTTTCATCATATTTAGTTTTAGAAATCACTGACCCATCTCTATCTATAAATCCAGAAATACCAGTATTTGCTGACCTTGCCACTGCTCTTCGTGTTTCAATAGCTCTGAGTTTTGCATAACTCCAGTGCTGTTGATGACCTTGTGTATCTCCCCACCACGCATCATTTGTAATAATGGTTAAAAGCGTCGCCCCGTTTTTAACATAATCGGTAACATATTCACCGTAAACGGATTCATAACAAATAATTGGTGCCACGGCTTCTGTTTCTTCAACATTAAACACATCACGGTTTTCTTGTGTGGTTTTTGTTGCAACAGTTCCGCCCAAATCAATCATGATGTCACCCATTAAAGGCTGTAAAATTCCTTTGTAAGGGAAGTTTTCAACACCAACAACGAGTTTAGATTTATGATAAAACTCTGCTGGAGAATTTGCTGATTGAAATACAGCTGAATTAAAATCATTGTACCACAAACCTTCTTTAAGAAAATTACTTTGTAATGTTAGATCAGGTTTTCTGTGAATTAAATCATAAGCTGAAATACCATATAAAACCTCAGCTTGAGGATTTTTTTTCAAAATTTGATTCCCAAAATAATTCGCTTGAGAAACCTCAAAATCAGACCATTGTGTACCACTTGCAAAAACGGTTTCTGGCGCGAGAAACAATTGCTTTTCTCCTGGCTCGATATAAGGTTCAGAAAGCTCTAAAAGTAAATCTTTAATATCTGCATCTGTTAAAGCATATTTATCAGCATAAGGATCGATATTGGGTTGAAGAGCAATTGTTTCTAGATGTGATGAAGCCTTTAAATCAGGTTTAATTAAGAAACTGGCAAGAATTGGCAAACCAATAAATAAAACCAAACGCAAGGCTAAACGGTAAAGAATGCTGCGATCTTTAAATTTTTTAAAAAGTAAAACTGATTTAAAAATAGTAAAGTTGACAATTAAAACCCATAAACTTCCTCCGAAAACTCCAGAATATTCATACCATTGGATCAAACTTGTTGTTTCAGAAAAAACATGTCCTAAACTTAACCAAGGCCATGAAAAATCCCATATAAAATGAAGTTGTTCAAAACTCAACCACAAGCAAATAAAGAATGTCGCTGAGGCTAAAAAATTGAGCTTTGTATAGATTTTAGAATAAATAAAAAACACTAAAGTCATTAACAACGAATTGACTAAAACGGCAAAAAGCATCCCAAATGCTGTGGAATAATAAAGCCAATAAGTTGCGATAAAATTCCAGATCAGGAAGCTGAAATAAACAGACATGAAAAAAGGAAAACCTGTTTTTCCTTCTAAAACTTTCTTTTCAGCAATGAGTAATAATGGAACAAATGCAACAAAAATAAGTGGGGAAAAACCGTAAGTTGGCCATGCTAGTGCGAGCAACAAACCAGTTGATAAAAAATATAAAAAAGCTTTCAAATCCTTTGTATTATGGGAGAAACAAAAATGTTGAATATTTTCACAACAGGAAAGTGATATTAGTTTTTTATTTCTAATTATTTGTTAAATTTGCGAGGCCAATCTACATGAATTAAACTCACCAAGCGCAATGCTTCAAAAACAAGGAACTCATTTTGAAATTTCTGAGAGAAAATTATTTCTAAGAATTGTCGATGTTCTCATTATTTGGGCTGGTGTATACGCCTTAAACTATTTCACTGATTTTTATTATATCAGTTTAAACGAAAATTTCATACCTTATTTAGGTCTTTTAAGCTTTTACTATTTGCTTTTTGCGACTATTTTTGAAATGTATCATTTACAAAAAGCGGAATCTAGATTTATTATTGTTAAAAATCTACTTCTAACAAGTACGCTCACAATTTTCGTGTTTTTATTTACACCCATCATAACACCTCAATTACCTTCAAATAGAATTGAGGTTTTATTTTTATTCTCAGTTATATTTGCTCCCATAGCCATTTGGCGATTTTTATATATCGGTCTTATTTCTGCACCTCGTTTCACCAAAAAAGTTGTTCTTGTAGGAGAAAATTTCAACCCTCAGCAGATTAAAAATGAATTAGAAAATGCGGATTCAAATATTCACGTTATTGGTTTTCTAGATGAAAAAGATGATCAAAGAAATTGTGATGACTGCATACAATTCAATAAATCAAATTTTTTAGATGGTATAAAAAAACATAGAATTAATGAGGTTTTAGTAACAAATTCCTATGAAGGTGTTAATCAAAATCTACAAGGTTTACTATATCCACTTTTAGAAAAAGGTTTGACAATCAAACCTTATTCTCATGTTTATGAAAATTTGACTGATAAAGTTTTGGTTGAAAATATTGAAAATGATTTTTATTGTTATTTCCCTTTTAACAAAAACAATTCAAATCAATTCTACTTGACAATTAATCGGTTGGTCAATATTTTTGTCAGTAGCTTTGGTTTGCTATTAAGTTTGCCTCTACTCCCAATAGTGCTTATCGGCAACATGATGGGCAAATCGTGGGCCTTTACTTTATACCCAAGAAAGAGTTGGGAAATACGGGCAGGTATTCAAGATTTATAAATTAAGATCTATGGTGACCAATGCCGAAAAAAGTGGAGCACAATGGGCCGAAAAAAACGATAACCGTGTGACTGCTTTTGGTAAGTTTTTAAGAAAAACACGTTTGGATGAAATTCCGCAATTCATCAATATTCTAAACGGAGACATGAGCTTAATTGGTCCTAGACCTGAAAGACCTGAGTTTGTTGAAGAATTGGCTAAAACAATTCCTTTTTATAAAATTAGAAACGTTATTAAACCAGGCTTAACAGGTTGGGCACAAGTGAATGCAAAATATGCCGCAACTGATAGAGACTCTCTAGAAAAACTTCAGTATGACCTTTATTATATCAAAAATAGAGGGCTTTTTATTGATTTTAGAATCACAATTAAAACCCTAAGTACAGTTATCTTTTTTAGAGGTCAATAAAAAAGGCTTGCCAAAACTGACAAGCCTATCAATTATAATCTAAGATGAAGATTAATCATTAAAATATACGGCGTTAGTTCCTACACCAGTCGTTAATGTCTGAACTAAATTTCCTGAATAGTCATAAATAAGTAACTCACTATCAGCCGTAAAACCATTGACATCACTATAGAAAATATTTCCATTTTCAACAGAAAAACCATAACCAACAGTAAAAGAATTACCTTCAACTTCTGTATCAAATAAGGGTGTTACGCCTATTTCTGTAGCATTTAAATCTGAAGCGTAAACCTGAGACCCTGTGATGAAAAATATTTTATCATCTTCAATATTTAGTTTTGATGGCTTCTCAATTTCTCCAGAAAAATTGATTGTTTCAATTAAAGAAGCTGTTGACATATTGAATTTTGAAATTCCTTCAGAGTGTAAAGCGTAAAGAATTCCATCTTCATCTTCAATACTATTCAAAACGCCATCAATTGTTAGTGTACTTGTTATTTCGTTAGTATCAGTATTAATAACTGTTATTTCATTACCAGTTCCAAAAGACGCATTTTGAACAAATAATTTACCTGCATCAGCTTTCAATAATTCTACAGGCTTATCAATTGCGATTGATGTGATAAACGAAAAATCACTTGTGTCATAAACAGCGATATCTTGAGACTGACTGTTTGAAACAAAAAGTTTTCCATTTTCAACAACTGCATAACGCGGTAAAGCAATGCTCTCCGTGAGTGTTGTCACATATTCAAACGAAAAACGATTAACAACAACAATTTTGTTACTATTATTCATCACTAAAAATGCATTTTCATCACCAAATGCAATATGATTTAAAACATCACCTAAATTTTCAGAAGGGTTGACTGCTTCAAAAATAGAATTCTCAACTGTCATTAAATCAGCATCAATAAAAGAAACCGACGCGTTAGGCGATCCAAAATTTCCTTCATTCGCAACGATGTAACCTAAGTCAAAATCACCTTGTGGAAGTTCAGGAGTGACGCCTCCATCATCATCACTACTACATGATGCAAAAAAGAATCCGATTGTCAATGCCAATAAAAGTGGCTTCAAAAAATTGTGTTTCATTTGTTTATAAATTTAGGGTTAAAAAAAATTCGAAATTAATTCCTGGCATTGGTTTGTAAATCATGTTTTGGTAGCTTCTGTCAGTCGCATTTTTCACACGAGCGCCAAGACCGTACATTTGATTGTTTCCAAATTGGTATTGTGCAGAAGCGTTAACCAAAATATAATCATCAACCCGAGTTTTTGATTTGTTGTTAGATTGTGTATAAACTTTGCCATTATACATCGCACTGACATCAGCATGCCAATTTTTGTAATCATAATCAAATCCAGCGGTGACTTTATGGTAAGGCACATAAATTAACTGGTAGCCAGTTTCTTTATTTTCTGATTTTGTATAAGCGTAAAGCATTTTTGCTTTCAATTTATTTCCATCCCAATTAAACTGATATGAAGCATTCGCTTCAATTCCTTTTGAGGAAACTTTATCAGTATTGACCGGCTCCCACAATTCACCTTGTGTAGGCAACCAACGAATCATATCTTCCAATTCAATTTGATAATACGTCAAACCGAATTCAAAAGATTTTAATTTAAAAATATAGCTGATTTCACCTTGTAAAGAAGTTTCAGGTTTCAAACTTAAATTGCCTGAACCTGGCCAATACAAGTCATTAAATGTTGGAATACGATAATTTTTAGAAAAATTTAATCTTACTTCATGTTGAGAACTAAAACTGTAATTTGTACCAAAATTATATAGAAAAGGCGCATCAAAATCATCAACAAAATTCTGATTCAAATGCACTTGGTAAACCCAATTTGGCGTGAGATGATGTTTCAAAAAAAGTTGCGCTTCAGTTGTGTTTCTTGAAGCATCACGTATTTCTATGCCATCAGCCCAAGTATATTGATAATCTATTTCGGCTTCTAAATAAATATTTTTCTTGACTTTATAACCCAAACTTGTTTTATTGATGATGGTTTCCGCTCGACCATAAGTCGAACTTTCATCATTATCTAGTTCAGGAAAATAAGTGTATTTCTCATTGAGATAAGCAGCACGTGATTTCAATTTTAATTTTCGCCAAGAAGATTCCCACAACAATTGAGATTTGATGTTTTGATCCTGATATTTTGTTCTTGATTGCGTTTCTTCTAAAATTGAAAAATGTCTTTCACCATCATATATTTCTGAGTAAAAACTCAATTTATGTTGCGGTTTAAAACGGTAAGCTGCGTTTGCTGTCACCGATAAATGATGCATTTGTCCATTATCGTTAAACCCTTTTTGATCAGGAAAATCATAATCATTAGCTGAATCAAAATAATTCGCACCTAAATGAAAACTGAATTTCTCATCAGAAAATTTATAATCAATAGCATTATTGTAGGTTTCAAAACTTCCGTAACTTGATAAAAGCTGAAATTGATGTCCTTTTTTAAAATCCAATGAATTATTAAGAGCCACAGTTCCGCCGATAGCGCCAGAGCCAAATTGCGAGCTTCCTCCACCCGATCTCACATCAATTGAAGAGTAATTATAAGGTGAAATTGTATTAAAATCAACTTGCCCTAAAAATTGTGAATTCACATTAATCCCATTCCATAAAACGGCAGTTTGTTGTGCTGTTGTTCCTCTGAAACTTGGTGAGGACACCATGCCAAGACCGTTTTCTTTGAAAAAAATTGGTGTTTCAAAACTTAAAACATCAGTTAATTGCGGACGGTATTTTCTGATTTGATCTTGCTCAATATTCAAAACACTTTGCCCTACAGATTTCTGAATCAGGCGCAAAGGTTTCAGTACAACTGTATCTAATTGTTGTCTTTCTTTCTGTTGCGCATTTCCTAAAAACGCAAATAAACCAAATAATAGAAGTAACTGTCTTTTTATCATCATTTTTGTTTATCCCGAACAAATTCATATTAAATTTCTGAAAAAAGGCAGGTCTCCTGGCTTGCGTCTTTGTCATCACCTTCCCGTAAAAAACAGTGGTTGAAGTATTGACAAAGCATTTATCTTAATGATAAATTTAGCTTACAGTTGCGGGAACAGCTTTCGCTTTAAACGAAATTCCCTTTTAATCTTTAACATATCAGAAATATGTCAAGAACCATTTTCGCGGACAAAACTAAACATTTAAAACTTCCTAAAGTCTATAAATTTAATTAATCTTACTTTTGCTGAAAATTCTATTATTTTGAAAAAACATTTTCTCACATTTATACTCATTAGCGTTTTTTTATTCTCCTGTCAAAATAAAAAACCTGATAAAGTTCAAGAAAAATCAACATCACAACAAACCAAAGTTGATATCAACATTGATTATGCAACAGGTTTTGAAGTGGAATCTTATGAAAATTACGATGTTTTAAAAGTTAAAAATTCATGGCCAAATAGTGATCAAACCTTCACTTATGTCATCACAAAAAAAGAAGTTGATTTACCCAAAGATTTAAATTATACACATCGCATCAATTTACCGATTGAGAGAAGCATTGTCTCTTCGACAACACATATTCCATCATTAATCGACTTGAATGTTCTCTCTACTTTAGTCGCATTTCCTGAGCCTGACTACATCTCGTCTGCTGAAGCTAGAGAATATATTAATGACAATAAAGTTTTAAACATCGGTCAAAATCAACAACTCAATACTGAATTGACGATTTCTTCTCAAGCTGATGTTTTTGTCGGATTCAGTATGAATGGAAAAAACAAAGCTTACGGTCTTATTGAAAAATCTGGAATTCCGATTGTTTACAACGGTGATTGGGTTGAAAAAACACCTTTAGGCAAAGCAGAATGGATTAAATTTTTTGGTGTTCTTTTCGGAAAAAAAGATGAAGCTCTCAAAGCATTTGAATCCGTTGAGAGAAGCTATAATGAAATGAAATTACTTGCTCAAAAAGCTAAAAATAAGCCAACAGTTCTTTCTGGAAGCTTATACAGAGATGTTTGGTATTTACCTGGCGGCGCAAGTTGGCAAGCCATGTTTTTTAATGATGCTAACACAAATTATATTTATGCAGATAACGATGAAACAGGCAGTCTTAGTTTATCTTTTGAAAGTGTTTTAAATAAAGCTCAAGATGCTGATATTTGGATTTCTCCAGGTAGTTTTACGACATATGATAAAATGACAAAACAAAATCCGCATTACAAACAATTCAAAGCATTTCAGAATAAGGAAATTTATGGTATTGCTGGCAAAAAAGGAGAAACTGGTGGCGTGATTTATTATGAATTAGCGCCAAACAGACCTGATTTGGTTTTGAAAGATTTAATTAAAATCTGTCATCCAGAATTAATAAAAGAGCATGAATTTGTATTTTTTCAAGCTTTAAAATAATTATCGATGCAACTCAAATCAAGCTTACTTATCGTTTTACTCCTAACCTTACTCTGCCTAATCAGTTTGAGCTTGGGGTCGGTAAGTATTCCATTGAGTGAAGTGTTTAAGAGCATTACTTTTCAAGAAGTTGAAAATCAAAACTGGCATTATATTATCGTTGATTATCGCTTGCCAAAAACAATCACAGCCATTTTTGTTGGTGGTGGTTTGGCTTTAAGTGGTTTACTCATGCAGACGCTTTTTCGCAATCCATTGGCTGGTCCTTATGTATTAGGTTTAAGCAGTGGCGCGAGTTTAGGAGTCGCAATTTTGATTTTAGGTAGTGGAATTTTAGGTTTAAACTTTGGTGATTTTTTAAGCGAACGTTGGCTCATCGTTCTCGCTTCGAGTTTAGGTAGTTTACTCGTTATGTTTGGCATTTTGATGACAGCTTCTCGCATTAAAGACACAATGGCACTTCTCATCATAGGTCTTATGTTTGCAAGCTTAACAGGAGCTGTCGTTAATGTTTTATCATTTTTCAGCTCTGCCAATGAACTTCAAAAATATGTTTTCTGGTCATTGGGAAGTCTAGGAGATTTAACATGGAATGAAGTTTCTATACTTGCCATTTGTAGCCTTATTAGTTATCTCATTATTTTATTTATTCTTAAAAATTTAAACAGCCTTTTATTAGGAGAAAAATATGCTGAAAGTTTGGGCGTAAACCTTAAGCGCAATAGGTTTTTAATTATACTTTCGACAAGCCTCTTAGCTGGATCAATCACTGCTTTTGCAGGTCCAATCGCATTTATTGGCCTTGCTGTACCGCATTTAACGCGACAGATTATCAAAACCAATAATCATTTAGTTTTGGTACCTTCGGTTTTATTAAGCGGTGCTATTTTGATGTTAATTTGTGATATTATAGCGCAACTTCCTTTTTCAGAATTAACAATCCCGATTAATGCCGTGACATCAATCATTGGCGCACCACTTGTCATTTGGCTTTTGGTAAAACAAAGACACATCAAATTTTGACATGGAGAAAATAATTTTAGACATCCAAAATCTTGATATAGGTTACGACAAAACTCTTGTTGAAAACATCAATTTTAGCATCAAAAATTCTGAATTGGTCGGTTTAATAGGCGTCAATGGTTCTGGTAAATCCACTCTTTTAAAATCAATTACACAGATTAATTCTGCTTTAAAAGGCAACATTATTTTAAACCAAAAACCAATTGAAAAATATAGTCTCAAAGAGAAATCAGAACAAATGGGTTTAGTTTTAACAAACCCAATCATCAATAAAGATCTTAGTGTTTTTGAAATTGTTGCTCTTGGCAGACAGCCCTACACCAACTGGTTGGGTTTATTAACAAAGAAGGATAAAAGAATTATTATAAAAGCCATCGAACAAGTTGGCTTGATTGATAAAGTCAAAAAAAAATGTGCAAAACTCAGTGATGGACAACTTCAAAAAGTGATGCTCGCAAGAGCTTTGGCGCAGCAAACTGAACTCATTGTCCTTGATGAACCAACAACGCATTTAGATATGTATCATAAAATATACATTCTGAAATTGCTCAAAATGATTTGTCAAAAAAACAATAAAGCCATGCTTTTTGCAACACATGAAATCAATTTGGCGTTGCAACTTTGCGATAAAATAATCGTGTTAAATGATAAAAAAGCCTATTTTGGAACAACAGAAGAATTGGCTAAAAATCAAGTTTTTAAAAAACTTTTCCCAAACGATTTAATTAATTTTGATCAAGAGCAACTGATCTTTAAAGTCTAGTTATTTATGAATGTTTTTGTTTTATGCACAGGAAGAACAGGCTCTGTCAGCTTTATCAAAGCTTGTGAACATATTGATAATTTCACCGCTGATCATGAATCAAGATCACATTTAAACGGAAAAGAAAGATTTGATTTTCCTGACCAACACATCGAAGCTGATAACAGGTTATCTTGGGACTTAGGCCGTTTAGATAAGCATTTCGGAAAAGATGCTTTTTACGTTCATTTGACGCGAGATCATAATAAGGTCGCTGAAAGTTATGCTAAACGCGTTTACTATCCGAATAATATTGTTAAAGCCTACTGTGATGGCATAAAAAAAAATCCTACTGAAAAATTATCTAAAGAAGAGATTTATAAGTATTCTCTCGATATGGTCATGAATATTGAATCTTCAATTGAGTTTTTTTTAAAAGACAAACCCAATCAAATAAAGATAGACATTGATGCTATTCATACTGAATTTCCTGAATTTTGGACAGCTATTAAAGCTAAAGGAAACATGAAGCTTGCTGTTAAAACATTAAACAAAAGACATAATATAAGTAGAAAGAAAAGTTTTTTTTGGTACAGATTAAAAATAAACACACTAAGAGCTTTCAAATCAATTAGTTAACATAAGTCAATTTTTCATAACTTTTCATTATATTTGTTCATACCCCGAAAACAACACAAATTAAAATGAAAAAGGAAAAAGAAAATGAAATCTGGAAAGAGGTTAAACTCGGACCAGAATACAAAAAAAAACAGAAAATTGAAGTTTCCAATTTAGGCGGAGCTAGACGTACTAAAAAGACTGGCAGGATTTGGCCAATTAAGATTGGAAATATCAATGGCTATGCGAGTATCACAATTACTTTAGAAGCTGGTGGGAATCGCTCTAAATATCTTCATAAGGTGATTGCAGAAACTTTTATTAAAAAAGATTCCGAAGATCAAAACTTTGTAATTCACAAAGATTACAACAAACTCAACAACAATGTTGAGAATTTAGCTTGGGCTAATAAAAAAGAAAAAGAAAAGCATCAGTTTAAAAATCCTTTATGGATTAAAAATTCTAAGAAAGTTAAGAATGCGAAACTTACTGAAGCCAAAGTTAGAAAAATTAGAAAAATGGTGAATGATCCTAACAGGACGATGCGTATGAAGAAGATTGCTGAAAAATTCGGCATTTCTGAAATGCATCTTTACCGCATCAAAAAAGGTAAAAACTGGTCTCACGTTAAATAATAAGTTTTATCAAAATTGTCTTGAGAGTTTTTGAAATTGATTTTCTTTTTAAGAATCAATTATTCTCAAGGCAATTTTTTATTTATTTAAATGTCATTTGCATTTGACGGTTTTTGGTTTCTCAAAGGTGGTCTGTTTGATAAAATCGCATCTAAAGCTCGCCTTAAAGAAGTACCAGATAATGGAATATTATTCTGAGGTCTCGAATCATCAAGCTGACCGTGATATGTCATTTCCATGGCCTTATCAAAAACTAAGAAATCCGGCGTTTCTTTCACATGATATGCTTTTGCAACACTTAAATCTTTATCAAATAAATAAGGAAATGAATAATCCTCTTCTCTAGCAACTTCTATCATTTGTTGCTGAGAATCTTCTGGATACATAGATATGTCAGAACTAGAGATTGCAGCAAAGCCAAATCCAATCACGCGATAATCGTTAGCAACACGCACAATTTCTTCATTGACATGTTTTGCGTAAGGACAGTGATTATTTAAAAACATAATCACAATTCCTTTGCTTCCTTTCAAATCATTAAGATTGAAAAAGTTTCCTGTGACAACATCTTGCAACTTAAAGTTTGGCGCTTTAAAACCAATTTGAAGATCGTTTTTGGATTGAATTATGTCTTTCATAGATATTATAAATGAAAAAAGCTATCTCGTTAAAGATAGCTTTTTTAAATTTTTTTTGATTCCAAAAAGTAAATTACTTTTTAGCTTCCACAGGTTTTGTTGCTTTATTCGTTAGCTCTAAAGAAATAGAAGACTTGTCAAAAGTCATTTTTCCTGATCCAGTTTCAATAATCACAGCATCTAGTTTTTCACTAAAGTCTGATATTTTACCGTGCAAACCACTTTTAGTGACAACCTTGTCACCTTTTTTGAGTTCGTGAATAAAGTTTTTTTCCTGTTTTTGTTTTTTCATTTGTGGTCTAATCATAAAGAAATAGAGCACTACGAAAATCAAAATGAGCGGAAGGAATTGAGTTAATTCTGCCATAAGCTTATTTTACTGGAGATCCAGCATTTTTATTTTTTGGTGTTACAAAGGCTTTAATTCTTAAAGTTTCTTGGCCTTTTTCAGTGTTTGAAGAAACGCGGATGCTTTTCATCTGCTGGTTTGGACGACCGCTTGAGTTAAAACGGATTGTCATTTTACCTTCATCACCTGGAGCAATTGTTTTGTTTTTAGGATATTCAGGAACTGTACATCCACAACTTGCTCTTGCATTTGTGATAATCAAAGGTGCGTCACCTTCATTTTTAAATGTAAAATCGTGCTCAACAACGTCTCCTTCGTTGATTGTTCCAAAATCATGAACCATATCGTTAAAGACTAGTTTTGGATATTTTTGTTGCTGCGAGTCCGAGGCTGAAGCTGTTTCAGCTTTTTTTGTATCGACCTCAGAAGAAGCATTGTCTTTACATGATGTAAAACCCAAAGCTAAAACGGTAGCTAATGCTAAAAAAGTAGTTTTCATTTTTATTAGAATTTTAATTTCCTCAAAAGTATAAAATTTTAACTCATTACATTAATCCACGACCAATTTTATGAATTTTGTCAGATTCTTGAAATTCTTTTGATAACTTATCGAGAACACCGTTAATGAAAATACCACTTTTCAAAGTTGAGTAATCTTTCGCGATCTCAAGATATTCATTAATTGTAACACGAACAGGAATGCTCGGAAACCTTGTAAACTCACATAAAGCCATCTTGATCAGAATACTATCTAAATCAGCAATACGATCTGTGTCCCAATTTGGTGTTTTGTCTTTAAAAGCATCTGTAAACTCTTCTTCGTTGAGAAGTGTTTTCGTGAATAAATCAACCGCATATTCTTCATCATCATTATTGATAAACAAGCTTGGCACTTTGATAAAATCTTCATCCATTTTTACCTTTTGAATGAACTTTATAATTCCTGTATTGACAATTGGGAAATCGTCAACCCAAGTAAGTTTCTCGTCTTCATAATAATCATAAAGCAAATCATCTGGAGCGATAATTTCTTTATAAATTTTAATAATAAAGTCTTTATCTCCTTTAAAATCAGCATAAGAATCCTTGACGTAATCTTGGTATAGGTCACTCTTTAAGAGTTTAGCCCACAGCTTTTTTGGGATTTCATCATCATCTCTCCAGTTTCTTATTTTTCTATCTTCGAGTAATTCATTGAGGTCTGTGGCATTTTCAATTTTCTCAATCAATAAGTTGTTGACGAATTTTAAATTTGGTTTTTTATCTTCATCAGTTGCTAAAAATTTTTTCTTACTAATCTCGTAATGATTTTCAGCATAATTTTTCAGCTCAACGAGCAGACTCAAATTAAGTAGAAACAAGTCATGCATATCAACCATGCTTTTCTTGAGAAATTTCTTGTCATTCTGCATCCTCATCTGGTTACCTTTTTTAAAGGCGTAGATCGATTGCATCACTTTTGCACGAATGTGTCTTCTTGTCAGCATTGAATTCAAATTTTCAGTGTGCAAAAATAATATTAAAAATAAGAGTTTTGACTGTTTTGATTTTTTTTTGATGAAATTCGTTATTAAACTTATGTTACTTCAATTTTTGATTTCCGCATAAACCTTACATTTGTAAAATCTAAAATTCAGATTTGAAATCACTCAGGTACTTAAATAAATATTTTCTAAAATATAAATGGCGCCTTCTACTCGGCCTAATCATTACTATTGGCGCGAGAGTTTTTGCCTTATTTACGCCTCAACTCATTCGTAACTCTACAAATGCGATTGAAAAATACGTGAATGGCGAGATTGTAGATATTGAGATTGTTAAGTCTGAGCTGCTTTATAATATCGGTTTAATTATTGCCGCTGTATTTGCATCTGCAGTTTTAACCTTTTTGATGAGACAAACCTTTATCGTGGTTTCACGTTTTATTGAATATGATTTAAAAAATGAGGTTTTCACGCAATATCAAAGTCTTTCTCTAGATTTTTATAAAAAAAACAGAACAGGCGATTTGATGAATCGTATTTCTGAAGATGTCTCGAAAGTCAGAATGTACGTTGGCCCAGCTTTAATGTATGGTGTACAAACAGTAACGCTTTTTGTGGTTGTTATTTCTTACATGATTTCCGCAGCGCCAATTCTGACGCTTTACACCTTGATACCGTTACCTATTTTATCGATTGCGATTTATCGTTTGAGCGTGGCAATCAATAAACGTTCGGCTGTTGTTCAGCAATTTCTTTCTGAACTGAATACTTTTACGCAAGAAAGTTTTAGTGGAATTGCAGTGATTAAATCTTACGGAATTCAAGATAAATTTAATTCAGATTTTGATAATCTCGCAAATGAAAGTAAAGAGAAAAATGTAGATCTAGCTAAAGTGCAAGCCATTTTTTTTCCATTGATGGTTCTTTTAATCGGATTTAGTAATCTTATAGTAATTTATATAGGTGGAAAGCAATATATTAATGGTGAAATAGAAAGTGTCGGTGTGATTGTTGAGTTTTTACTTTATGTAAATATGTTAACATGGCCTATCGCTTCTGTTGGTTGGATTACTTCAATGGTACAGCGTGCTGAAGCTTCTCAAAAAAGAATTAATGAATTTTTAGAACAAAAACCAAGCATCAAAAATCACTCAGAAAAAGAAGAAAGCATCAAGGGAAATATTGAATTTAAAAATGTAACATTTGTTTATGACGACACAAATATTACTGCTTTAGATAAATTTTCTTTTAAACTAAATAAAGGTGAAACACTTGCTATTTTAGGAAACACAGGGTCTGGTAAATCTACAATTTTAGAATTAATCGGTCGTCTTTATGATGTCTCAGAAGGAGAAATTTTAATTGATGGAAAACCTATTGAATCTCTCAATTTAAGTGAGTTACGCCAGCAAATTGGATATGTTCCTCAAGATGCTTTTCTATTTAGCGAAAGCATACGTGAAAACATTAAATTTGGTAAAAGTGATGCTTCAGAAGAAGAAATCATTGCTGCTGCCAAATACGCTGCGGTTCATGAAAACATTATGGGCTTCAGCAAAGGCTACGACACAGTTTTAGGCGAAAGAGGTTTAACTTTATCTGGCGGACAAAAACAACGTGTGTCAATAGCTAGAGCGATCATTAAAGATCCAAATATTGTTTTATTTGATGATTGTTTATCGGCTGTTGATACTGAAACAGAAGAAAAGATTTTTAATAATTTAAAAGAAATTTCTGAAGAAAAAACGGCTATTATAGTGAGTCACAGAGCTTCCTCTGCAAGAAATGCAGACAAAATTATTGTTGTTGATAATGGACAAATAATTCAAGAAGGCAACCACCAAGAGCTCATAAACATTGATGGATATTACAAAGAGCTTTACGAAAAGCAATTAGAAGAAAAAGATTCTTAGAAATGCTTAGGTTTTTTGTTTTTTTTAAGATTTTTGAATTCTCAATCAACAATCAATTTTTAAATTATGAGTGATCAAGCAACGATGAAGAACGATGACATTTTTTCAAAGGTTATTCGTGCAGGAAGAAGAACTTATTTTTTTGATGTCAGATCAACAAAAGCTGACGACTACTATCTAACGATTACGGAAAGTAAAAAATTCACAAATGACGATGGATCTTTCTTTTACAGAAAACACAAAATTTATTTGTACAAAGAAGATTTTGAAAGCTTTCAAGACGCTTTAAAAGAAACAAGCAACTTTATTATTAATGAAAAAGGTGAAGAAGTAATTTCTGAACGTCATCAAAAAGATTTTCAAAAAACCGATACAAAAGAACCTCATACTGAAAAAGAAAGCAGTGATAAAGTTGCAGCATTCACTGATTTAAGCTTCGACGATATATAAAAGCATCTTATTTTTATACCTAAAAGCTGATTTGTCTTTATTGTCAAATCAGCTTTTTTTATGTGCTAGATTTTAAATATGCCTCTGCAACTCATCAAACTATAGTTTTTGACTCAAAAGTTTGAAATTATTAAGCCTTTTGATTTTTAAAATCACTTAACTAAAATGATGAAAATTATACTATTTAAATATTTACGTATTTTAAATAAGCTTAAAAATGCATCTCCTCCACTTCAGCTAATAAAATATAATCTTTGCCTTTTTTATAATTTATGTGTGAGTCTTGTTAGCTTATGATAAGCTTGACTTAGCATGTTTAGAAATAGTTTTACCATCAGCTTTCCCTGCCAAACGTTTAGAAGCAATTCCCATAACTTTCCCCATATCTTTCATAGAGTCAGCTCTGGTTTCTAAGATAATAGCTTCTACTTCATTCTTAATCTCCTCATCACTCAACTGAGCAGGTAAAAACTCTTCAATAATTTTTGCCTCTGCTAATTCAGCATCTGCTAATTCTGGTCTATTTTGCTCTTTGTAAACTTCAGCACTTTCTTTACGTTGTTTAACGAGTCTTTGAAGCAACTTTAGCTCTTCGTCGTCTGTGAGTTCCCCTGTTGAGTCTCCAGAAGTCTTCTCTTTTATAATTTCATTTTTAATAGATCTTAAAGAAGCTAAAGCAACCGTATCTTTTGCTTTCATTGCTGCTTTCATCTTGTCCATTACTTGTTTTTCTAATGCCATTTTTTAAGTTTTATACAAATATAAATAAAGATCACATGAAACTACTGTCATTTATCAACCTCTTAGGGATTTGTAACTAATGTTACGACCTTAAATTATTATTAAGTTTAAATTTGTAAGTCAAACAAACGTAAATATCTTTTAAAAATAAATTGATTAAATGAAGATTAAACAAATATACACTGGTTGTTTAGCCCAAGGTGCATACTATATTGAAAGTGAAGGTGAAGTTGCTATCATAGATCCATTAAGAGAAGTTCAATCCTATATAGACAAAGCGAATAAAAACAATGCAAAGATTAAATACATTTTTGAAACACACTTTCATGCTGATTTTGTAAGTGGTCATGTAACTCTAGCCAAAGAAACTGGAGCTACAATAGTTTACGGGCCATCTGCAGAAACAAACTTTGATGCATATATTGCTAAAAATAATGAAGTATTCAAGTTAGGTGATATTACCATTGAACTTTTGCATACGCCTGGACATACAATGGAGAGTTCTTGTTATTTATTAAAAGATGAAAATGGTAAAAATAATTCACTATTTACAGGTGATACACTTTTCCTAGGAGATGTCGGAAGACCTGATTTAGCTCAGAAATCTGCTAGCATGACTCAAGAAGAACTTGCTGGATTATTGTATGAAAGTTTACAAAATAAAATTATGCCTTTAGAAAATCATATCACAGTTTATCCTGCACACGGAGCAGGATCTGCTTGTGGTAAAAATATGATGAAGGAAACAGTTGATTCTTTAGGAAACCAAAAGAAAGTAAATTATGCTCTTCGATCAGACATGACAAAAGAAGAATTTATTAAAGAAGTTACCGATGGCTTGCTTCCTCCACCAAAGTATTTTCCTTTAAATGTAAGAATGAATAAAGAAGGTTATGAGGATATAAAAAATATTATCAAAAAAGGAACTAAAGAATTATCACCTGATGAGTTTGAAACTGTGGCTAACAATACAAATGCAATAATATTAGATGTTAGAAGTGAAGATGAGTTTATAAAAGGTCATATTCCACAATCTATTTTTATAGGTTTAAATGGAGACTTTGCTCCATGGGTTGGTGCACTAATTTCAGATATCAAACAATCCATTCTATTAGTTACACCTGAAGGGAAAGAGGAAGAAGCTGTGATAAGATTAGCGCGTGTTGGTTTTGACAATACACTTGGCTTAATAAAAGGAGGATTTGAAGCTTGGAAGAAAGCAGGAAAAGAATATGACAAGGTTAACTCTATATCAGCTGAAGAGTTTAAAAACTTAAAAATTAATCAACTACCTATATTCGATGTGCGTAAAGAAACAGAATATAATTCAGAACATTTAATAAATTCACTTAATACGCCTTTAGCAGAACTTAATGATCACTTAGAAACTTACCCTGATAAAGAAGCCTTTTATTTACATTGTTTAGGTGGTTATCGATCTGTCATCGCCAGTTCAATATTAAAAATGCGAGGTAAGCATAATTTAATCAACATTGAGGGTGGTTTTGAAGTATTCAAAGAACTTGAAATCTCAACAACTGAATCGACTTGTCCATCGAAACAATAAAATCATTAATAATAAATTTCTTAGAAATGAGCTGGCTTTATAGAAGGTCAGCTTTTTTTGTTTAAAATTGTGAGCGTGAGTTTTGCCTTACACTTCACCGTAACATCTTAAGATCAGATTTAATACAAAATGAAGTAAAACAAAAAAGCCTGTAAGGAATCTCTTACAGGCTTTAGTATATAAAGGAAGGCGGCGACCTACTCTCCCACGTTAGTAGTACCATCGGCGCTAACGAGCTTAACTTCTCTGTTCGGAATGGGAAGAGGTGAGCCTCGTTGCTATAACCACCTTAAGTCATTAATATCAACATATCAGATAAGATAAAATACAGATACAATCATTTTCTATTTATAAATAAAAGAGCTAGCTATTATAAGCCTTCGGGTAATTAGTACTACTCGGCTGTGACATTACTGCCTTTACACCTGTAGCCTATCAACCCCGTAGTCTACGGGGACCCTTTAAAGAAATCTCATCTTGTGGTGGGTTTCGCGCTTATATGCTTTCAGCGCTTATCCCTGCCAAACGTAGCTACTCTGCGATGCTCCTGGCGGAACAACAGATACACCAGAGGTTTGTCCAACTCGGTCCTCTCGTACTAGAGTCAGATCCACGCAAATTTCTAACGCCCACTGTAGATAGAGACCGAACTGTCTCACGACGTTCTGAACCCAGCTCGCGTGCCACTTTAATGGGCGAACAGCCCAACCCTTGGGACCTTCTCCAGCCCCAGGATGTGACGAGCCGACATCGAGGTGCCAAACCCCCCCGTCGATGTGAGCTCTTGGGGGAGATCAGCCTGTTATCCCCGGAGTACCTTTTATCCTTTGAGCGATGGCCCTTCCATGCGGAACCACCGGATCACTATGCTCTACTTTCGTACCTGATCGACTTGTRGGTCTCTCAGTCAAGCTCCCTTATGCCATTGCACTCTACGCACGGTTACCAAGCGTRCTGAGGGAACCTTTAGAAGCCTCCGTTACTATTTTGGAGGCGACCACCCCAGTCAAACTACCCACCAAGTAATGTCCCCCACAAATGCGGGGTTAGGCCTTAAACAAGTAAAGGGTGGTATTTCAACAATGACTCCACCACACCTGGCGATGCAGCTTCAATGTCTCCCACCTATCCTACACATCACTTATCCAAAGTCAATACTAAGCTATAGTAAAGG